>CAXUBX010000097.1:0-10988 GCA_964249405.1 uncultured Acetobacteraceae bacterium | reverse complement strand
TGGCGCCGTCGATCACCACCGGCGCGGTCAGCCCGCTCGTGCGCAGCGCGCCGACAAAGGTGCTGGTCTTCCAGTGTCCGTGAGGTATTGCCGCGATCAGCCGATGACCGCGGGGCGCCCGACCGCGTGTGCGCGTCATGTTGGTCTTGGCCCAGGTTTCATCGATGAAGACGAGCCTGTCGGGATCCACGTCGGGCTGCGCCGCGCGCCAGGCGGCACGCGCCTCGGCGACGTCGGGTCGGTCCTGTTCGGCCGCGTGCTGCGACTTTTTTTCAGCGTCAGCCCGAGCTCGCGCAGTGTTTTCCACATCACCTGGTGGCTCACCGAGACGCCGTGCTCGGCCCGCATCCAGTCGCGCAGCTCAGCCAGCGTCGCGTCCCCTTGCGTTGCCACTCTCGCCCGCAACACGTCGTGCAGGCCCGCCAACCGCGCCGGAACGTGGTTGCACTGCCGTCCCGGCATGGTGTCGCCGTGGTCACGCGCCCGCGCCCGCACCTTGACCACGTAGGAGGGGCTGACGCCGAACCGTGCCGCCACCGCTCGGACCGCTCCGGCTGCCGCCAGAACACGGTCCCGCAAGTCCTGCCCGTAAGCCTGACCGAGCCGCCATCCCATCATCGCCTCCGGTCCACACCGGAACCGATGAACCACACCACGCACCCGCGCCGGAAGAGGCTCCGATTCGGGTCAGGCCGATTTCGGTCTAGCTCGCTTTGCCATGTGCGGCAGATGGCTTCGTAGGGTGTGAGTCCCTTCAGGGTCTTGAGGCGTCGGCCGAAGTTGTAGGCGCTGACGAACTGGTCGAGGTGCCGTCGGAGCTGTTCGCCGTCGTCATAGTGGTAGCGCTGGACGGTGGCTTCCTTGATGGTCCGGTTCATCCGCTCGACCTAGCTAGATGGCAGACGTAGCGCTCCTTGCGCTCGCGCCATGGCGGCTCGGCAACGTGTCGGCGTCCGTGCAGCCCAGGACAATATCCGCGACCCGACCGCCGAAGCGTTCCCGGATCATCGGTTCCTGGTGCGCCACCTGATCCTCGACGGCATCGTGCAGCAGACCCGCCCTCGCCTGATCCTCGTCGCCGCCGTTCTCGAGCACGAGGCTCGCCACGCCGAGCAGATGCCCGAGATAGGGCGTGTTCGCGCCCTTCCGGACCTGGTCGGCGTGGATCGTCATCGCGAACGCGGCGGCATCCGTCAGCCGCCGCCACCGAAGGCGAGCTGCAGCGAGCAGGCCGGACCGGGTCAGGTGCTCGGCAGACCAGACCGGGTCGCGGGTCCTACGGGACACCAGGGCCATGTACCCGCCGTGGCACACCAACACGGCCTGTCGGGCATCCTTCGTCCGGATCGCGGGAAGGCGGTCGCCGGGCAGGAAGCCGGTGCATGGAGCGGGGTCGGGAGGGCGCGCGAAGCTGCCGACCGCGAGCAGCGCCCCGACCGCCATGAGCGAGCGGTTCAGGACGGGTCTGATCGAGCGATCCGCATCCCGTGCAATCGCGGGCCGGAGATCGAGCCGCAGTAGGCGATGTCGTATGTTCCTGTAGAGAGCTCGAGAAGGCGACCCAGCGTGGTCGATCGAGCTACGTGGGGATGGCCCGACATCTTGTCTGGCTCGGTCTGGCGAGCGAGCCGACGAGCGGATCAGGATCTGAGCCAGCCTTTGACCTTACCTTTTGAAATGACGCCGAGAGCGACCGAAACTGCCATCGCGCCGCCCTTGAGCATCAACCCTTTCATCGTCGATGAACGGACGCGGGTGCAGTGCGGACAGCGCTTCTCCCTGTCGCGGAGGGGGCGCCCGCAAGCGCAGGAACGAGCCCTCGCACTTCCTGCGTCGGTCATCGGATCAGCTCTGTCATCCGGAACTCCAATTCGATTGGAGGTATGTCACCGCTCTCGAACGTCTCCAGACGAGTCCTGACGCTCGGCAAGATGGCAAGGAAGGTCTCGAACGGAGCCTCGGGACTTCCCTTTTCTAGCTGATAAGGCAGCAGTCTCGCCCTATCCGCCGCGAGCCGGAGCGATCCTTCGCCCAATCGGTCAGAGACGTTGGTGAATGACGCGCGCGCCAATTCCGATTCGCCGAGGTCGACGTAGCTGCTCACCAAGAGCTTCAGGGCCTCTCCGAGCAGCGCGAGCTCTATCCGCACGACGTCATACGACGCCCACGCGTTCTCGATCCCCGATCCTCTGAAGCCGTCGCGGAACGTCGTCCTGGCTTCGGCCATCCGGCCTATGCTCAATCTCGTCTGCTCGGCGAGTGTGCAGGTCTCGCTTTCAAGTCTGCCGCAATCGGAAATGAGTCTCGATCGCCTCTCTTCCGGATTTCGAAGCGCTCGTGCGGTGATCGTAGCACCGATGGCTCCTCGGACGGCTCCCTCATAATTCGCCCTTAGCCGCTCATCGAGGATCGTCGATGCCTCGAGCGGTCGCCGCGAGCTTGGCGGATATCTCGGTCAGCAACGCCTGGAGAGCGATCGAGGCCAGCGCACCGGCGATGTCGGATGGGACCGGAAGGAGGTCGACGTTCTCGACGAACCGTCCCTGGGCGCCCCGCAGCGAGAACCTCACGATCCCTTTGGCGATTTCGCGAAGCAGGTGAACGTTCTCGCGCGTGACGAGCGCACGGTAGATCTTCCCGTCCGCTGCCAGCTTTCGCGCGGCCGACACGACGCCGGGCATCTGCCGCAAGAGGGCAAGCACGTCCTCACGACCCTTCCGGACCCCCTGGCGAACGTCGCCCGACGGACCCGTTCCTTCAACGACCGGCTCGTCCACGAGGCTTACCGGCTGCTGCGCCTCGACGCTACCTCCGGGATCGCGAGCGACGCCGTCCTTGCGGTCGCTGCCCTCGATCATACGAACACCTTAGAGGCCGTCGCGGCTGCCGTGGTCAAGGTGACGAGCGGATTGCGGCCGGTCAGGTCAAGCAGGCGAAGGCGCAGCTGCTGCACGGTCGCGGACGCCGCATCGCGGCGCGCGGAGGCGGAAGTCGACATGCGTGCTTGGTCACCGTCCAAGGATCGAGGCCGATCCCGAGCGGGCGGCCAACCGGACCCTATCCTTCGACGGGCGCGATCTCCGTGTCACATCGATATAGTTTCGTCACAACAACCTCGGCCGTCTTCGCTCCTCGTGTGCCGTCGGAGACTCAGCCGGTGTCGCTCGCCGGTTCGTGCGGCATGTCCATGTCGACCGGATCGCCGGTCCAGGCACGACCGTGACTCTTGACTCGCCAAAGACCTTCGCGGGCGAACTGCGCGGGCTGGAACCTGAGCATGATGCGGTCTCGACACGCTGCGATCGATTAAGGCGGCGGTCGATCCCCCGTGGCATCATGAACCCGGGAAAGCTTGGTCTAGGGTCATTGTGAGTCTTCGGACTGGAGCTTGCCCCGGTCGGAAGAATTCCGGCAGGCGCGTTCGCGTCCACGATTCCTGTGCTCACACGGGGATCGGCCGCTTCAGCCGCAATGGGCGTACGCTTGCGGAGAGCTGGATCGAGATCCGGTTACGGCCGCTATTCGGGCTAGGGGCGTGTCGGTCGGTGCCGGAAGGATTTCGGACTGACACACAACCAACGATTGACAAGAAAGTCGTTTGAGGTGAATGGTCCAGACCGTCCGGCTGGTCCGTACGACGCGGTCCAAGGATACGACGGAGGCGAGCTCTTTGGCGATCGATCGGGCATCATCGGAACCTTACTACCTGCAGCTCGGGCGGCTGCTGACGGACCACATCGACAAAGGCCAATACGTCGCCGGCGACCGGCTGCCCAGCGAGGTTGAGCTGTGTCGGACCTACGATCTGTCCCGCTCGACGGTGCGGGAATCGCTTCGACTTTTGGAGACCAACGGCAAGATCAGGTTGGTCCAGCGCCGGGGCGCCTTCGTCTGCCGCGACGAGCATCCGGGCTGGATGGTGCAATTCGCGGGCGGGTTCTCCGAGAGCGAGGCGGCGCACGAGAACCGGGATATCTGTACAAAGGTGCTGGGCGTGTTGTTCGATCCCCTGCCCGACGAGGCCTGCGAGGCGCTCGGCCTCGCGCCGCGCAGCGAAGGGATCATGCTCGAGCGCCTGCGCTGGGTCGACGGGCAGCTCGCGCTGTTCGCCCGGAACTACCTCCTTCCTGAGCTGCGGACGGTCATCGGGGACGCGAGCCAGCTCGACGGCCGAGCCTCGCTAAACCGGCTGATCCGGAAAGCGGGCTGGGCGGAGGGGGGCGCCCGCCGGTCGCTGAGTGCTGCGGCCGCGACGCCGACTCTCGCGGCACATCTCAAGGTCGAGGTCGGCTCACCGCTGCTGCTCGTGCGCTCGGTGACCTGGGATGCGCGCGAGAAAGCCTACGACTACTACACCTCGTGGCTGAACAGCGACGTGATCGATGTATCGATCCAGGTTCAGGTCGCGACGGGCGGCAGAGGCTGAGAACGAACGGGGCAGACTGAGAAAAAGAGAACGCAGAGGGAGGACAATCGTGGACAGGACGAATTCCAGACTTGCACCGCGTCCGCCCAGGCGCGGCGCGCGGACGCTCGGGCTAGCGGCTCTCGTCGCGTCGGCCGCGTCCGTAGGCGCGGGAGACCACGCGCTCGCGGCCGGCGACATCACGTTGACCGTCGCGATGGCCGCCAACCCACAGATGGAGACGGCCGAGAAGCTGGTCGGCGCGTTCTACGCGACGCACCCGCACATCCGGGTGCGCTTCGACACGCTGCCTGAAAACGAGCTTCGGCCCACCGTGCTCAAGGACGTGGCAACGAACGCAGGACAGTTCGACGTCGTTATGATAGGCAGCTACGAAGTTCCGCTCTGGGCGCAGAAAGGCTGGATCGTCAACCTGTCGCGCAAAGATCTTCCTGGTGATCCGTCCTACGACGCCGGCGACCTGCTCAAGCCGATCGCCGACCTGATGCGCTACAAGGGCAACATGTTTGGCCTGCCCTTCTACGGGTCGTCGTCGTTCCTATTCTACCGCAAGGATCTGTTCCAGAAGGCCGGGATCACGATGCCAGCCCATCCCACGTGGGACCAGGTCGCGTCGTACGCCGCCAAGTTGAATTTGCCGTCGGACGGAGTTGCAGGCATTTGCCTGCGCGGTGTGCCGGGCTGGGGGCAGAATCTCGCCGCGATCACCACCGTCATCAACACATTCGGCGGACGGTGGTTCGACATGAGATGGAGGCCGCAGCTTACGTCGCCAAACACGGAAAAGGCGGTGCAGTTTTACGTCGATCTGCTCCGCCGTTCGGGCGAGCCGGACGCCGCGAAAGATGGCTGGCAGGAATGCCTACAGCTGTTCACGCAGGGCAAGGCCGCCATGTGGTACGATGACACGGTGTTCGCGGGTCCGGCGCTCGATCAGGCCGTGCCGTCCGTGAAGGACAACATCGGCTTCGCGCTCGCGCCCTCCGAGGTGAAGCCCTATTCGGGCTGGCTGTGGTCCTGGGCACTCTCGATCCCGAAGACCAGCCGCCACCAGGATGCCGCTTGGGCCTTCATCTCCTGGGCGACGAGCGCCGACTACATCAAGCTCGCGGGCGAGAAGGCCGGTTGGAACAACGTTCCGCCGGGCTCGCGCCACTCGACCTACGCCATCCCGGCCTATCAGAAGGCGACCGAAGCCTACTCGGCCCTGACGCTCGCCTCGATCGATCACGCGGATCCGATGCATCCGACGGTGCAGTCGGTCCCCTATACCGGCGTGCAATACGTCTCGATCCCTGAATTCGAGCAAATCGGCGATTTCGTGTCACAGCAGATCGCCGGCGCGATCAGCGGCTCGATGACCGTGGACCAAGCGCTCCGGACCAGTCAGGACCGCGTCTCGAAGATCATGGAGGATGCCGGATACGGCGACTGACGAGCGCGCGGACGCGCACAATGGACGCGCCGATGTCCGCCCTGGCCGGTTCCGGTCACGCGGGAAGAGCCGCGAGCGCAGAGCGGCCGGTCTCACGGCGGCGAAGCTGGTCGAGATACCTGCCGCTGCTCCCGTCGCTGGTCGTGGTGATCGCGCTGACGCAGATTCCGTTCGTCATGACGATCTACTACAGCCTGCTCCGCTGGAATCTGCTCGCGATCCGTCCCCCGCACTTCGTTGGTTTTCGCAACTACGTATACGCGTTCGGCGACGGCACCTTCCTCCGGACGGTCGAGAACACGGCCGTCATGACCGGGTCGATCGTGCTCCTCTCGCTCCTCGTCGGGACCGCTCTTGCGATCGGCCTCAACCGATCGTTTCCCGGGCGCGCGCTGGTCCGCACGCTCGCGGTCACGCCGTTCTTTATCATGCCGGTGGCGGCCGCCCTGTTCTGGAAGGCGGCCCTGTTCGATCCCAGTTTTGGGATAATCGGGTGGATTACCTCCTCGCTCGGGCTCGGACGGCTGAACTGGCTCAGCCAGTATCCCATGGCGTCGGTGGTGATTGTCTCGGCGTGGCAATGGTCGTCTTTCGTACTGATGATCATGCTCGCCGGCCTGCAGTCTTTCCCACAGGAACTCGAGGAGGCGGCGCTGGTCGACGGCGCACGACCGTGGCAGATCTTCGCGGGCCTCGTGCTGCCGCATCTCCGGCCGTTTCTCGAACTGTCGGCCCTGCTGGTCTCGATCTACGTCCTCGAGAATTTCGCGGCGATCTCGCAGCTAACGGCGGGCGGGCCAGCCTTCGCCACCACCAATCTCTCCTACTACGTCTACCTACAGGCGTTCGGCGCCTTCAACATCGGGCACGCGTCGGCATACGCCACGATCGCGCTGTTGATCGCGATCGCGCTGGTGCTACCGCTGCTCCGCCTCGTGTCGGGGATCATGCGCGAGGAGGGGCGATGAGGAGTCCATCGCCGCGGCAACCGAGTCGTTTCAGTCCGGCCGCGATCGCCGCTTGGTGCGGCGGGTTGCTGATGTTCTCCCCGATCCTCTGGATGGTGATCACCAGCCTGAAGACCGAGGAGCAGGCGATCGCGTTCCCGCCGCGCCTCGTCTTCGCGCCGACCTTCTCGCATTATCGGGCCGCGTTCGACGCGGGCTTCATGTCGTTCGGCTGGAACTCGCTGCTTGCCGCCGGCGTCTCGACGGTCATTGTCGTCCTGTTCGCCGTCCCGGCCGCCTACGCGCTCGCGATCCGGCCGGTCCCGAAGTCGAAGGACGTGCTGTTCTTCTTCATCTCGACGAAGATGATGCCGGCAGCTGCGGGGATCGTGCCGCTTTACCTGATTGCACGCGATCTCGACCTGCTCGACACGCGATCCGTGCTCGTGCTGCTCTATGTCGGGATCAATCTCCCGCTCGCGGTCTGGATGACCCGGTCGTTCATGATCGAGCTGCCGCGCGAGCTGCTGGAAGCAGCAAGGCTCGACGGAGCGGGGGTGTCGCGCGAGATCGTCGACATCATCCTGCCGCTGATCCGGCCGGGCCTCGCGTCGACGTCCTTGCTCTGCTTCATCTTCGCCTGGAACGAGTATTTCCTCGCCGTCAACTTCACGAGCACGACCGGGACACTGCCGATCTTCCTCGAGAAGTTCCTGAGCTTCGGCAGGCTCTACACGGCCCAGGTCGCCGCTGTCGCGACGCTCGTCAACATCCCGGTCGTCGCGGCCGGCTGGGCGGCGCAACGCAGCCTCGTGCGCGGCCTGACCTTCGGCTCCGTCAAGTGAACCGGCAACCAGGGATCATCGCCTTGCCTCATGACCACATGCGGGCCGTCTTCGTCGGCCTGGACCAGAGGATCGGGATCCGGGACGTGCCCCGCCCGGTTCCCGCGGCCGACGAGCTGATCGTGGCACCACTCGCGGGCGGGATATGCGGGACCGACCTGCATATCGTGAAAGGGGAGTTTCCGCAGGCGGTCTTCCCCGTCGTGCCCTGCCACGAATTCGCCGGCCGCGTCGTGTCGATGGGTCGCGACGTCGCCGGGTTCGCCGAGGGCGACTTGGTCGCTACCGATCCGAACATCGCCTGCGGGCGCTGCCGGTGGTGCGAGGCGGGGCGACCCAACCTCTGCGCGCATCTCGCGGTTATCGGCGTGACGCGCCCGGGGGCGGCCGCCGAGCAGGTCGCGGTCCCGGCGCGCTGCGCCCATCGCCTACCGCTGTCGCTCGACGCCGGAACCGGCGCGCTGATCGAGCCGCTCGCGTGCGCGTGCAATGCGGTCGCGCGGGCCGGGCGCCTCCGGGACAAGCGCATCCTCGTGCTCGGCAGCGGCGTCATGGGCCTGCTCATCGTGCTGGTCGCGAAGCAGGTCGCGCCGGGCGAGATCTGGGTCGCCGATCCGGCCACTCCCAAGCACGCGATCGCCCGCGCGATCGGGGCCGATCGCGTCGTCAAGCCCGACGCGATCGGGTCCGAACGTTTCGACGTGATCTTCGAGGCGTCGGGCGCGCAAGCCGCGGCCGCCGACGTGATGGACCGGCTCGAGAAGATGGGTGTCTGGATGCAGGTCGGCGTGCTCGCGCCGACCGATCGGATCGCGCTCCAGCCCTTCGCCGTGTTCGACCGCGAGATCAGCATCATCGGATCGAACTCGCTCGCAGACAAGTTTCCCGAGGCGGTCGCCCTGATGCCGGAGATCGCGGACCGGGTGGCCCATCTCGTCACCGGTCGGGTCTTAGTCTGGAACTTCGCGGACGCCCTCGACACCGCGCGCGCGCCACACTCGGTCAAGACGCAGCTGACGTTCTGACCGGCATCTAACCAGGAGAGACTTGCCCATGTCCGAACACCGGAATGTCCCGAACCTCGCGATGTCCTACCGCATGCAGCGCCTGTTCCCGGCGGAGCAGGCGGCGATCATCTGCCCGATCGATCACGGCCTGATCTTCCCGCGGGCCCTGATGAAGGGCCTCGAGAACCCGGTGGAGGTTCTCGGCACATTGTCGACCCGCGGCGCCACCGGCTTCATGATGAGCCCGGGCCTGGTCAAGCAGACCCAGGTCGAGCTCGGCCAGAAGGGCGCGCTCTCGCGCGTGATGGCGATCGATTCCTTTTGGCCGATCACGGATGCGACGCGGGGCTTCGGCAACCTGATCGCGTCGGTCGAAGACGCCGTCCGGCTCGGTGTCGACTGCGTGAAGCTGCTGATGCCCTGGAATGTCCCGCACGAGCAGAAGGTGATGCTGACGGAACGGCTCGGCCGCGTCATCTCGGAGGCCGGACGCTGGCAGATGCCGGTCATGATCGAGCCGGTGCTGATCGGTGCCGAGCGGACGAAGGAGGTGCTGGCGATCGAGTTCGAGGTGTCCCGCATCGCCTACGATCTCGGTGCGGACATCATCAAGATCGCGTTCCCGGGAGCCGAGGCGACTGCTCGGCTCGTCGACGAGCTCAAGGTGCCGCTGGTGATCGCGGGCGGCCCCCTCCTCGAGGGCGACCTCAAGCACGCGCTCCGCGAGGTGCAGGACGCGGTCGGCGCCGGCGCGCAGGGGCTGATCGTCGGGCGGAACGTATGGTCCCGCAATCCCTCCGAAGCGGCCGAGATGATGTCCGAGCTGTCGCGGATCGCGCGCGAGCGCCATCAGCGGATCTGGTGAGGCGCACGAGGCGTGATGGCGGCGGACCACCGGCGCGGCGCGGTCTGGTGCGGCGTCGATCTCGGGACGACCAACACCAAGGTGCTGCTGCTCGCGGCCGACGGCGCGGTGCTGGCGCGCGTCTCCCGTCCGACGCCCCGCTTGTCGGATGGGATCGGTCCCTGCACGGATGCCGACGCGCTCGTCGACTTGGTCGAGACGATGATCGGCGACGCCCACCGGGGCGCGTCGCTCGGCCGCCCGATCGCGGCGATCGCGGTGGCCGGGACGGGAGAGGACGGGTTGCCGCTCGGCGCCGATCTTCGCCCCTTGGATCTCGCGATCCCATGGAACGACCGCCGGGCGGCTCGGGTCGCGGTGGCGATGGCGGCGGAGCCCGTCTGGTCGGAGGTCCGCCTCCCGGTGCCGGTCGACCTCACGCGGACGGCAGCGAAATGGGCCTGGCTCCACGCGCACCGGCCCGAGCGCCTCGATGCCGCCTCGTGCTGGGTCGCGCTCACCGACTATCCGGCCGTGCGCTGGACGCGGCGCGCCTTCATGAGCATCACGCTCGCCGCGCGAACCGCCTGCTTCGACACGGTCGGACGGAGCTGGGTGGCGCCCCTCCTCGCCGCTTGCGGCGCACCCCGGGTTCCCGAGGTGCTGAGCGGCGGCACGGTCGTTGGCACGCTCGTCGCGAGCAACCGCCTCACGCCACCGGTCGTGTCGGCGGACACCCTCGTGGTGGCAGGAGGCCACGACCATCCGATGGCCGCCTCGCTCGTCTGCGGACGGCCGGACAGGCCCGTCCTCGATTCGATGGGCACTGCGGAGCTGGTCTATGTCGAGGGACCGCCGCAACGCCTCGTCGCCGATCCTCTGTTCGCAGCCTCCGTTCCGGTGGCCCGGGACGGGACCGCTTGGCTCGGCGTGATGGAGCTGTCGGCGGTGCTCGAGACGCTCCTGCGCGGCCCGGGTCCGCTTGGCGAGCCGCTCCGCCGCTTCCTCGACGGAGACCCCGTCCTGGGACGGCCTGAAACGGGCGATCCGGTCTATCTTCCCTGGATGGATCCGGAGCGTTTCGCCGCCTACGCCGATCCCGGAACGCGGCTCCGCGCGATCATGGACGGCTGCGCGCTCCACGTCCGCCGCCTCGTCGAACGCGCGGGGGAGCTCGCCGGCACGACCGGTCCCGTCTTCGTGACCGGCGGGTGGGCGCGGTCGCGGTCGCTGCTGCAGCAGCGTGCGGCGGCGCTCGGCGTCACGCTCCACCGCCTCGCCGAGCCGGAGCTGGCGGCACTCGGAAGCGCCGTGCTCGCCGCCGGCGCGTGCGGCGCGGATCCGCGGGCCATCGCGCTCGCGACCGAGACGGTGGCGCCCGATCCGGCGGCGTCGGCGCGCTACGATGCGGCCTATCCCGCGTTCCGGTCGATGATCGACGCCGCGACCGCCCGCGACGCCCGGATGAACAGCCGAGAGCCCGC
>CAXUBX010000096.1:0-11104 GCA_964249405.1 uncultured Acetobacteraceae bacterium | reverse complement strand
CGCGTCCATCCGCTGCTCGCCTGGACCGAGCTCGACGTCTGGCGCTACATCGAGCGCGAGAACATCCCGGTGGTGGACCTCTACTTCGCCCGGGACGGACGCCGCTACCGATCGCTCGGCGACCAGGACATCACCAGCCCGGTGCCGAGCAGCGCTGCCACCATCGCCGAGATCATCGACGAACTTCGGGCGACCAGGACCGCCGAGCGGGCCGGTCGCGCCTCCGACAACGAGACCGAGGATGCGTTCGAGCGGCTCCGTGTCGCAGGATATCTGTGATGCCGGACGCGCACGAGGCGTTCTCGGCCCGGGAGGGCGCGGGGCGCCCGCCGACGCCGATCGTGTTTGTCGGGCATGTCGACCACGGCAAGTCGACGCTGATCGGACGCCTGCTGCATGACACGGGCAGCCTTCCGGAGGGGCGCGTCGAGGCGGCGCGCGCGTCGAGCGAGCGCCGGGGGCTCGGGCTCGAGTGGTCGTTCCTGCTCGACAGCCTCCAGGCCGAGCGCGACCAGGGCGTCACGATCGACGTGGCAAGGCTGCCGTTCGCGATCGGCTCCCGCCCGTTCGTGATCATCGATGCGCCCGGTCACCGCCAGTTCCTCCGCAACATGGTGACCGGTGCCGCCGACGCGGCCGCGTCGGTCCTGGTCGTCGACGTCTCGGAGGGGGTGCAGGAGCAGACGCGCCGGCATGCGGTGATGCTGCGTCTGGTGGGCGTCGAGCACGTCATCGTGCTGATGAACAAGGCGGACCTGCTCGGCTTCGACGAGGCGCGTGTCCGCGCCGCCGCTGCGGGCCTCTCGGACTACCTGGAAGGGCAGGGCATCCACGCGGTCGCGATGATCCCGGCCTCGGCCCGGCACGGCGACAACATCGCCGAGCGATCGGCGAGGACGGGCTGGTACACGGGTCCGACCCTGATCGAGGCGATCGACGCGGTGCCGCCGGTCGCGTCCCGCGCCGAGCAGCCGTTCCGCATGCCGGTGCAGGATGTCTACCGGCAGGGTGACCGGCGGGTCGTGGTCGGGCGCGTCGAAAGCGGCCGGGTCGCGATCGGCGATAGCGTCGCCATCGGCGCGGGCGCCGTCGAGGCGCGGGTGGCCGCCATCGAGGCCTGGGCCTCGCCCCCCGTGCACGAAGCCGTCGCCGGGCAGTCGACCGCGCTCGTCCTCGAACCCGAAATCGTGGTCGAGCGAGGCGAGATGCTGGCCGATCCCGCCTTCCGGCTGTCCCGGTCGTCGCGCGTGCGTGCCCGGCTGTTCTGGCTGCGACCGGAGGCGCTCGCCATCGGCGAGCAGCTTCGTCTCCGCATCGCCACCGCCGAGGTCCCGGTGACCGTCGCCGCGATCGAGCGCGTCGTCCCGATCGACGACCCCGGGGCTGCCGAGGAGACCGCCGCGACGAGTGTGCCTCCCGAGGGCTTCGCCGACATCGTGCTGGCGGCGGCCCAGGAGATCGTGTTCGATCCGTTCAGGCCGGGTGGCGGCGGCGGCCGCGGCGTGCTGGCCGATGCCTATGGCCGGATCGTCGGCGGCGCGCCGCTGGTCGAAGCGGTGCCGATCAGCCCCGCGCAGTCGATCCATCCGGTCTCGTCCGCGGTGACGCCAGGCGAGCGGACGGCGAGGCGCGGGCACGAGGGGGGCGTCTTCTGGATGACCGGGCTTCCCGGTGCCGGGAAGAGCACGCTCGCCTGCGCGGCCGAGCGGCTCCTGTTCGATCGCGGCGTCGATGTCGTGGTGCTGGACGGCGACACGCTCCGCTCGCGCCTCAACAAGGATCTCGGCTTCTCCGACGAGGATCGCACCGAGAACGTCCGCCGCACCGCGGCCGTCGCCCGGCTGATGGCCGACCAGGGCCTGGTGGTGCTGGTCGCGCTGATCTCGCCCCTCCGGGCGCAGCGTGCGCTCGCGCGGGATCTCGGCGGCACGTTTTTCCACGAGATCTTCGTCGATGCCGCCGCCACGGTCTGCGAGCAGCGTGATCCGAAAGGACATTACGCGGCGGCCCGGGCCGGGCGGCTTCCCGGTTTCACCGGGATCGACGACGGCTACGAGAAGCCGGACGTGCCGGCGCTTCGGATCGACACCACCGCCGGACCGCCGGCGACCTGTGCCGAGACGCTCGCCTCGTTCGTGCAGGCGCGGATCGCCCGCGACGGTGGCGGAGCTTTGCGCGCGGGGGATGCCGCTGCTATGGCGGACCGGTCATCGCGAGAGTGACGGAACGGTAGACGTAGTCGGCTCAAAATCGACCGCCGCAAGGCATGGGGGTTCGAATCCCCCCTCTCGCATCCGCTTGAACCACCTTCCGATTGTCAGGGTGACGATGCCCCCCCGATCCAGGCCGGAGGCGAAGCCGGCGCGGCCGTTCTTCTCGTCCGGCCCCTGCGCCAAACGGCCCGGGTGGACGCTCGGCTGCCTCGATGGTGCGCTGGTCGGGCGCTCGCACCGGGCCCCCGCGTCGCGCGCGCGGCTTGCCGAGGTGATCGACCGGTCGCGCCGGCTGCTCGGCATGCCCGCGGATTGGCGGCTCGGCATCGTGCCCGGATCGGACACCGGCGCGGTCGAGATGGCGCTCTGGTCGCTCGCCGGCGCCCGCCCGGTCGACGTGCTGGCGTTCGAGAGCTTCTCCGCCGCCTGGGCGTTCGATCTCGCGTCCGAGCTCCGCCCCGAAGGCGGGGTGCGGGTCCTTGAAGCCCCTTACGGCGCGATCCCGGATCTCGGCGCGATCGACTGGTCGCACGACGTGGTGTTCGCCTGGAACGGCACCACCTCCGGTGTCCGGATTCCGGACGGCGACTGGATCGATCCCGCGCGCGCGGGGCTCGCGATCTGCGACGCGACCTCGGCCGCCTTCGCGATGACCCTGCCCTGGGACCGGCTCGATGTCGTCACCTGGTCCTGGCAGAAGGCGCTCGGCGGGGAGGCCGCGCATGGGATGCTGGCCCTCTCGCCGCGTGCCGCAGCGAGGCTTGCCGCCGCGCCGGCGCCGAGACCGCTCCCGAAGTTGTTCCGGCTCACCGGAGAACGTGGCCTGCTGGACGGCATCTTCGCGGGCGACACGATCAACACGCCGTCGATGCTCTGCGTCGAGGATGCGCTGGACGGGCTCCGCTGGGCCGAGGGGCTCGGGGGATTGCCGGCCTTGATCGCCCGCGCGGAAGGCAATCTCGCCCTCGTGGCGGAGTGGACCGCGCGGAGCCCGTGGGCGTCGTTCCTCGCCGAGGCGCCTCGTCTTCGCTCGCCGACCTCGATCTGTCTCCGCCTGGCCGGACCCGATGTCGATCCTCTCGACGAGGCTGCGAGGAGACGTCTGGTGGCGGACGTCGTGCGCCGTCTCGACGCCGAGGGTGCCGCCCATGACATCGCGTCCTACCGCGACGCGCCGGCGGGATTCCGGCTCTGGGGCGGCGCCACGATCGAGCGCGACGACATCGCGCGCGTCCTGCCGTGGCTCGACTGGGCGGTGGCCGAGGCGCTGGGGGGCACGCCATGATCGATGGAGCTCCCGACGGCAGGCCCAGTCTCGCGCTCCTGCCGTCCGGGCTTCGCGACCTGCTGCCGCCGGAGGCCGAGGCCGAGGCCGAGGCGGTCGCCGCTCTCAGCGCGTGCTTTGCCGGACACGGCTACGAGCGGGTCGAGCCGCCCCTGCTCGAGTTCGAGGACAGTCTCCTCGCCGGTTCGGGCGCGGCGGTCGCCGAGGCGGTGTTCCGGACCGTCGATCCCGAGAGCCACCGCATGATGGGGCTGCGGCCCGACATGACGCCGCAGGTCGCACGCATCGCGGCGACCCGGCTGGCCGCGGCTCCGCGGCCGCTCCGGCTCGCCTATGCGGGGCAGTGCGTGACGTTCCGGGCCGGCCAGCTCACGTCGGACCGGCAGATCCCCCAGGCCGGGATCGAGCTGATCGGGATCGACCGGCCGGAGGCCGACGCCGAGGTGGTCGCGGTGGGTGCGGAGGCGCTGGCGGGGCTCGGTGTCGAGCGGGTGAGTTTCGATCTGACGGTGCCGTCGCTGGCGCCGACGCTGATCGAGGAGGGCGGGGTGAGGGCGGCCGATCGTGACCGGCTGTTGCGCGCCCTCGATCGCAAGGATGTCGCCTCGGTGAGGCGTGATGGCGCCCCGATCGCGGAGCAGCTGGAGGCGCTGCTTCTCGCGTCCGGACCGGCGCGACGCGCGTTGGCGGCGATCGCCACGGCGGCGCTGCCCCCGCGCGCCCGGGCGCTCTGCGAGCGGCTGCGCGCGACCGTGGACGCGATCGCCGCCCGGGTGCCCGAACTCCGGCTGACGATCGATCCGCTCGAGTTCCGGGGCTGGCGCTACCACACGGGTGTTCACGTCGCGATCTACGCCGCGGGGCGACACGAGGAACTCGGCCGGGGCGGCCGCTACGGCGGCGGCGATGGCGGTGACGAGCCTGCCTGCGGTCTGACGTTGTTCCCGGCGGCGATCCTGCGCGCGGCCCCACGCCGGCCGCGCCGGCGGCGTGTGTTCCTGCCCTACGGCACGCCGACCGCGGTCGGGGCCGGGCTCCGGCGGATCGGTTTCGCGACCGTCGCGGCACTGGCTCCGGACGAGGCGGCGTCCGTCGAGGCGCGGCGTCTCGGCTGCACGCACCTTCTTCAGGGCCGCGAGCCGATCGCTCTCCGGGAGCCAGGATAATGGCGAACGTGACCGTGATCGGAGCCCAGTGGGGTGACGAGGGAAAGGGCAAGATCGTCGACTGGCTGGCGAGCCGGGCGGACATCGTCGTGCGTTTCCAGGGCGGTCATAATGCGGGCCATACGCTCGTGGTCGGCAACCAGACCTACAAGCTCTCCCTGCTTCCGAGCGGGCTCGTCCGCGGCAAGCTCGGCATCATCGCCAACGGCGTGGTCGTCGATCCGCAGGCCCTTCTCGACGAGATCGACCGGGTCTCGGCGCAGGGCCTCACCGTGACGCCGGAGACGCTGCGGATCGCGGAGAACGCGACGCTGATCCTGCCGCTGCACGCAGCCCTCGACCGGGCGCGCGAGGCCGCGCGCGGCGACCGCCGGATCGGCACCACCGGACGCGGGATCGGACCGGCCTACGAGGACAAGGTCGCGAGACGAGCGATCCGGATGTGCGACCTCGCCGAACCGGCGACGCTCGACGCCAAGCTCGACGAGGTGCTGCTCCACCACAACACGTTGCTGGCCGGTCTCGGTGCCCCGGTGTTCGACAAGGCGATCCTGCTCGATCACCTCCGCTCGGTCGGCACGAGGCTCATGCCCTTCGTCGAGCCGGTCTGGGAACTGCTCGACGAGGCACGACGGGCCGGTCGGCGCATCCTGTTCGAGGGCGCGCAGGCGGTCATGCTCGACGTCGATCACGGGACCTACCCGTTCGTCACCAGCAGCAACACGGTGGCGGCCCAGGCGGCGACGGGCAGCGGGGTCGGCCCGGGCTCGGCAGGCTTCGTGCTCGGCATCGCCAAGGCGTACACGACGCGTGTCGGCTCCGGACCGTTCCCGACCGAGCTCCACGACCGGACGGGATCGCTGCTCGGCGAGCGCGGCCACGAGTTCGGCACCGTGACCGGGCGTCCGCGCCGATGCGGATGGTTCGACGCCGCATTGGTCCGGCAGGCGGTCAAGGTGGGCGGCGTGCACGGGCTCGCGCTCACCAAGCTCGACGTTCTCGACGGGATGACGGAGCTCAGGATCGGCGTCGGCTACGAGATCGACGGGCGAACCTTTCGCCGTCTCCCGGCAGGCGGTGCCTCGCAGGCAGCGGCACGGCCGATCTACGAGACAATCGGCGGGTGGGACGGCTCGACCCGCGGCGCGCGTTCGTGGGGCGACCTGCCGGCGCCGGCGATCAAGTATGTCCGCCGGATCGAGGAACTCGTCGAGGCACCCGTCACTCTGCTTTCGACCTCTCCCGAGCGCGACGACACGATCCTGGTCCGCGATCCGTTCGACGACTGACACCGGCCGGCG
The DNA here is from genome assembly GCA_964249405.1 of uncultured Acetobacteraceae bacterium. Classification (GTDB taxonomy): domain Bacteria; phylum Pseudomonadota; class Alphaproteobacteria; order Acetobacterales; family Acetobacteraceae; genus CAXTPV01. Next base: position 5,139 of record CAXUBX010000096.1, on the reverse strand, counting down.
TACTCACGCTCTGTTAATCTTTCCGGGGCACCCTGCCACCGGAAGATGGAGCACGCAGGCCAGGATGGCAGGCACCCGATCCCTCCCCCCGCGCGCGTCGCATGGCAGCGAGCCTCGCTTCGAGATCGGAGGCGAAGCCGCTGCCGTCTCGCCCTTCACATCGTCCGTGCCGGGGGTCCGCGCCGCCCGGGAGGACGGACGCTCCGCCACCCCGCTTGCCGCTCCGTTCTGGGCCCTCCCGGTGTCCCCCGATCTGCCCCCCCACCCGCGCCTTGACCACCTGATGCGTCTCCCCGTGCCTTCGGTCGCGATGCCGGTCGCGCGCATGGCGGCGCACGGCGCCGACTGGATCGTGTGTGGTGATCCCGGCGGGGTCGCGATCGACATGGCCGGCGTTGCCCCGCTCGGCGAGGTGGCGCTCGTGGCCCAGGTGCTCAGACCCGCTGCGTCGGCGCTCGGCCAGCTCAAGGCGCTCGGGCTGACCCATCGGGCTCTCCGGTCGTCCAACATCTTCCTGCGAGGCGAGCGGGGCGGCGTCGAGCTCGGACCGTTCTGGCTCGCGCCTCCCGCTCACGGCCAGAGCGCGATCTTCGAGACGCCGTGGGTCGCCGCATGCCTGCCGGAGGCGCGGGGATACGGCTCGATCGCTGACGACGTCTACGCTCTCGGCGTCGTGCTTCTCGGCCTCTGCCTCGGCTCGACACCTCTGGACGGAATGCCGGAGGAAGAGGTGATCGACCGCAAGATCCGGCTCGGCAGCTTCGCGGCCCTGACCGGCGACCGGCGCCTGCCGCCCTCGGTCGCCGACCTGCTCTCGGCGATGCTGGCCGACGAACCCTCGCAGCGCCCCTCTCCGGAACGCCTCGCGCAGGGCGCGTCGCTTGCCGGTCCGAAGGTCGTCTCGAGACGCCGGGTCAATGCCGCGGTGCCTCTTGTCCTCGGGGATGTCTCGGTCTGGACGACGCCGCAGCTCGCGGGGCTCGTCGCGACGGCGCCGGACATGGTCCGACGCGCCCTCAATCTCGGACAGGTCAATCACTGGCTTCGGCGCTGCCTGAACGAGGTCGTGTTGGCCGAGAAGCTCGAGGCGTTGATCCATCCCACCCACGAGACCTCTCCTCTCGACGGCGAGGACCCTGTCCGGGTGGCAGCGACGCTGCTCGGTGTCTCGGTTCTTCTCGATCCAACCGCGCCCCTGGTCTGGCGCGGCATCCGGGCGATGCCGGAGGGGCTGGGAACGCTGCTGGCATCGCTCAACGGCCGTTCGGCGGCGGCGCGCGCCGACATCGTCGCGATGATCGGGCACGGGTTGCCGGTTCTGATCGGCATGATCGAGGACGAGAGCGCGCGCGAGAGGTTTCGGGTCCGGGCGAGACAGCTCCGCTCGGCGGTTCGCTCGCCTCTCCTGATGCTTCATGCCGTCTACGAGCTGAACCCGGCCCTCGCGTGCCGATCGCCGCTCGTCGCTGCGAGTGCCCCGGTCGCGCTTCAGGATCTCCTGCCGGCGCTCGACGACGAGGCCGGCACGCGTCCCGGCGACAGCGACCAGGCCCCGTTTCGACTGGACGCCGATCTCATCGCCTTCATCGCGGCCCGGCGGCATCCGAGCCGTTCGCCGGGCAGCACGACGTCGAGCGCCCTCGAGGAGATGAGGCTACTCGCGACCATCTGGCAGGAGACGCGGCCGGGGCCGCTCCCCGGTCTGGCGAAGCGGCTCGCGTCCGGGGAGCTCATGGCCCTCGCGTCGTGGCCCGGGAAGGCCCAACGCGATCTGCGGGCCGCCCGACTGAAGCGCGTGGTCGATGCGGGAGATCTCGTCCGTCTTCTCGAGTTCGTCGAAGATCCGGAAGGCCGGCGCCTGGACGAAACGAGGCGGGATGAAGCGCATGACCGGATCCGCGCGCTCGTCGCAAGCCGCGATGCCCTGCGGGATGGCGACATGCGGCGGCGATCGGCTGCGGCGCGTTTCGGACGTGACGGTGTCGCGGTCGTCGGGGCCGGGTTGTCCGCCGCGATGCTGCTGGCCCAGGTTCTCTTGTGAGCATGTCGGTGCGAAGCTTGCCGGGAAGCGGGCGTCGCCAGGTCAGGAGCTGGGGGGCAGGGCTGGCTTCCGGCGGTGTTCTGGTGCTCGACCCCGCCTCGGTCGTATTTGCCGCGATCCTGTTCGCACCCGCAATCCTGATCCGCCTTGTCGATGACAGCCACGACAGAAGCGCCGCGAGATCGGTCATGCTCTGCAATTTGGCAGGCGCGGTTGGACCGTTCGTCCGACTTTGGCGAATTGGACCCCCGGACCTCGCCCGCGCGTTCGCGATCCTCTCGGACCCGATGGTGGTGTGTGTCGCGTGGCTGGCGGGCGCGGTGGCCTGGTTGGGAAGCGAGTTCCTGACGGCCCTTGCCTATCGGTCGCTCCACGTTCGCGACGCGCGAGCGATCACGAAAACGACCGCCGAGATCGACCGCCTGCGCGACGAATGGGGGAAGGAGAACTGAGCGGCCCGAGGCGGTGATCCGCCTCGGGCGCCTCGTTCAGGCTGCTTCGGCGACCGTGCGGCGATCCGCCACTTCGCTCCGCATCGACTTCTGAAGCTTCTCGAAGGCGCGCACCTCGATCTGGCGCACGCGCTCGCGGGAAATCCCGTATTGCTGCGACAACTCCTCGAGCGTGGTCGGGTTTTCCTTGAGACGCCGCTCGATCAGGATGTGACGCTCCCGGTCATTGAGGGTCCGGAGCGCCCCGCCAAGAAGTGCCCGACGACCGGACATCTCCTCGTGCTGGGCGAGAACCTGCTCCTGGCTTTCGCCTTCGTCGACCAGCCAGTCCTGCCACTCGCCTTCGCTGTCCGCTCGGACAGGAGCGTTGAGGCTGTGATCCGGAGCCGCGAGGCGACGGTTCATGTTGACCACGTCCTGCTCCGGGACGTCGAGCGCCTTCGCGATGCGCCCCACGTGCTCAGGCCGGAGATCCCCGTCCTCGATCGCCTGCATCTGCCCCTTCAAACGCCGAAGGTTGAAGAACAGCTTCTTCTGCGCTGCCGTCGTCCCCATCTTCACCAGAGACCAGGAATGGAGGATGTACTCCTGGATGGCGGCGCGGATCCACCACATGGCGTAGGTGGCCAAGCGGAACCCCCGGTTCGGATCGAACCGCTTCACCGCCTGCATCATCCCGACATTGCCTTCGCTGATGAGCTCGCCGAGCGGAAGTCCATATCCGCGGTAGCCCATGGCGATCTTGGCGACGAGGCGGAGATGCGAGGTGACGAGCTTGTGCGCCGCCTCGGAATCCTCGTGGTCGCGCCAGCGACGCGAGAGATCGAGTTCCTCGTCCGGGGCAAGCATCGGAAACTTGCGGATTTCCTGAAGGTAGCGGGACAGATTGCCTTCAGGGGCTACGTTGATCACGCTGGCGGCCATCGACAAGGCTCCTTTCGCCTGCATTCAACTCGTCAGGTCTCCGTCCTCTACGGCACGGTCGGCCAAACGGTTGCGCGGTGCAGCATCGGTGGGCGCAGAAGGAAGATCACGTTGGGGAGACCAGACCCGGACACGGCTTCCGGCTCCCGACATCACCCGGCGGCGTGCGCCCTTGTCGTCGGATCGAACGGTTGTATACAGGACCGCTACGGTCCTGTCAATCGACGTGTTGCAGCGCAGCATCCCAGAGCCCTTCCTCTTTGATGAGGAAGGCGAGATCAGCGGGCGGCCGGGTCGAAAAGCGCATCATCTCGCCGCTTGCGGGATGCCGAAACGCGAGCATCGCCGCGTGAAGCGCCTGGCGGGGAAACTGGAGCAGGCGGTCGCGATCCTCTGGCGGCAGACGGAGGGCGCCGGCCGGTCGGCGCCGCAGATAGACGGGATCGCCGACCAGCGGGTGCGAGGCGGTCGCGGCGTGGACGCGGATCTGGTGGGTTCGGCCCGTCTCGAGCTGGCATCGGAGGAGTGTGGTGGCGCGACCGGCGGCGACGCGCTGCCAGCGTGTCAGGGCCGGGCGTCCGACGCCGCTCGGGAGAACCGCCATGCGCTTGCGGTCCCGCGGATCGCGTCCGATCGGCCCATCCCACGCCCCGGAGACCTGCGGGAACAGACCCCATGCCAGCGCGAGATAGGCGCGTTCCGTCCGGCGTGCCGCGATGTCGGCCGACAGGGTCGCGAGCGCATGCTCGGTCTTCGCCACCACCATCACTCCGGACGTGTCCTTGTCGAGCCGGTGGACGATCCCCGGGCGCTTCTCTCCGCCGATGCCGGGAAGCGAGTTCCCGCAATGCGCGAGCAGCGCGTTCACCAGCGTTCCGGTCTCGTTGCCAGGCGCGGGATGGGTCACCAGCCCCGCCGGCTTGTCGAGGACGACGAGGTGGTCGTCCTCGTGGAGGATCACGAGCGGGATCGGCTCGGCGCCCGGCCTTGCCGCGACGGCGGCCGGTGGCCGAAGCACGAACACGGCGTCCGGTCTGACCGCGGAAGCCGGATCGAGGAGCGGCGCCCCGTCCCGGACGAGGTGTCCGCCCTCGATCAGCGACTTGACCCGCGATCGAGAGAGCGTCCCGATGCGTTCGGCAAGGAAACGGTCCGTCCGCGCGCCGTGGTCCGACGCGCCGGCCGTGATCACGATAGGGTCGGGGTGTTCGCCGGGAGCATGTCCCATCCTCGGAGGACTAGGACTTTGGCGACGTATCGAGAAGGGCGTCCGACCGCCCGAGGCATCAAGGCTCTGCTCGGGCTGGTGGTCGGGCTCGGCGTGCTGATCGTGGCCGGCGTGGTCCTGATCGTGGTGACCCTGATCCACCGGGCCTTGGCACCGCGTCGGGATCTCGCGTTGTCGATGCAAGCGGCGCCGCCTGCGGTCGTCTCCGCGCTCCGGCAGCCGCCCGGGACCCGGATCGCCTCGCTCGCGGCAGGGAGCGGCGGGGACTGGCTGGCCATTCTGCTGCAGGGAGGCGGCTTGCCGGATCGGGTCGTGATCGTGGATCCACGACAGGGCGGCCGGCCGATCGGCACGATCCGTCTCCAGAGCGACGCCGCGCAAGCTCGGCCATGAGGGGTTGCGCCTCCGATCTCCGTCACGTAGGACGCGCCCGGCCGTGGTCCCGTTCGTCTAGAGGCCCAGGACACCGCCCTCTCACGGCGGTAACAGGGGTT
>CAXUBX010000095.1:0-11347 GCA_964249405.1 uncultured Acetobacteraceae bacterium | reverse complement strand
CTGGAGCGGGCGAAGGGATTCGAACCCTCGACCCCAACCTTGGCAAGGTTGTGCTCTACCCCTGAGCTACGCCCGCGCTCCGCAACGTGACGGGGCTTCTACGCACTCCGGGCGGCGGCGACAAGGGGACGGTCGCCCGGGTCGTCCTTGCGACCCTGACAAACCGCCACAATGTCTCGCGCGACACGAAAAATCGCGCCCTCGACCTGTCCTGGTCCGGCATTGACCCCGACCTGGGCAGGCGTCAGGACACGGCGGACGGGAACTGATGAGGCACGACCCATGGACCTGATCATCGGCCAATCGTCCAAACCCCGGCCCGGCCCGGACAGCGACGCCTCCATGCCTGCCGACGACGGGGCGATCATCCTCGACGGCAACCAGAACACGTTCATGCAGGACGTGATCGAGGCCTCCCGGACCGTTCCGGTGCTCGTGGATTTCTGGGCGAGCTGGTGTGGCCCTTGCAAGCAGCTGACGCCGGCGCTGGAGCGCGTGGTCCGGAACGCCGGAGGCCGGCTGCGGCTCGTGAAGATCGATGTCGACGCGAACCGGAGCCTCGTCGCCCAGCTCGCGCAGCTGGGACTGCCGCTCCAGTCGATCCCGACCGTCGCCGCGTTCTGGCAGGGCCAGATCGCCGACCTGTTCCAGGGCGCGCTTCCGGAGAGCGAGATCAAGCGCTTCGCCGAAGCGTTGCTGAAGATGGCGGGCGGCGCGATGCCGGCGGCCGAGCTCGTGGCCGAGGCGCGCGGGCTGCTGGACACCGGCGAGAACGAGCAGGCGGCGGAGCTGTTCGCCGCCGTGATCGAGAGCGAAGAGGAGAACCCCGACGGGTGGGCGGGCCTGGCCCGGGCGTTGCTGGCGCTCGGCCGGGAGGACGAGGCCTCGGAAACGCTGGCCCGGGCACCGGCAAGGATCGCGAACCACCCCGAGCTGGACGGTGCCCGTTCGGCGATCGCCCTGGCGACCGAGGGGCGGCAGGCGGCGGCGGGTCTCGCGAGCCTGCGGGCGCGGCTCCACGCCGATCCGTCCGACCACGAGGCGCGTTACGAGCTTGCGACGGCCCTGAACGGCACCGGTCAGCGGGACGAGGCGGCCGGCGAGCTCCTCGCCATCCTGAAAGCCGACCGGACCTGGAACGAGGGGGCGGCGCGGCTCCAGCTGATCAAGCTGTTCGAGGCCTGGGGTCACGAGGATCCGGCCACGATCGCGGCGAGACGGCGCCTTTCGGCTCTCCTGTTCAGCTGAACAGGAGAACGGTGATCGGCACCGAGGATGCCATGCTGCGCCTCCGTCCGATCTGGGGCGAGGATCGACGCGACGACGCGCCGTCGCCGACTGATGCCTCGGTGCTGCCGGTCGAATTTCCGGTGTTCCCGCTGTCGCAGGCGCTGCTGCTCCCCCGCGCGCGGCTGCCGCTCAACATCTTCGAGCCCCGCTACCTCAACATGGTGGAGAGCGCCCTCGGACGCGGCCGGATGTTCGGGATGATCCAGCCCGGATCGCGGAAGGGAGACGCGGTCGTCGGGCGCGACGCGCGTCCGGTCGCCAGCCTGCAGCGTGTCGGCTGCCTCGGGCGGCTGAGTTCGTTCGCCGAAACCGAGGATGGCTGCTTCGTGGTCACTCTCGCCGGACTGGCCCGCTTCGACGTCGAGGCCGAACTGCCGGTGGAACGGGGCTTCCGGTCGGTGAGGGCGTCGTTCGCGCGCTGGGCCGGGGATCTCGCGCCGTCACCGCCGGTCGGGCTCGACCGCGCGCCTCTGCTCGACGCCCTCCGGCGTTATTTCCGTGCACGCGGGCTGGACGCGAACTGGGACGCGGTCGAGCAGATGGAAGACGATCAGCTCGTGGACACGCTCTGCGTCGCCTGCCCGTTCAGCGACGGCGAGAAGCAGGCCCTGCTGGAAAGCCCCGATCCGATGTCCCGAGCCAGGGACCTGACGACCCTCCTCGAGATCGGTCTGCACGAGACCAACGGAAAGGACCGGCCCCGCCATGCCAGCTGAAACCGGGGGGCCGGAGATCGACCCGAGACTCCTCTCGCTCCTGGTCTGTCCGGTGACCCGCGAGGCGCTCAGCTACGACCGCGAGCGCGGCGAGCTGATCAGCCGCAAGGCCGGCCTCGCCTATCCGGTCCGGAACGGGATCCCGGTCATGCTGCCCGAGGAAGCGCGCCCGCTCGATCCGACGTGAAGCGGGCCGCGAGGTAAGCCGACCGGGGCCGGCCGTCAGCGCATCAGACGGCTGATCACTCGGGCGGTGTAGTCGACCACCGGGATGATCCGCCCGTAGTTCAGCCGGGTCGGGCCGATCACGCCGATCGCGCCGACGATCCGGCTGTTCTCGTTGCGCACCGGGGCGACCACGGTCGCCATGCCGGAGATCCCGAACAGACCGCTTTCCGAGCCGATGAAGATGCGGACCCCGTCCGACTGCTCGGCGAGGTCGAGCAGTCGGAGCATCGTCTCCTGGGTCTCGAGGCGGTCGAACAGGAGCCGGATCGTCGAGATCCGCTCGAGCTCGGTCACGTCGGCGAGCAGATGTCCCTGGCCGCGCACGATGAGCGAGCCGCCGCGCCCGGTGTCGGTCCAGGTCGCGAGGCCCTGCTCGACCACGGACGCGGTCAGCGCATCGAGCGTGGTGCGATTGGCCGCCATGTCGTCGGCGACGATCCGGCGGAGATCGGCGAGCCGGGTCCCGCCTCCGGCCTGGGCCACGGTGGCCTGGGCGTTCAGGTAGTTCGCCGCCTCGGTCAACGCCGACGAAGGCAGGCCCGGCGGGATCTCGATCACCCGGTTCTCGACGAGCCCGTCGGCGCCGACCAGGATCACCAGCGCCCGGCCGGAGCCGAGCGCCACGAACTCGATATGCTTGATCCCGCCCTCGCTCTTCGGCGCCAGCACGAGGCCGGCCGCGGCGGACAGGCCGGACAGCATGGCCGATGCGTCGGCGAGCGTGTCCTCGAGCGATCTCCCGTGGGCATGGAGCGCGCGCGAGATCCCGGCCCGCTCCTCGTCCGCCAGCTCGCCGAACTGGAGCAGTCCGTCGACGAACAGGCGGAGCCCCTTGTCGGTGGGAAGCCGCCCCGCCGAGGTGTGTGGCGAGAACAGCAGCCCGGCTTCCGTGAGGTCGGCCATCACGTTCCGGATGGTGGCCGGGGAGAGCGGCATCGGCAGGCGGCGGGACAGCGTCCGGCTGCCGACCGGGTCGCCCGTCTCCACGTACTGCTCCACGATCTCGCGAAGGATCGCGGCGGATCGCTGGTCGAGCCCGGGCGGCAGGCCGGAACGACCGGCAAAGGAAAAAGTCGAGGAAAGCGGTTCCAATCGTCCTCCTGCTTCGACGATGTGGCCACGGGGGCTATCCGGTCAACGCGCGCCTCCCGTAGAGAGCGCCGGACCCGTCACAGGAGTCTGTCCATGCGACAATCCGGCCGCACCGCCGACGAACCGAGACCGGTCTCGATCGAGCCCGGCTTCGCGCGCCATGCCGAGGGATCGTGCCTGATCCGGGTGGGCGGCACCGAGGTGCTCTGCGCGGCGACGATCGAGAACCGGGTGCCGCCGTTCCTTCGCGGCGGCGGCGAGGGCTGGGTCACCGCGGAATACGGCATGCTGCCGCGAGCGACGCATCGGCGCGGCGACCGCGAGGCGGCGCGCGGCCGGCAGGGCGGCCGCACCCACGAGATCCAGCGCCTGATCGGGCGCTCGCTCCGCGCCGTCACCGAGCGGGCGAGGATGGGCGAACTCACGGTGACGGTCGACTGCGACGTGCTGAACGCAGACGGCGGCACCCGCTGCGCCGCGATCACCGGCGCCTGGGTGGCCCTCGCGCTGGCGCTCGCCACCCGCTTCGAGGTTCCGCCGCTGTCGGGCCAGGTGGCCGCGGTCTCCTGCGGGGTGTGCGGGGGCGTGCCGCTGCTCGACCTCGACTACGCGGAGGACAGCACGGCCGAGGCGGACTGCAACTTCGTGCTGACCGATGCGGGCGCCCTCGTCGAGGTGCAGGGCACGGCCGAACGGGCGCCCTTCAGCGAGGCCGCGCTCGGCGCGATGCTGGCGCTGGCGCGCGTCGGCACCGGGGTGCTGTTCGCCGCTCAGCGCGTCGCGATCGGGTCCGCGCGGTGAGTGCCGAGCGTTGCCTCGCGCGGGGCCAGACGATCGTGGTCGCGACGCACAATCGGGGCAAGCTCGCCGAGTTCGGCCTCCTGCTCGCGCCGCACGGGATCGCGGTCGCCTCGGCGGCGTCGCTCGGCCTCGCGGAACCCGACGAGACCGCGCCGGACTTCGCCGGCAACGCCCTGCTCAAGGCCCGTGCGGCCGCCGCCGCCTCCGGCCTGCCCTCGCTGGCCGACGACAGCGGGTTCGCGATCAGCGCCCTCAACGGTGCGCCCGGCGTGCACTCGGCGCGCTTCGCGGGGCCGGACCGGGATTTCGCGGGCGCCATGGCGCGGCTGCACGCCCTCGCGGAACCCCACGAGGATCGCCGCGCCGCCTTCGTCTGCGCCCTCTGCCTCGCCTGGCCGGACGGCGGGACCGTCGCGGTCAGCGGGCGGGTGGACGGAACCTGGGTCTGGCCACCCCGCGGACGCTCGGGGTTCGGCTACGATCCGATGTTCCAGCCCGACGGCGACGAGCGGAGCTTCGGAGAGCTGCCGCCGGAGACCAAGGCGAGGCTCGGACATCGCGGGCGCGCCTTCGCGCTGCTGGCTGCAGCCTGCCTGCCTCACCGCCGCTGAGACACCACGATCGGTCGTGCCGGCGTCCCAAGGCCCGCATACCGGGGGTCCAGGCGCCCAGCGCCTGGTGGGGTGCGGGGTGAAACCCCGCGTCTTGATCCGCCGTCCCTTCGGCGCCGAAGTTCTCCGGCAGCCTGGTAACGCTTCCTTGTCCTGTTTCCCCGACCATCGGCCCGCTCACGGGAACGCGCCGATGGACGATCTGCTGACCGATTTCCTGACCGAGGTGAACGAGGGTCTGGCCGAACTCGACACCGCGCTGGTGATGCTGGAGCGCAGCCCGGCCGACGGTCCGACGCTCTCGCTGATCTTCCGCCAGGTCCACACGATCAAGGGCACCTGCGGCTTCCTCGGTCTGCCACGGCTCGAACGGGTCGCCCACGCGGCCGAGGACGTGCTCGGCCTGCTCCGGGACGGGGCGCTCGCGCCCTCCCCCGCCGTGATCGACCACGTTCTCGCCGCCCTCGACCGCGTCCGGACGATCGTGGACGGGCTCGGTCGCACCGGACAGGAACCGGCGGGCGACGACGGCTCGCTCATCGCGGGCCTGTCGGCCATCAGCAACGGCAGGCCGGAGGCGGCACCGGCGCCGGTGCCGGCGAGCGGCGCCGATGGGGGCGGCCCGGTCGGGTCGGCCGCCGTCGCGTCCGAACCGGCGGGCTTCGCCCGGGCCACGGTGCGCGTCGGCGTCGAGACGCTCGAAAATCTGATGACGCTGGTCGGCGAGCTCGTGCTCACCCGCAACCAGCTGCTCCAGATCTCCCGCCGCGAGGAAGGGTCCGCGTTCGCGGCACCCCTCCAGCGTCTCTCGCGCCTGGCGACCGAGCTGCAGGACGTCGCGATGAAGACCCGCATGCAGCCGGTCGGCACCGCCTGGAACAAGCTTCCGCGCCTCGTGCGCGACCTGTCCCACGAGCTCGGCAAGCCGATCGAGCTGGTGATGCAGGGCGCCGAGACCGAGCTCGATCGCCAGGTGCTGGAGCAGATCCGCGACCCGCTGACCCACATCATCCGGAACGCCGCCGATCACGGCCTCGAGCCGGCCGAAGCCCGGCGCGTGGCCGGAAAGAACCCGACCGGCCTCATCACGCTCACCGCCTTCCACGAAGGCGGCTGCGTGATCATCGAGGTCGGCGATGACGGACGCGGGCTCGACAACGACCGGATCAGGGCCCGCATCCTGTCGCGCGGCCTCGCGGGCGAGGCGGAAGTCGGGGCGATGACCGACCGCCAGATCCAGCAGTTCATCTTCGTGCCCGGCTTCTCGACCGCCGAGGCCGTGACCTCGGTCTCCGGGCGTGGCGTCGGCATGGATGTCGTCCGCAGCAACATCGAGCGGATCAGCGGCACGGTCGATCTGAGGAGCGAGGCCGGCCGGGGGACCACGCTCACGATCCGGATCCCGCTGACCCTCGCGATCGTGCCCGGGCTCGTGGTGCGAGCCGGCCCCCACCGCTTCGTGGTGCCGCAGCTCGCCGTGGTGGAGCTGGTCAGGACGGCCGCGGACGGCGAGGGCGGCGTGCGCGTCGAGCGATTGGGCGGCAACGCCGTGCTCCGCCTCCGCGAGGCGCTTCTGCCGCTCGTCGATCTCGCGACCCTGTTCGCGCTGCCGGCCGGCCTGGGTCCGGGCGAAGGCGTGATCGTCGTGACCGAAGCCGGAGGCGTGCGGTTCGGAATGCTCGTGGACGAGGTGTTCGACACCGAGGAGATCGTCGTCAAGCCGGTGGCACCGCCGCTGCGCCACCTCCAGAGTTTCGGCGGCACGACGATCCTCGGCGACGGATCGGTCACCATGATCCTCGATCCCGCGGGCATCGGGCGCGCGGCATCGCTCGCCGCCATCAGCCGAGCGGACAGAGGCGGCGCTCCGGAAGCTCCGGACGAGGACCAGGGCGAAGCGGCGGCGGCGATCCGCTCCATGCTCCTGTTCCGGAGCGGGAACGACACGATGGCGATCCCGCTCGAGGCGGTGACGAGGCTCGAAGTGCTCGCGGAGGCTGCGATCGAGCGCGCCGGCGGACGCCTCGTCGCGCAATACCGCGGCGGACTGATGCCGCTCCTGCCCGTGGGGCCGCCCGGCGGGCGGGCCACCCACGACGTTCTCGTGCTGCAGGGTGGCGATCGCGGGGTGGGCCTGCTGGTCGACGCGATCATCGACATCGTCGAGGAGAAGGTCCGGATCGAGGTCGGGGGCGAACGTCCCGGCGTCCTCGGGACCGCGATCCTGGCGGGACGCGCGACCGAGATCATCGACCACGCGCACTACGTCGAACGCGCCCGGGGCCATGTCCCCGGCGGAGGCGCGCGCGCCGCGACGAGGCGGGCATCCCGCAGGCCGGACGCGAGCGAACGGAGGATTGCCTGATGGAGCCGTCGCATCAGCGCGCGGACTGCGTCGTGTTCAGCCTCGACGGACAGTGCTGCGGGCTGCCGATCCCGACCGTGCGAGACGTCCTCGACCGGGTCGTCGTCACGCCGGTCCCGCTCGCGCCGCCCGCGATGGCCGGGCACCTCAATCTCCGCGGGCGGATCGTCACCGCGATCGACCTCGCCGAGCGGATTGGCGGGGGCGGCATTCCCTCGAACGACAACGGCGCGCCGCGAAGGACCGCGATCGTGGTGGAACACGCCGCCGCGCTCTACGCGCTTCTGGTCGACGACGTGAGCGAGGTGCTGCCGATCGAACCGGACGCGGTCACTCCGATCCCGGCCGGTCTTCCCGCCGCCTGGACGGCGCTCGCGACCGGCGTGGTCAGGCGGCCTGACGGGCTCCTGGTCCTGCTCGATCCCGAGCGGATCCTGGCGATCGGCGAGAACGCGGCGTGAGGGAAGCCCCGAGCGCCGGCCGCGAATGCCTGGTCGTCGACGACAGCCGCGTCGTCCGTCGGATCGCGCGCGCGACCCTCGAGACGGCCGGGATCCTGGTCCGCGAGGCCGCCGACGGACGCCTCGCCCTCGACCGCTGCCGCGAGAAGCTCCCGGATTGCATCCTGCTCGACTGGAACATGCCGGTGATGAGCGGGATCGAGTTCCTGCTCGCGTTTCGCGCCGAGTTCGGCGCCGAGGGACCGCCCGTCATCTTCTGCACCACCGAGACCGAGATCGACCGCATCGTCCGCGCGATCGAGAACGGCGCCCAGGACTACGTGATGAAGCCGTTCGACGACGACATCCTGCTCGGCAAGTTCGCCCGGCTCGGGCTCCTGTGACCCGGACCGGGGAGAGGGACGCGGCGATGGCGCGCGTTCTCGTGTGCGACGACAGCCTCGTCATCCGAGGCGCGATCACCCGGATGCTCCAGGCCGAGCCGGGGATCGAGGTGGTCGCCTCGGTCGCGAACGGCGCGGCAGCGCTCGAGGCGGTCCGCAAGCATCGTGACGGCCGGCCGATCGACGTCGCGGTGCTCGACATCGAGATGCCCGTCATGGACGGCATGACCGCCCTCCCGCTCCTGCTCGGCCTCGATCCACGCCTCCGCGTCGTCATGGCGTCCACGCTGACCACGCGCGGAGCCGGGATCGCGATGGAAGCGCTGCGGCGTGGCGCCGCCGACTACGTCCCGAAGCCCAGCACCGCAGGGCTGCACGGCGATGCGGCCTTCCGCGCCGAGCTCGTCGGCAAGGTTCGCGGCCTGGCCCGGATCGGCGCCCGATCGCGACAGCCGGCAGAGCAGCAGGCCGGGACGCTGGCCCCGCTTCGTCCACCCCTGTCCGCTCCGTCCCGCTCGCCCTCGCGAGGCCGTCCGACACTGCTCGCGGTCGGCAGCTCGACCGGCGGCCCGCAGGCGCTCTTCACCCTGTTCGGCGGGCTTGGACGAGGCCTCGGGATCCCGGTGGTGGTGACCCAGCACATCCCGCCTCCCTTCGTGCCGCTGCTCTCGGATCATCTGACACGGCTCGGCGGGATCCCGTGCGACGTCGCCGTCGACGGCCTGCCGCTTCGCCCGGATCGCGCCCTGATCGCACCCGGCGACCGCCATCTCGTCATCGAGCCCGGGCGGTCGGGTCCGGTCGCGCGTCTGTCCGACGGGCCGCCCGAGAACTACTGCCGCCCGTCCGTCGACGTGATGCTCCGCTCGGCATCCGGCCTCCCCGGCCCGGTGCTCGTCGTCATGCTGACCGGAATGGGGCGGGACGGTCTCGAGGGAACCCGCCTCGTGATCGAGGCCGGCGGCATGGCTCTCGCGCAGGACGAAGCGACCAGCATCGTCTGGGGCATGCCGGGCGCCATCGCCGAGGCCGGTCTCGCCGATGCGGTCCTCCCGCTCGACCGGCTCGCGTCGTCCGTGCGGCAGATCCTGGGCCGGCAGGTCGTGGCGGCGGTGCCATGACGCCGGCCGACGCTGCGATCCGGCCCCGACCACCCGACACCAGGCTGCCCGGTCGGGCCGCGATCCGGTCGACCTTCGAGACGATCGCGGCCCTGCTCCATCGCCGCTCCGGCCTCTCGCTCGGCGCCGACAAGCTCTACCTGCTCGAGACCCGGCTCGCGCCGGTGCTCGCCGAGCATCGCATCAAGGATCTCGACGTGCTCGCGTCAGTGCTCGCCGGCCGGCCCCCGGACACTCTCGTGAACGCCGTCGTGGAAGCGATGACGATCAACGAAACCTTCTTCTTCCGGGACGGCAAGCCCTTCGAACATCTTCGCGACGTGGTGCTCCCGGCCCTGCTCTCGCGGCGGCCGCGCGGCGGCCCGCTCCGCTTCTGGTCGGCCGCGAGTTCGAGCGGTCAGGAGGCCTACTCGCTCGCGATGACGGTCGCGGAAAACCGCGCGCTCATCGGCGACCGCGCCGTCGAGATCGTCGGCACCGACATCTCGCGCGCCCAGGTCGCCCGGGCGGAGGCCGGGATCTACTCCCATTTCGAAGTCCAGCGCGGGTTGCCGATCCAGAGCCTCGTGCGGCACTTCGAACGGATCCCGGACGGCTGGCGGATCAAGCCCGCGCTCCGCAACGGGGTGTCGTTCCGGACCGCAAACCTGCTCGACGACCTTTCGGCCCTCGGCCGGTTCGACGTGATCTTCTGCCGGAACGTCCTGATCTACTTCGACACGGCGACCAAGGGTGTCGTGCTCGACCGCTTGGCCGCGCAGATCGCACCGGACGGCGTGCTCTATCTCGGTGGCGCGGAGACGGTGCTCGGGGTCACCGGGCATTTCCGGAAACTGCCGAGCGAACCCTGTTGCCGTCCGGCGCGCGCTACCGTCCGGTCGTGATCCGCGAGACGAGTTCACGCACGGTCGGCACGAAATTGTTCGAGTAGAACGGGTCTTTGGCGAAGCGCCAGGCCGACTGGCCGGCGAACATCAGGTTCCGCTCGGGAGCGTCCGGCGCGTCGTGATCGTGCGCGACATCCTGGAGCGTCTTCTGGATGCAGAAGGAGCGCGGATCGGCCTTCCGTCCGTTGCTGTTGCCGGGGCCGCTCTGACTCCAGTTGGAGAAGCGGCATTCCGAGAGACAGCCCATGCAGGCGATCTGGTCGGCCCGGATCTCGGCCGACTTGCCCGGCGTCACGAACACGAGCGTGCTGTCCGGCGTCCGGAGGGCCTCGGTGAAGCCATCCGCTTCCCAGACGCGCACCCGCTCGAGATCGGCCTTCGCCAGGAACACGCTTCGGCCGCGCGGTCCGAGGTCGTAGCGCGCGAGGTGCTCGCCGACGGGCTCGGCGGAGAACGCCACCTGGCGGTCGGAGCGCGAGCACAGCTCCTCCAGGAATTCGTTTCGTACGGCGCTCGAGTAGAAGCCGGTCGGGCTGAACCGCTGGAGCAGCACGTCACCCTCGGCGAGCCGCATCAGCCGCGACTTCCAGGCATCCGAGATCGGACTTTCCCGGGTGAGCAGCGGTCTCGTTCCGAACTGGAAGGCGATCGGCCCGAGGTCCGGGTTGTCGATCCAATCCTCCCATTCCTCCAGCCACCAGACGCCCCCTGCCATGATGATGGGCGTCTCGCCGAGGCCGAAGCTCCGCATCAGCTGCCGCAACGCCAGCACCCGCGGAAACGGCGCTTCCGGGGCGCGCGGATCCTCGCTGTTCGACAGACCGTTGTGGCCGCCGGCGAGCCAGGGGTCCTCGTAGACGACGCCGCCAAGGAGGTGCGACGCCTTGGAATAGGCGCGCTTCCAGAGCGCGTTGAAGGCCCGCGCGGAGGACACGATGGGGTAGTAGTGCACGCCGAAACGGGACGCGATGTCGCTGAGCCGATACGGCATGCCGGCGCCGCAGGTCAGCCCGTTGATCAGCCCCTTGGCACCCTCCAGCACCCCGGTGATGACCCGCTCGGCGCCGCCCATCTCCCACAGGATGTTGGCGTGGATCCGGCCCCGCCCGCCGGACACCTCGTGGGCACGGCGCGCCTGCGCGATGCCGCCCCTCACCGCGAAGTCGATCATCTCTTCGTGGCGGTCCCGGCGGGTCCGGCCCCGATAGACCTGCGGGACGATGCGGCCGGCCTCGTCGTAGCTGTCCGCGTTGACCGCGCTGAACGTTCCGGCGCCGCCGGCGGCGGCCCAGTGGCCCGACGACAACCCGTCCGACACCGCGACCCCCTTGCCACCCTCGACGATCGGCAGGATCTCGGCGCCGCCCATCCTGATCGCGTTCAGAATCTTCA
>CAXUBX010000094.1:4404-11363 GCA_964249405.1 uncultured Acetobacteraceae bacterium | reverse complement strand
AGAAGGATGATGGCGGCGGCGGCCGGCCGATCCCAGCCGAACCGCTCCTTCAGGACGAAGGCGGAGATGGCCATGCCATAGAGGATGGCGACTTCACGCAGGGCCGCCACCACGGCGACCGGCGCCCGCGTCATCGCCCAGAGGACGAGAACGTAGGCGCCAAGGGTGCAGCCGCCGCCGATCGGCGCGACGGACCAGCGGCGATGAAGATGCCGGCTGATGTCGGGCCGCCGATGCCGCACCGTCCATGCCACGAGCGGACAGGCGGCCAGCAGGAACAACCACATCGTGTATGCGACGGGGTTCCGGGACAGCCGGACGCCGGTCCCGTCGACGAGGGTGTAGCCCGCGATCGCCGCGGCGTTGACCAGCGCGAAGCGGGTGGTGTGGGTCGCGAGGCTGCCGGTCTTCCGGTCGACCACGACGAGACCGAGGATGCCGAGGCAGATGAGAAGAATGCCTCCCCATTCGCCGAGGGAGAGCGTCTCCCCGATCAGGGGACCGCTCGCGAGTGCCACGAGCAGCGGCGCGGCGCCACGCATCAGCGGATAGGCGTGGCTCATGTCGCCGCTGCGGTAGGACGCCCCGATCAGCACGAAATAGGCGACGTGGATGGCGACCGAGATCGCGAGATACGGCCAGCATGACGATGGTGGCAGGGGGAGGAACGGAAGCGCGGTCGCGGAGAATGCGGCGGCCCCGCTCGTCACCAGCACGATATCGAGAAACTTGTCCGGGCTGGATTTCACCACCGCATTCCAGGTGGCATGCAGAAGAGCCGCCAGGATCACGATCGTCATGACGGTGGCGGACAAGAGTGACGGCTCCCGCATCTGTTCCCGGCGCGGCAGGATAGTCCGGTCGCGCGCCGGCGTCAGAGCGCCGTCGGTTCGCCCCCCGGCGTCCCCGCTGTCCGGGCTCCCGCGTGGCGCCGCATCGCGAGCACGGCCGGGATCGTGGCGAGGGCGGCCGTGGCGGCGGCGACCACGCCGGGCGTGCGCCCCGCATGGTCGCCGATGACCCCGAACAGGACCGGTGCCAGCGCGCCCGATCCGATGGTGCCGGTGTAGAAGAGGGCGAAGGCGCGACCGACGTCGGGGGTCGGCGCCAGTTCCGGGACCGTGCCGTAGAGCACCGACGACGTGCCGTTCAGCACCACCCCGAGGAACGGCAGGGCGACGAGCGCGGGTCCGAGGGGAAGCAGCAGCACGGCGATGATCAGCAGGGCGGTCGCGGATTCCGTGCCGATTACGGTCGGGACGACGCCGAGCCGGTCCCCGAGCCAGCCGCAGACGGCCTTGCCGAACGCGCCGCCGCCGAACAGGACGGCGAAGCCGAAGCCGATCGCCGTCTCCTCCCCGCCCTTGGCCCGCAACAGGAAGGGCAGGAACAGGAGGAAGCCCATGCGTGTCGTGGTGTCGAGGATGCCGACGAGCAGGAGCAGGCGAAAGCCGGCGCGCGTTCCCGACGCCGTCCGGTGGCTGGACGAGGCCGTCCCGGCGACGGGGCGACGGGGCAACACCGCGGACAGCGCCGCCGCGCCGAGCACGCCGACGAGCCCCAGGAGGGCGGTGGCACCGCGCCAGGGAACCACGAGAAGAAGCAGGGCGACGGCGGGCGGAAAGGCCGATTTCCCGAGATCGCCGGCGAAGTTGTAGACGCTCAGCGGACGCCGTGCGCCGTCCGCGAACGCCTCCGAGACCAGCAGCGAGGCGCGCGGATGCTGCACACTCGACCCGAGGCCGCCGAGCACTAGGCCGGCGCAGAGCGGGACGAGGCCGCCCGGCAGGCTCACGACGAGGTAGCCGCCGGCGGCGACCAGCGTCGCGCCGACCAGCGCGTATCGACCACCGATCCGTCGCGTCCAGCGGTCCCCCGGCACCTGGAGGCCGCCCATGGTGCCGGAATAGAGGCAGCGCAGGAGCGCGAGCGCGGCGTAGTCGAGCCCGAACTGCCGCTGCCAGACCGGAAGCAGGACGTAGATCATGTCGGTGTAGCCGTCGTGCACGAGGTGCGCGAGACAGGCCCCGAACAGCGTGCGCCGCCGGTCGGACCGTCGACCGCTTGCTTCCGCCTCGACGGCGACTCGCTGCGAGAGACTCATCGCTCCTCCACGCTCACGGCGCCTCTCTAGACGCGTGAGCGGAGGGTGTTTAGACGTTCGCTTCTCACCGATACCGTCAGCTTTGCTCACAGGTCATGCGGCAGCTTCCTTCCTTGTCCGCGCTCCGCGTCTTCGAGGTCGCGGCCCGGACGAACAGCTACGTCGACGCCGGACGGGAGCTTGGGCTGACCCACGGTGCGGTCAGTCGGCAGATCGCGGCACTCGAGACGTGGCTTGGCCAGCGTCTGTTCGTCCGGGTCGGTCGGCGCATGGTCGCGACGCAGGCGGCGCGCGCCTTCGCGGCGGAGGTGAGCCGCGCCTTCGATCGCGTCACCACGGCCGCGGAGGCCTGCGGCAAGCCGGCGGCGTCGCGCATCCTCCGCGTGAGCGCACCCACCACGTTCGCGATGCGCTGGCTGATCCCGAGGCTGGGCGCCTTCGAGGCGTCACGGCCCGAGGTCGAGATCAGCGTCACGACGGTCACCACCCTGCACGACGAGCTGCGCGGCGGGTTCGACGTCGCGATCCGACGGAGTGTCGGGCGGGAGGATGGCCAGGCCTGGCCGCAGCACCGCGCCGTCCATTTCCTCGAGGAACGCGACGTGCTGGTCGCGAGCCCATCCCTGCTGCGACGGCAACCCGTCGCCCGGCCGGAGGACATCCAAAACGGGACGCTGCTCGCGAGCGAAACCAGGCCGCGCGACTGGGCCGACTGGCTGAACGCCGCGGGCTTGCCGCACCCGGGAGGGCCGCGTCGCGTGTTCGACCATTTCTTCGTCACTCTGCAGGCCGTCACGGACGGGCTGGGCTTCGGCATCGGCCCGTTGCCGGTGCTGGATCGCGAGTTGCGGCTCGGTCGCCTGGTGGCGCCGTTGCCGACGATCACGGTCCAACGCCCCGGCTATTTCGCGCTGGTCCCATTCGATGTCGACAAGTCGGCGTCGCTCGAAAGATTTGTCGAATGGCTCCGCGAGGAGGGACGCGGCGGCGCCTCCGGGCCGGTGTCGGGCTGACCTCGGGTGTCGTCTCCGACGCGGGCCGGGCGGCTCACGGGCCGGACGGCAGGAGCGACCGGAGATTGTCTTCGAGATCCTGTCGGCTGAAGGGCTTCGCCAGGCGAGGGTGGTCGCGAAAGGCATCGGGGAGCGCCCAGGCGCCGTAGCCGCTCGCGATCAGGAAAGGGACCTTCCTGGTCGCCAGGCACTCGGCGACCGGATAGGTCTTGCCGCCGCGGACCGTCACGTCGAGGATGGCGGCGTCGAGTGCCTCGGTCGTCGCCAGTCGCAGCGCGGCATCGAGCCGGGCGACCGGCCCGACCACCTCGTAGCCGAGATCGATCAGGATCTCCTCGACGATCGCCGCGATCAGCATCTCGTCTTCCACGACGAGCACACGCCGTCGCGCGGGCTCACACTCCATGGTGCGGTCCGGCGCGTCCTTCGGGGATGACCCGTCCCACGTCATCCGTGAGCGGGATCGCGATCACGCATCTGACGCCTTCGGTCGGGAACTCGCGGGTAACCGTGGCATCGAAGGCGTGCTGCAGGGCACGCTCGATCAGCGTGGTTCCAAATCCGCGCCGGGTCGGCGGCTGCACCGCCGGACCCTCGCTCTCCGCCCAGCTCAACGTCAGCAACGGCCCGTCCTCGCCTCGGGTGATGGTCCAGGTGGCCGTGACGCGGCCGGTCTCGACCGATAGGGCGCCATATTTCGCGGCATTGCTCGCCAATTCGTGCACCGCCATCGCGAGCGCGAGACCGGCCTTGGGCGTCAGCCCGAAATCCTCCCCGGCGAACCGCACATTGCCCCGACCGCGGTCGTAGGGGGCCAGCTCGGTCCTGACCATCGCGGCGAGCCCGATCTCGCCGTCACCCGACTCGGTCAGGAGATTATGCGCCCTGGCGATCGCGGCGATCCGGCCCTCGATCTCGGCCGCGAACGCGGCGGGCGTCTCCGTGGTCTTCAACGTCTGGGAGACCACGGCCGTCACGATCGCCAGGATGTTCTTCACGCGATGGTCGAGCTCGCCGAGGAGGAGCGCCGCGTTGCGTTCCGCGCTCTTGCGTCCGCTGATGTCCCGCGAGAGCGCCGACCCGCCGACGATCCGGCCGTCTCCGTGACGGACGGGCGAGACGGTGATCGACACGTCGATGGCGTTGCCGGCCTTGTTGGTTCTCACCCACTCGACGCGTTCGATCCGCTCGCCGCGTCCGATCCGGGCGAGCATGTCGGACCAGTCGTCGAGCGCGGGCGCGCGGAGCAGCGTGGAGAGAGGCTGCCCGATCGCGTCCGCCGCGCTGTAGCCGTAGAGCGCCTCGGCACCCCCGTTCCAGCTCGTGACGATCCCGGCGAGGTCGTGGCTGACGATCGCGTCCTGCGACGATTCCACGATCGCCGCGAGCTGCGAACGCGCCTCCTCGTTTCTTCTCCGCTCCGAGATATCGACGAAGGTGATGACGATGCCGTCGACCTCGTTGTTGGTGTCGCGATAGGGCCGGATCCGCATCAGGTAGACGACGCCCGGATCGACGGTCGCGACCTCGCGCTCGATCGGTCCGAGGGTGCGAAGCACCTCGCGCACGTCATCCCCGAGGCCGTTCCGCGCCAGCCGCGTCACGATGTCCGTGATCGGACGCCCCTCGTCGCCCTCGCGGACCTTGAAGATCTCGAGGATCTGCGGCGTGAAGCGACGGATCCGCAGCGCGCTGTCGAGGAACAGGGTGGCGATCGCGGTGCTGTCGAACAGGTTGGCGAGATCGCTGCCGGAGCGCATCAGGCTCTCGTTGCGCTGGTTCAACTCGGCGTTGATCGTCTGCAGTTCCTCGTTCAGGGACTGCAGCTCCTCCTTGGAGGTCGTCAGCTCCTCGTTCGCGGACTGCAGCTCCTCGTTGACCGAGAGATACTCCTCGTTGGAGGACCGAAGCTCCTCCTGGGTGGCGCCGAGGACCTCCGAGACGTCGCGAAGCCGCTCCCGGGTCCCTTGCAGGTCACGCTCCAAGGCCTGAACGGCGGCCTCGTTGTTCTCGCCGGATCCACGCGCGGTGCCGCCGGTCTCCGGCGCAGGCCCCAGGTCCTGGAAGGCGATGAGGAAGAGATCCTCCTCGTCGGCCGGCGAAAGCGGCTCGACGATCAGCGTGACGAGGTCGTAGCCGGCGCCGGCCGCGATGCTGACCGCCTCGTGGACCACGCGTCGCCGCGTGGTCGCGACCTCGCCCAGAGCGCCGCGCGCCACCCGCCGCAGATCGGCATGAAGAAGGTTGAACAGGTTCAGGCTCGCGACGCCGGCGGCCGGCTCGAGGTACCGCGCGGTCTGGCCGGAGAAGCGCAGGATGTCGGCCTGCCGGTCGACGACCAGGAAGGCCGGCGTGTAGCGGGCCATGATCCGGCTCGCACGCCGGTCGATCTGGTCGCCGCCCTGCGGCAGCGGCCGCCTGGCGGGCGGGACGGGTTCCGTCCATGACGTCAACGGCGAGATCGGAAGAGTGGCCGCGACATCCCGCCGTGCGAAGATCCGGTGGCGCTTGTCGAGCGTCTCGAACAGGCCGGCCTGCGCCCCCACGCTCTCCGAGGATCCGAGCATCAGGACGCGGCCCGGACGCAGCGCGTAGTGAAAGGTCCCGAGGGCCCGGGCCTGAAGCTGAGCATTGAAGTAGATCAGGAGATTGCGGCAGGAGACGAGGTCGAGCTTCGAGAAGGGCGGGTCCTTGACGAGGTCCTGCACCGAGAACAGGCATGTCTCGCGCAGCTCCTTGCCGACGCGGTAGTGACCGTCCTCGTGGACGAAGTGGCGTTCCAGCCGCTCGGCCGACAGGTCCGCCGCGATGCTCGCGCCGTAGAGGCCGGCGCGCGCGAACTCGATCGCGCGGGGGTCGATGTCGGTCGCGAAGATCTGCACCGCGCGCCGCTCGCCCGATCGGGCGACCGCCTCCTGGAGGAGGATGGCCATCGAGTAGGCCTCCTCGCCGGTCGCGCAACCCGCGACCCAGGCCCGGAGCGGGTCGCCGGGCGGCAGCTGTCCGAGCGTTTCCGGGAGAACGGTCTCCCCGAGGGCGTCGAACGCCTCCTTGTCGCGGAAGAAACGTGTGACGCTGATCAGGAGTTCGCGAAGCAGCAGCTCCGCCTCCTGCGGCAGCGACCGAAGCAGCTCGATATAATCCGACACTTCGGTGGCGCGGTGCACGTGCATGCGTCGCTGGATGCGCCGCATCAGCGTGCCGGGCTTGTAGCGGCTGAAGTCGCGCCCGAGCCGGCTCTGCAGCACCGCGCAGATCGTCGACAGCTGGCCGGGCAGGTCCTTCCGGACGCCGTCCGGGCCTCTGGCGGCGGCGCCGGCTGCCCGGTGACGCTGGTAGTCGATCAGCGCGCCCGGCATGTCGCCTGCTTCCAGCACGTGATCGACGAAACCGCCCGAGGCCGCACTCTGCGGCATGCCGCTCTTCGCGTGATGGTCGTACTCGGCCTGGCTCAGGGTCAGGCCGCCGTGTTCCTTGATGGCGGCGATGCCGAGCGCCCCGTCGCTGCCGAAGCCCGACAGGACGACGCCGACCGCGTCCTCCTCCCGGTCGGCGGCCAGCGACGTCAGGAACGTGTTGATGAGGACCCGCCGGGCGGCAATCGGCGCGGGCGAGGTCAATTCGAGGCGGCCGTCGACGATCGTCAGGATGGCGTTCGGCGGCGAGACGTAGACCCGGTCGGGTTCGATGGTGGATCCGTGCGCGGCGAGTTCGACCGGCAGCGCCGTGTAGCCCGCGATGATCGAGGCCAGGGAACTTTCGGCATTCGGATCGAGATGCTGCACGAGGATGCAGCTCATGCCGCTGTCGGTCGGCATCCTGGCGAAGAACTGCTTGTAGGC
>CAXUBX010000094.1:0-4304 GCA_964249405.1 uncultured Acetobacteraceae bacterium | reverse complement strand
GGATGCAGCTCATGCCGCTGTCGGTCGGCATCCTGGCGAAGAACTGCTTGTAGGCTTCGAGACCGCCCGCCGACGCCCCGATTCCGATCACGAGATGAGGAGGACGGCCGGGGGAAACTGTTTCCGGACCGTTGCTGTCGATCAAACTTCTGTTCTCGACAAAACCTTCTCCCCTCTCCTCCGCTGTATCCAGCGTCGGTCGCGGCCACAAGGCAGCAGCGCGAACGGGGTTCCAAAACGTGTCGCGGGCACTGACATGGCGCTTCGCATGTTGACCGTAAGGTCACAGGTTCAACAGCTTGCCGGCAACACCGATCCGGCGATGCCGAACGGCGGAACAGGGAGGCGTGCCCGTGCGCGCCGGTCGCCGTTCGGTCTCGCTCCGCTCTTGATCTGAATGACAGGTGGCGGCGAGAAGTCCGCGAGCGGGTTCGATCGGACGAATTCGCCGGTCGGGGACGAAGTTCTCCGGCGGGTCGTTCACGTGCCTGTCGCGGCGACGGGATCCATCGTGCCCGGGCCGGACCGGCAAGACGCTGGCCGCGAGACGTCGGGAGATCTCCGAGGAGGGTCCGTGGCTGCACGAGCGAGGCAGGAGGCGACCTCCGCCATCCCGTCGACCGCCGGCGTCACCCGTCTGACGGAACTGCGAAAACGCTACGCGCCATCGCACCTCGTCGTCTCCGCCGTTACGGGACTGGTTCGATTCTTCGATGGACCGTTCGCGGCCTACATGACGCAATCGGCGGACGTTGCCGCCCTGGAGCTGTTCAGTCTGCTCCGGGATTTCCTGAAGGTTCCGGTTCGGGATGCGCTGCTGCAGGCCGAGGCCACGGGAGAGGCGACGTTGCGGCGGCTTCACGTCGAGGAGAGCGACCCGTTCGTCGGTGAACTCACCATCCTGGTCGAGCCGCTTCCCCCGCAGCACGTCGCGGACGCGACCGACGGCGGCGACCGACAGGCCGAGGCCTTGTTCATCATCGCGTTCTATCCGCGGCCCGACGATGCCGACCTCCAGCGCGAAGCGACCCACTTCACCGGCCTGCCCCGGCGTCGCTCGGCCGCCGCGCGAACGGCCGAGGACCGGTCGCGGGAACTGGCCCATACGCTCGAGCAGACAAGGGAGGAAATGGCGGCGACGTCCGCGGAGTACGAATATCTGAACGCCGAGCTCTCGTTGAGGAACGACCGCCTCGTTCAATCGAACGAGGATTACCGGAGCTTCCTCGACAGCACGCGGATCCCGACGATGTTTCTCGACCGGGAGCTCAGGGTCGGGAGCTTCACCAGCAGCATGACCGAGCTGTTCGCGTTGCGGCTCGTCGATGTCGGACGGTGGGTCACCGATCTCACCAGCCGGCTCGACTATCCCTTCCTCGAGACGGACGTGCAGCTTGCCCTCCGGTCCGGGGAGGTCGTCGAGCGCGAGGTCCGAACCATCGATCCCGAGCCACGCGTGTTCCTCATGCGGATGCAGCCGCATGTCCGCCGCGACGGTGCAACGGCCGGTGTCGTGCTGGCCTTCGTCGACATCACGGCCCGCAAGCGGGCCGAGAACGAAGCCTGGTTCCTGGCGCGCCATGATCAGCTGACGGCGCTGCCGAACCGGTCGATGTTCCGCACGGTGCTCGAGGACGGTGTGGTTCGTGCGGCGTCGTCGGGCGTCCCCTTGAGCCTGCTCTACCTGGATCTGGACCGCTTCAAGACCGTCAACGACACGTTCGGTCACCATTTCGGAGACTGCCTCCTCCGGCTCGTCGGGGTGAGACTGCTCGCCTGCGTGCCGGGCGACGCCCTGGTGTGCCGCCTCGGCGGAGACGAGTTCGGCGTCGTCGAGACGTCCGGGCGCGACCTGCCGGATCTGGTCGCGCTGTCGAACGGGATCCGCAACGAGATCTCGAAACCCTTCGAGATCGAAGGTCGTGTCGTGCAGGTCGGCATCAGCATCGGCATCGCGTCGTGGTCGGGCGAGATGGACGCCGATACCCTCGTGAGGGCGGCCGATATCGCGCTCTACGATGCCAAGACCCGCAAGCCCGGCGGCCAGAGCGTGTTCCATCCCCGGATGGAGGTGGAATGGCAGCGGCGGCGGCGTCTGGAGGTCGATCTGCACGAGGCGATCGCCCGCAACGAGTTGCGGCTCGTCTATCAGCCGATCGTGCGCCTCTCCGACGGGACGATCAGCGGCGCGGAGGCCCTGCTCCGCTGGTCCCACCCGCGGCTCGGCTTGCTTTCGCCTGCCGACTTCATCCCGGTCGCCGAAGAGACCGGGCTCATCGTCCCGATCGGGGCCTGGGTGCTGCAGACGGCTTGCGCGGACGCCATGCGATGGCAGGAGCCGTTGTGCCTGTCGGTCAACCTGTCCGCCGTGCAATTCGCCAGCCCGAGCCTGCTGAGGACGATCTCCGACGCGCTCGCTCGGACCGGACTGCCGCCGCAGCGCCTCGCGCTCGAGGTGACGGAGACGGTCCTGCTGCACGACGACGCCAGGACGCAGGAGGTGCTGACCGCCCTCCGAAGCGCTGGCATGTCGATCGTGATGGACGATTTCGGGACCGGCTATTCCTCCCTGAGCTACATCCGCACCTTCGAGCTCGACAGGATCAAGATCGATCAGGCCTTCATCCAGGCCATCGACACGCAGCCCGCGTCGAGCGTCATCGTGAGAGCCATCATCATGATCTGCGAGGGACTAGGCCTCGGGATCTGTGCCGAGGGCGTCGAGAGCGGCGTCCAGCTGGCGGCGCTCGAGCGGTGGGGCGTCCAGGAGGCCCAGGGCTACCTGCTGCATTCCCCGATGCGCTCGGACGATCTCGAGCAACTCCTGACGCCTGCCGGCGAGCGCGTGCGCGGCGGCGGCGGCGGGATCCTGCACGGGGAGCCATGAGCCTGGGCCGGGGCACTATCGCCGCGAGCCACCCGGAAGCATGCGCTGGAGTTCCGGATCCCGGTCGAGGAACTGGTGCTTCAGCGCGCCGCCGACATGCAGCACGAACAGCGCGTAGAGCGCGTAGCCGAGCCAGACATGCACGCCGAACCAGAAGGCGTGCACATGCGCCTTCGCCGCCGGCGGGAGATGCATGATCGGAGCGAGCCGCGGGAACGGGACGAGGCCGTAGAGCGTGAGCGGATGCTGCGCCGCCTGCGCGAAGGCGCTGTCGTGGATGTAGCCCGAGACCGGCAGCGCGAGGATCAGGACGTAGAGCAGGAGGTGGGCGGCGTGCGCGCCCCTCCGCTCCAGCTCCGGATAGGTCGCAGGCAGCGGCGGCGGCTTGTGCGCGAGCCGCCAGAGCACCCGCATCAGGGCCAGCCCGAGCACCGTGAGCCCGATCGACTTGTGGGTGTCGATCGCCGGCCGCACCCACGGGCCGGGCAGCGAGCCGACCGTCCAGACCAGCGCCACGTTGCCGACGATCAGCAGCGCGATCAGCCAATGGAACGCCATCGCGACACGCGTATAACGAAGCGCCTGCATGGCCATCCGGTCCTCCCGACCCCATGAGATAGCATGATGACAGTCGGGACCATTGCGGACGGGCTCGCCGCCACGCGCCGCGCCCTCTCGCCGCGCTTCGCGCCGCCGCCGACGCCGCTCGCGAGCCGGCTGATCCATGGCGGCGCGCTGCTGCTCTGGGTGGCGCTGCTCGGCCGCGCGCTGTTCGGCGGCGGCGGCGTCTTCGCCTGGTCGGCCGGCATCGCCTACATCCTCTACGACACCGTCCTCCTCGGCTTCGTGTTCCTCCGGACGCTGCCGCTCCGCCGACGCGCCGACCCGCCGAGCCCGACGGGCCGGCTTCCCGCGACCACGGTGATCGTCGCCGCGCGGAACGAGGCCGACGCGCTGCCGGTGACGATCGCCGCCCTGCTCGCCCAGACCACCGCGCCCGACTGCATCGTGATCGCCGATGACGGCTCCGCCGACGGCACCGCGTCGCTGCTCGGGGAGCGCTACGGGCTCGCCGCCGAGCCGGGAACGCTCGGACCGCCGAGCCCGCTCGTCCCATCGCTCCGCTGGCTTCGGCTCCCGCACGGCGGCAAGGCGCGGGCGCTGAACGTGGCGGCGGCGCTGGCCGGCACCGAGCTCGTGCTGACGGTGGACGCCGACACGCTGCTCGACCCGCCCGCGCTCGCCGCGATGCGGGCCGCCTTCGCCGCCGACCCCGCGCTGGTCGCCGCCACCGGCGTCCTCAAGCCGATCTGCGGCCCCTCCTCCGGCGCCCGCCTGCTGCAATGGTTCCAGACCTACGAATACGTCCGCAACTTCCTGTCCCGGTTCGCCTGGATGCGCGCCGACGGGCTGCTGC
>CAXUBX010000093.1:0-11554 GCA_964249405.1 uncultured Acetobacteraceae bacterium | reverse complement strand
TCGCGCACGAATACTTCCACAACTGGACCGGCAATCGCGTCACCTGCCGCGACTGGTTCCAGCTCTCGCTGAAGGAAGGTCTCACCGTCTACCGCGACCAGGAGTTCATGGCCGACCAGGGTAGCCCGGCCGTGAAGCGCATCGACGAGGTCCGCGGTCTGCGGGCCGGCCAGTTCGTCGAGGATGCCGGTCCGCTCGCCCATCCGGTGCGCCCGGAGAGCTATGTCGAGATCAACAATTTCTACACCGCGACCGTCTACCGGAAGGGCGCCGAGCTGGTCCGCATGATCGAGACCATCATCGGCAGGCCGGCCTTCCGCCGCGGCATGGATCTCTACATCGGGCGGCACGACAACCAGGCGGTCACCATCGAGGATTTCGTGCGCGCGATGGAGGACGCGTCCGGCGTCGACCTCGGGCGCTTCCGCCGATGGTACTCGACCAAGGGCACGCCGACCGTCACCGCGTCCGGCCATCACGACGCGGCGTCGCGCCGCTACACGCTGTCGCTCCGCCAGGCGATCGCGAACCGTGACGACGCGCCGCCGCTGGTGATTCCGGTCGCCTGCGGTCTGCTGGGCCTCGACGGCCGCGTGCTCCCGCTTCGCCTCGAAGGCGAGGCGCCGGCGGAAGGCCGGACGCGCACCCTCCTGCTCGAGAAGCGGTCGCAGGACTTCGTGTTCGAGGACATCGACGCGCCGCCGGTGCCGTCGCTGTTCCGCGGCTTCTCCGCCCCCGTGAAGCTTGCAGGCCTCACGCCGGCGCAGCTCCGCGTTCTCGCGGCCCACGATCCCGATCCGTTCAATCGCTGGGATGCCGGCCAGGGTCACGCGGCGGCCTGTCTGCTCGATGCCGTCGCCGCGCTGGCCGAGACCGGCGTCGTGCCGCCGCTCGACGCCGGGGTCGTCGAGGCGCAGGCCGCCCTTCTCCTCGGCGCCGAGGACGATCCCGCCTTCGTCGCGACCGGGCTCGGACTTCCCGGCGAGGCCTCGCTCGGTGAGCGCATGCCGGTCGACGACGTGGACGGCATCCATCGCGTGCGCGAGAGCGCCCGCGCATCACTCGGCGAGCTGCTCGGAGACAGGTTGCTCGCGATCCACGATCGCCTTGCCGCGCGGAGCCCGGCGGACGACGCCGATATCGGTCCCGGCGCGTCCGGACGCCGCGCGCTCAGGAACGCCTGCCTGTCCCTTCTCGCGATGACCGGAAACGAGCAGGCCCTCGCGCTGGTCCGACGCCAGTTCGAAGCGGCGGGAACCATGACCGATCGCCTCGCCGCGCTCGCGATCCTCGCCGACCAGGAAGGCGATCAGCGCGATGCGGCGCTCGCCTCGTTCCATGCGCGGTTCCGCGATGACGACCTCGTGCTCGGCAAATGGTTCGCGATCCAGGCGGGCTCGAAGCGGCGCGATACGCTCGAGCGCGTGCGCGCGCTCCTCGGCCACCCGGATTTTCATCTCGGCAATCCGAACCGCGTCTATGCCCTGCTCGGGTCGTTCACGGGCAACCGGATCCGCTTCCACGACCGGTCAGGCGAGGGCTACGCGCTGCTCGCCGAGACGATCGGCAGGCTCGACGGGATCAACAGCCAGGTCGCGGCCCGGGTGGTGACGCCGCTCGGCACCTGGGGACGCTTCGACGCGGGGCGGGCGGACGCGATGCGCGACGTTCTCCGGAGCCTGATCGCCCGCCCGGGCCTGAGCCGGGGCACCACCGAGATGGTGACCCGCAGCCTCGGCCGATGACGGATCGGGACGCGGTCCGCGCGCGCTGCACGAGGGCGCTCACGGGCCATCGGCCGCGATCGGTTCGCGACACGCTGGCCGAGCTCGCCGCGTCGCCCTATGCCGAGCGCCCGCCCGATCGCTATGGCGAGGGCGAGAACATCGCGGCGCTGGAACGCGAGACCGCCCTCCTGCTCGGCAAGGAGGATGCGGTCTTCATCGCCAAGGGCGTCGTCGCCCAGCAGGCGGCGCTCCGGACCTGGTCGGACCGCAGCGGGCGACGCTCGATCGCACTCCATCCGAGAAGCCACATCGCGGAGGATGAGCGGAACGCATTCGAGCGTCTGCACCCGCTCCGTGGCATTCGCGTCGGCAGCTCGTTCGCGCCGTTCACCGTCCGCGACCTGGAGGCCGAGCACGAAACGCTCGGCGTCGTCGTCGTGGAGCTGCCGCTCCGGCGTGCGGGCCACCTCCTCCCCCCGTGGGACGAGCTTGCCGCCATTGCCACATGGACCCGCGACCACGGCGCCCGGCTCCATCTCGACGGCGCCCGGCTCTGGGAGGCGCAGCCGTTCTACGCGCGCCCGCTCGGCGAGATCGCGGGCCTCGCCGACAGCGTCTACGTCTCGTTCTACAAGGGTCTCGGTGGCCTCGGCGGGGCGGTGCTCGCAGGCCCGCGCGACATGATCGCCGAAGCGCGTGTCTGGCATGCCCGCCATTGCGGCGCGCTGATGACCGCGTTCCCGTTCGTCGTGTCCGCTCGCGACGGGTTGGCGCGACGCCTGCCGCGGATGCAGGAATGGTGGGATCGCGCGCGCGGCCTCGCCGCCTCGCTCGCGCGCGTGCCGGGCGTCGCGATCGTCCCCGAGGTGCCGCAGACGAACGCCTTCCATCTCCTGCTGCCGGGTTCGCCCGAGGCGCTGGACCGCGCGCATCTCGCGCTGGCGGAGCAGACCGGGGTCTGGCTGTTCGGGCGGCTTGCCAGGACCGGACACCCGGGGTTCGCGATCGCCGAGGTCTCGGTCGGCGAGGCGACGGATGATCTTGCCGACGAGGAGATCGTACAGCTCGTTCGACGCCTGGTCGCCGCGGCGGAACCGTGCTGACGCGTCGTTTCGGCCGGCAGGGGATTCAGGCGCCGAGGGCGATCCGGCCGCCGAACGTCGCGTCCGATCGCAGCACCGCCATCGATCCGAGCAGCCCTGTGCGGCGCCCCGGTCCCGTGTCGTCACCGCCCGCGGCACCGGCCGCATATCCGGCCGCCCAGACCAGGGCATCGTGCCCGTCGAGCCCGGCGGCGGAGCCGTCCTCGCCGTTCTCGCCCGCCGCGAACCCTGCCACGTAGAGACGGTCCTCGTGATCGAGGCTCGTCTCGATGTCGCTTCCCGCGACCGCTCGCCAGAGGCGAGCGAGCCGGCCGATTGATCGAGCCGGGGAGGGAACGGGCGCCTGCGGCGTCGTGGCAATGGACATCGTGCCGTTACCTTCTGGAGGCGACCGGCCGACGTTACAACAAACTCACGTCCCGTTACAACAAAATCCGATCCGGCGCCACGACGGCGGAGATGCGGGCGTCAGCAACCGGCAAGGTCCAGGAGCTGTCGGAGGTGCCGCTCGGAGGCGTGCAGCTCGCCCATCTCGGCCGACGTGAAGGCGTAGCGCAGCACGCGCTCGACGCCGCCGCGGCCGATGACGCAAGGGACGCTCATGACCGTGTCCGCGACCCCGTATTCGCCGGTCAGCAACGTGCCGACCGGCAGCACCGATTTCTCGTCACCGATGATGGCGCGCACGATGCGGCAGACGCTCGCGCCGATGCCGTGGTTGGTGTTGCCCTTCCGGCTGAGGATCGCCATCCCCGCCTCCGTCGTCTCGCGCCGGATCGCGGCCCGGTCGAGCACCGGAAGGTCGTTCAGGCGACAGTAGGTGTCGATGTCCATCCCGCAGACGTTGCAGATGCTCCACGGGATGAACGCGGTCTCGCTGTGGTCGCCGAGCACGTAGCCGAAGATGTTCTTCGGATCGATGCCGATCCGGTCGCTCAGGATCCGCATCAGGCGCGCCGTGTCGACCACCGTGCCGAGGCTGATCACCCGCTGCCTCGGGAACCCGGAATGCCGCAGCATCAGCTGGGTCACGACATCGACCGGGTTGGTGACGACGAGCAGGATCGCGACCGGCGCGTGGCGGTCGAGCGCCGGCATCAGGGCGCGCACGATGTCGTGGTTGGCATGCAGGAGATCGTCGCGCGTCTGGCCGGCGGCGATCTGGGCGCCGGCCGCCACCACCACGATGTCGCTCCCGGCGAGATCGGCGTGCTCGCCCGCCCGGATCACCGGATTCCTGGCGTAGGTGAACGACGTGGTGTGCAGGAGGTCGAGCACCTCGCCTTCGGCCTTCGCCCGGGTGCGGTTGAGGCAGACGATCTCGTCCACCTCGGGCATCACCATGAGCGAGCCGGCGACCCCCGTGCCGACCGCACCCATGCCGACCACCGAGATCTTCATCGCGTGGTCACCGCCCGCGCTCTCCCGCCGCTCGTCACGGAAGCCCGACCGAGGGGTCGCCCGGCATCAGGGCGCGCCCGTCGCCCCGGTCGCGGCGAGCAGCAGCCTGAGCTTGCCCAGGAGATCGACGAAGTCGCTCGAGGGGATCGCGAGCGCACCCTCGAACGGATAGTCGAGCAGCCGGCCGATGACCAGGATGCTGGTGATGCCCGCCGCGAACACCGCGCTGAAGGCGAAGGCGGTGGCGGGCCACGACAGCGCCGCGAGCGCCACGAACATCTCCAGCACCACCGCGAACACGATCAACACCGCCCAGAGCGGCCCGGGAACGCCGCTTCCGACCTGGAAGATCCGTGCTTCGCGCTCGGCGTGCGCGGTGGCCAGCAGGGACAGGATCTCGGCCGTCGCGCGCGGGCGCGCCGGATCGTCGCGCGCGATCAGCGCCGCGGCGCGGACCAGCATCACCAGACGGTCGTCGGTCGCGAGGTCCTCGCGCCGGTGTCGCGCCATCTCGCGCCATTCCGGGCCGACGACCGAGACCACGTAGTCCACCTCGGCGCCGACGAGGGCGTGCGCCTCGGCAGGCTTCAGCGTGGTCGCGATCATCGACGCCCCGTGGAGCGCGCCGCATTCGAGATCGACGGCCTGCGCCGCCGCGTTGTACTGGCCCCAGGTCTCGTCGAACACGAAGGCGAGCAGAACGGCGAACACGACGCCGAGCTGGAGGAAGACCACCGCGCCGACCTCGTGATGGTCGCGCCGGTGCGAGAAGGCGACGAAGCGATGGGCGAGGATGCTCGCGCCGCCACCGGCCGACGCCGCGAGCGCCACCAGCAGGATGGCGACCGCCCCGTTCACGACGCCGGTTCCAGCCGTTCCGCGTCCACCTCCGGCCGCGCCCGCGCGTAGCCGAGCCGGGCGAACAGGTCGGAATGGCGCTCGAGAAAACGCCGATCCTCCTCATGGAGGGCATGGGTCCGTGGACGTTGCCGATGCGCGCCCGCATAGGTCCCCATCGCCGCCATCCCCGCCGCGGTGCGTGGCAACCCGAGGCGCTCGGCGATCATCGCGA
Organism: uncultured Acetobacteraceae bacterium; assembly: GCA_964249405.1. Lineage (GTDB taxonomy): Bacteria > Pseudomonadota > Alphaproteobacteria > Acetobacterales > Acetobacteraceae > CAXTPV01. Next base: position 6,251 of record CAXUBX010000093.1, on the reverse strand, counting down.
CGGTGCCGACCGGGTCGCGCGCGAGCGCCGCATGCGCGACCGAGACCGCCGAGCCCTCCGGCAAGTCGTCGAGATCCCGGAGCAGCGTCGCGATCAGCCGCGGATGGACGTGACGGACCAGCGCCCGGGCATCCGTGCATCCAGCCGGTCCGAGAGCGAGTTCCTCCAGCAGCGTCCCGAACATCCTGACCGAGGAGCCGAACACCGCGTGGGGATCGCGGTGGATGTGGATGAAGCGCGCGTCCGGCCAGATCGCGCGCAGGGCCGGGATCCGGGTCGAGCTTGCCGGGTTCCGGATCAGCATCGGTCGGCCGCCGGCGGCCCAGGTCATCTTCGCGACGTAGCGCTCGAGCGCCCGGTCCCGGCGCGCCTGCTCCTGCGCGCCGACGCCGATCCCGAACAGGCCGCGATCGAACTCCGCGAGCAGTCGCCGCGGAAAGTAGATCCCGTGCTGGCAGGACACCGTCGCGAGGTTCGCCATCGCCAGCTCGTCCTCCTGCGGCAGGTCGGCACGGAGCGCAATATCGTCGATCAGGCGGTGGGTCGGAAAGAACTGCTCGACGAAGGGCCGCGCGAGTCGGCCGAGCCCGATCGCTTCCGACGGCAGCCCGACCGCCATCGGCGACAGGATGCCGAACGTCCCGCTCCGGCTGAGAACGTTGGCGAGATGGGTGGTGCCGCTCCGCCAGTGCCCGACGATGAACACGGGGGCGGCGTAGTCGCCGCGCCTCGGGATCGCGGCCGAGGCGAACGCCGCCTCGCCGAGGGTGAACGGCAGGCGGAGCACCGCCATCCCGAGTGCCACCAGGGCGACGGGCGCGCGGGTGGCCGAGACGGTGTCCCGACGAACCAGCGCACGGGCCAGCACGGGAAGCGTCGCGCCGCAGAGTGGATGGAACACCCGATGCGCGCGGCCGCTCCCGCGCGAGGCCGGGCGGGGCAGCAGGCGCCGGATCGGGCCGGCCTCGCTCACTCGCGCCTGAGCACGCGATCGACCAGGAAGGACGAGACGCCGCCCGCGACGAAGTCCCGCTTCAGCGCGGCCTCGTCGTATTCGTGCTCCACCCAGTCGAGAAACGGGATCCGCCCTTCGGCCTCGCCGCGGTAGCGGAGGAAGAAGGCGTCGAGGATGCCGGTGCGCGAACGGTTGAAATGTCCGAACCGCCACGACAGCTGCCGGAGCGCCGCATCGGCAGTGCCCCCCTCGAACAGGATCACCAGCCCGGCGGCGAGCCCGGCCCGATCGGCGCCCGACTTGCAATGCATCAACGCCGGCGTCTCGATCGTGCGGTAGAGCCGGAGGAACCGCAGGATCCGGTCGCGATGCGGCGCGCCGCGGCTCTCGAACGCCATGTCGTGATGGCGGAGGCCCAATCGGCTCGCCGCCTCGCGCGACAGCGCGTCGGACCCGCAGGCACGCTGTCCCCGGAGATTGATCAGCGTTCGAAGATGATGCCGGCGCGCCATGCGGGCCAGCCGCGCCGGGGTCGGATGGTTCGAGCGGTAGAGGCGGCCGGGGAGGACTTCCGCCCAGTTGTGCCAGACCGTGCGGAACACCGCGTGGTCGGAGAACAGGCTGTCGTTCCAGGCACCGAGCCGGGCGCCCGGCTCGGCGAGCGACCGGCTGAACATGGTCCGACGACGTCCCCGCTCAGCCTTTCCGTTCGAGCTGAAGCTGCTTGATCCGGCCGATCGCCTGCGCCGGGTTCAGTCCCTTCGGGCAGGTCTGGGTGCAGTTCATGATCGTGCGACAGGCGTAGAGCTTGAACGTGTCCTCGAGCTGGTCGAGCCGCTCGCCGGTCGCCTCGTCGCGGCTGTCGGCGATCCAGCGATAGGCGGCGAGCAGCACCGCAGGGCCGAGATACTTGTCGCCGTTCCACCAGTAGGACGGGCACGCCGTCGTGCAGCAGAAGCAGAGGATGCATTCCCACATCCCGTCGAGTGCCTTGCGCTCGTCCGTGCTCTGCCGCCGCTCGCCGTCCGGCGGCGGGGGCGTGTCGGATTTCAGCCACGGCTCGACCGACCGAAGCTGCGCGTAGGCGGCGGTGAGGTCCGGCACCAGGTCGCGCACCACCGGCATGTGCGGCAGCGGGTAGATCCTGACCGCGCCCTTCACCTCGTCGATCGGCTTGAGGCAGGCCAGCGTGTTGGTGCCGTCGATGTTCATCGCGCAGGAGCCGCAGATCCCCTCGCGGCAGGACCGGCGGAAGGCGAGCGTGGTGTCGATCCGGTTCTTGATGTGGATCAGCGCGTCGAGCACCATCGGTCCAACCCGATCGAGGTCGACGTCGTAGGTCTCGATCACCGGATTGTCCCCGTCGTCGGGGCTCCAGCGATAGACGTTGAAGGATTTCACCCGCGTGGCGCCCGCCTCGGCGGGATGGTGGCGGCCCTTGCCGACGGCGCTGTTCGCGGGAAGCGTGAACTCGACCATGTGTCTCCGTTCCGGTCTCAGTAGACCCGCTTCTTGGGCGGGAACACCGAGACCTCGTTCGTCAGCGTCTGCATCCGGACCGGGCGATAGGAGAGGGCGACCTCGCCCGCTTCGTCCAGGTCGGACACGGTGTGCTTCATCCAGTGCTCGTCGTCGCGGTCCGGGAAGTCGTCCTGCGCGTGCGCGCCGCGGCTCTCCTCGCGGGCCGCCGCCGAGAACATCGTCGCGGCGCCGTTCGCGGCAAGGTTCTGCAGTTCGAGCGCCTCGACCAGGTCGGTGTTCCAGATCAGGCTCCGGTCGGTGACCGACATGTCGGCCATCCCGCGCCAGAGCCCGCGCATCTTGTCGCAGCCGTCGCGAAGGCTCCCGCTGGTGCGGAACACCGCCGCATGGGCCTGCATCGCGCGCTGCAGGCTCTCGCGGAGGTCGGCCACCAGCGTCGCCCCGGTCGCGTGCCGGGTGCGGTCGAACCGGTCGAGCGAGGCCTCGCCGGCGCGCTTCGGCAGCGGCGGGACCTTGTCCTCGGGACGCACCGTCGCCGCGGCGCGCTTCGCGGCGGCCCGGCCGAACACCACCAGGTCGAGCAGGGAGTTGGTGCCGAGCCGGTTCGCCCCGTGCACCGAGACGCAGGCCGCTTCCCCGATCGCCATCAGTCCCGGCACCACGGCGTCGGGATCGCGCTCGGTCGGGCGGAGCACCTCGCCGTGATAGTTGGTCGGGATGCCGCCCATGTTGTAGTGCACCGTCGGTAGCACCGGGACCGGCTCCCTGGTGACGTCGATGCCGGCGAAGACCCGCGCCGTCTCCGAGATCCCGGGCAGCCGCTCGCTGAGCAGGTCGGCCCCGAGATGCTCGAGATGCATCAGGATGTGGTCCTGGTTCGGACCGCACCCGCGTCCCTCGTTGATCTCGATCGTCATCGAGCGGGACACCACGTCACGCGACGCGAGGTCCTTCGCGGTCGGCGCATAGCGCTCCATGAAGCGCTCGCCCTCGGAATTGGTCAGATACCCGCCCTCGCCGCGGCAGCCTTCCGTCAGCAGGCAGCCGGCCGGGAAGATGCCGGTCGGGTGGAACTGCACGAACTCCATGTCCTGCGTCGGCAGGCCGGCCCGCATCGCCATCGCGCCGCCATCGCCCGTGCAGGTGTGCGCCGACGTGCAGGAGAGATAGGCGCGCCCGTAGCCGCCGGTCGCCAGCACCACCCGCTGCGCACTGAAGCGGTGCATCGTGCCGTCCTCCAGGCACCAGGCCATCACCCCTCGGCAGGCACCCTCCTCGTCCATGATGAGGTCGAGCGCGAAATACTCGACGAAGAACTCGGCATTGTGCTTGAGGCTCTGCTGATAGAGCGTGTGCAGGATCGCATGCCCGGTGCGGTCGGCGGCGGCGCAGGCGCGCTGCGCGGGTTCGCGGCCGTAGTCCTTCATGTGGCCGCCGAACGGGCGCTGGTAGATCCGCCCGTCCTCGGTGCGGCTGAACGGCACGCCGAGATGCTCGAGCTCCTGGATCGCCGGGACCGCCTCGCGGCACATGTACTCGATCGCGTCCTGGTCGCCGAGCCAGTCCGACCCCTTCACGGTGTCGTACATGTGCCAGCGCCAGTCGTCCTCGCCCATGTTGCCGAGCGCCGCCCCGATCCCGCCCTGGGCGGCGACCGTGTGGCTGCGGGTCGGGAACACCTTGGTGATGCAGGCCGTGCGCAGGCCGGCGGCGACCATGCCGAGCGTCGCCCGGAGGCCCGAGCCCCCGGCGCCGACCACGACGACGTCGTAGCTGTGATCGACGACGTTGTAGGCCCGCGTCGAGGGAAGCGTGATCGCGTTCATGGGTCCGGGATGTCCTAGGCCGCGCCGAACGCCATCTTGAGTACGGCGACGGCGGCGAACAGGGCGAGCAGGATGGCCGCCCCCTTGTTGAGGAGGGTCGCGGCCATCTCCAGCCGCCGGTCATGGATGTAGTCGCCGATCACGACCTGCAAGCCGAGCTGCATGTGGTGGAACGTCATCGCGACCAGTGCGAGCAGCAGCACGGTGTTCAACGGCCGGCCGGCCCAGTGCGCGACGACCGGCTGCGCCGCGCCGAGATGCGCGATCACCGAGACCACGAACCAGACCGTGAGCGGCAGCAGCGCGATCGCCGTGAGGCGCTCGACGCGCCAGTGCTCGACCACGCCCGAACCGCCGGCGCCGAGCCCCCGGACGCGCGCGAGTTGCGACCGCATCGCGGGGGCGCCTGTCTCGGTCACGGGCATGGTGCGGTTCCTAGAGCCAGACCGCGAGGCCGGCCACGATGACCAGGAGCGAGGTCGCGGCGGTCGCGGCGACCGTGATCCGGCCGGACCGGTGCACCGCCGGAAGCGAGAAGCCGATGCCGGCGTCCCAGGCGAGGTGCCGGATGCCGCCGAAGGTGTGGTAGCAGAGCGCGACCGTCCAGCCGAGCAGCAGCAGGACGCCGACGATCGATCCCGCGAACCACTGCACGCCCGCGAACGCCTTTGGCCCCCCGGCGGCCGCCACCAGCCACCAGACCATCAGCAGCGTGCCGAACGAGATCGCGATCGCGGTCATCCGGTTCATGATCGACAGGACCGACGTGAGCTGCGGCTTGTAGACCTGGAGGTGGGGCGACATCGGACGACGGACCGTCCGGCCGTCGGTCGCGTGCCCGATGAACAGCGCGTCGCGCCCGTCCTTCATGTCATCCTCCGTTCACGCGAGACCTAGTGTCGCCCGACCGGCCGGTCAATCGAGGCCGCCCGCGATTCAGAGCCGCCCCGAGGCGAGCAGCGTCTCGGCGATCTGCACCGCGTTCAGCGCGGCGCCCTTGCGGAGATTGTCCGAGACGCACCAGAAGGCGAGACCGTTCGGCACCGTCGGGTCGCGACGCAGCCGGCTGACATAGGTCGCGTCCTCGCCGACGCATTCCGCCGGCGTCGCGTAGCCGCCGTCCTCCCTGGTGTCGAAGAGGACGACGCCGGGCGCGTCGCGAAGCGCGCGCGCCGCCGCGTCCACCTCGACCGGCTCGGCGAACTCGGCGACCACCGCCTCGGCGTGACCGATGAACACCGGCACCCGGACGCAGGTCGCGATCACCGCGATGTCGGGATCGAGGATCTTCCGCGTCTCGGCCGCCATCTTCCACTCCTCCCGGGTGGACCCGTCGTCCATGAAGCGGTCGATGTGCGGGATGCAGTTGAAGGCGATCGTCTTGGTGAACTGCTCGGCCTCCGGCGCGTCGCCGACGAAGGAGCCCCGGGTCTGGACGTGCAGCTCGTCCATGCCTTCCTTGCCCGCCCCCGACACCGACTGGTAGGTCGCGACCACGACGCGGCGGACCGTCCAGAGATCATGCAGCGGCTTCAGCGCCACCAGCATCTGGATCGTCGAGCAGTTCGGGTTGGCGACGATGCCGCGCCGGATCCGCGACAGCGCCTCGGGGTTCACTTCGGGCACCACCAGCGGGACGTCGGGCTCCATCCGGAACTGGCTCGTGTTGTCGATCACGAGGCAGCCCGCCTCGGCGGCGCGCGGCGCGTGGATCGCCGAGACCGCGGCCCCCGGGCTGAACAGCGCGAGGTCCCAGCCGGCGAAGTCGAAGCCCTCGAGGTTCCGGACCCGGAGCGGCGCCCCGTCGCCGAACGAGACCGGATGGCCGACCGAACGGCCCGAGGCCAGGGCCGCGACCTCGCGCACCGGGAAGCGGCGCTCGTGCAGCGTCCGGAGCATCTCGCGTCCGACCGCGCCGGTCGCCCCCACCACGGCGACCCTGAAGCCGCCCGGCGCCGACCCGGCCGCCATCGCCCCGTCCGTCAGCG
>CAXUBX010000092.1:0-11640 GCA_964249405.1 uncultured Acetobacteraceae bacterium | reverse complement strand
TGCTCGGGCGGAAGCTCGGGGACGGCGTCGAGCAGACGCAGGATCCCGACGCCCTCGACTGAGCTGCCGTCGGAGCGGGACCGGCGACAAACCTCCTCGAGACGATTGCATCGGCCGGTCAACGGTCGAGTGCCAGGAAGGCTCGCCGTGTCGACGGAACGGCGGATTGAAGCCGCGATAGTCCCTCCCCACGATCGACAGGGATGTCGCTGCGGGCCCGCTCTCGTCGATGGAAGGCGCTCGCGGGCCTCGGCTTCCTGTTTGCCGTCCTCGGAATGGTGAGCCAGCTCGCGGTCGGCAGTCTCGTGCTGCCGGGCGGGACCGCAGACGCACAGATCGCGGCTCTCGCGACGGCCGGCGTCGACTGCGACGCTTCGTCGTCGTCCGCGCCCGGGCATCGGGTTCCGCACCGGCATCACCAGGCCGAGCCCTCGCTCTGTCCGCTCCGCCTCGCGCTCGAGATGCCCGGTCATACGCTGCTGCCGCCGATCGTGGTCCCGGAACCGGTCACCGTGACCGCGGTCCGAAGCGGCATGCCTCCGCCGTCGCGTGGGCCACCCCCTGCAACCGCACGCGTCGGCCGGCCGCGAGCACCTCCCACCCAGGCCTGAGAGAGCTTCCGCCGACATCGGCAGAGACCGCCGATGTTCGACTTCTCTCCTCTGGGACTTCAACCCATGCGAACTGCGAGAACCGCAGCGGCGCTCGTCACGGCGAGCCTGCCGTTCTTCTCTTCACCGGTATCGGCTCACGTGGTCGTCGGCGCGCGCGTCTTTCCCGTCACCCTCACGTTCGACGACCCTGGCGTCGGCGACGAGGCTTCGTTTCCATCCTTCACCTACGAGCGGGGATCCGCCGACGGCGGCACGGGCCCGACCCACGACGTCGACCTCGGTTTCGAGTACGACAAGACGATCACGCCGGACACCGCGCTCATCCTCAACGACGGCACCGACATCAACACGACGGAGGGCTCGAAGACCGAAACGGGGTTCGAGAACCTGTTCATCACCGGCAAGTGGCAGGCGATCACCAACGCCACGCACGAGTTCGTGCTGTCGCTCGGGATCATTCGGGAGATCGACGGCACCGGCACCACGCACACCGGCGCCGACGCGTTCGGATCGACCTCGCCGACCGCCTACTTCGGCAAGGGTCTCGGTGATCTGCCGATCGGCATGTGGCGAGCGCTCGCGATCACCGGCGAGCTCAGCTACACGGTCGCCGACAAGGACTGAAGCAGATCCAGTCGACGCAACCGGCACAGTCCGCCGCCGGCCTCGCCTCTCCGTTCGACAGCGGCCTGCCGGCACAATACAACAACGGCAACAACAATGCCTGGGCGGGATCGCTCTCGGTCCAGTACAGCCTTCCGTATCTTCAGTCCCAGGTCCGCAACATCGGATTGCCCGACGTCCTCGGCGACCTGATCCCGATCGTCGAACTCGACTGGTCGTCGCCCGCCTCGTCTCCCAGCTCCCAGGGAACGACCTGGACCGCGGCACCTGGCGTCATCTGTCTGGCGGGCGCCTGGGAGTTTGGCCTGGAAGCGCTGGTTCCTCTCGAAAAGACGGCCGGCACGAACGTCGGCGCCGTCGGGCTGGTGCACGTCTTCTTCGACGATCTCTACCCGGACAGCATCGGCAAGCCGCTTTTCCAATGAACGGATCGGAGCCCGACATGAAGACATCCCGCCTCGGTCCGATCATCGTCGCGGCCGTGCTGATCGGTGCCGGACCTGCCTCGGCACACGCCTTTCTCACCACTGCAAACCCCGCGGTCGGCAGCACCGTCTCGAAGCCGCCCGACGAGGTGGTGATCAACTTCACGGAAGGGGTGGAGCCTCTGTTCAGCACCATCGTGGTCACCGACCGCTCCGGAGCCCGCGTCGACACCGGTCGGCCGCATATGGCGGGCGGCGACGCGCATCTCGCCGTCGCCCTCAAGCCGCTGGCGCCCGGCACCTACAAGGTGGCGTGGCACGCGACCGCGACCGACACGCACAAGACGCAGGGCAGCTTCTCCTTCACCGTCCGATGACGCCCGTGACCAGAACCGGGACGGTCCCGCCGACGATGGCGGAGCCTCCCAGGCCGCCGGGCGGTGCCGGCGATGCGTGATCCGGCCGGCACGGCGACGGCCGCCGTGCTGCAGGGTGGGCTGCCGCTCCTGCTCGCGCGCGTGACCTTCGACGCCGCCCTCCTCTCGATGGGCGGGGTCCTGCTGTTCCGCGCGCTGATCCTGCCCCGGGTCCGCGCGCGGGCCGCCGCGGACACGTTGCTCGACGCCGATCGCGCGTTCCGTCGGCTGAGCCGGGCCGCGCTCTGGTTCGCCGTCGCGGGGATCGCGGGCTGGGCGCTGCTGCAGGCCGCGGAACTCGCGGGAGCCGATCAGCTCGGCCAGGCGCTGGCGGCGCTCGGCCCGGTCCTGCTGTACACCCAGTTCGGCCACCTCGTCCTGCTTCAGGCAGGCGCGCTCGGCCTGACGTTCCTCCTGCTGCGCATCACCGCCTTGCGATCGGCCACGATCGCGGCGATGGCGGACGTCGCCGCGCAGGCGGGTCACGGACACGCGATGGCGATGGGTGCCGTCTCGAGCGTCCTGTTCTGGGCGGGCACGCTGCATCTGCTCGCAGCGTCGGCGTGGCTCGGCGGTCTGCTCGCGTTGCTGATCATGGTCCGCTTGGCGCCGTTCAGGGCCGCGTGCCTCGCCGCGCGCTGGTTCTCGCCGCTCGGGAAATGGTGCGTCGGCGTGCTGGCGGGCTCGGCCCTGCTTCAGGGCTGGCGCCTCGTCGGCAGCATCCGGGCCCTGTTCGAGACCCCTTACGGCTGGGTGATCCTGGTGAAGACCGGATGCTTCGGGCTTCTCCTCGGTCTGGCGATCCTCAACCGTTACCATCTCGCGCCTGCGCTGATGGGCGATCGGCCAGACCTGGCGCGCCGGCGGCTCTCCGGAAGCATCGTCGTGCAGACGGGAGCGGGCGCACTGGCTGTGCTGGCCGCTGGTCTTTTGAGCGGGTTTACGCCCGGCATGGATCTGGGGCGGACCTCGTGAGTCGCTCGTCGAAGCGACGACAGGCCGCGCAACGCCGACCGGTCGGCCGGGCGGCCGGAATGCTCCCGCTTGCGGCGGGAGCGGGAACGCTCCTTGTGCTCGCCGGAGCCTATCTCTGGGCTCTGGGCGGCACGACGCCGCCGGGCCCGTCGATCGGTGGCCATTGGTCGTTGACGCGAGGCGACGGGGCCGAAGTCACCGATCGCGATTTCCATGGCCGATACGTGCTGCTTTATTTCGGCTACACCGCCTGCCCGGACGTCTGCCCGACCACGCTGAGTGCCGTCGCGGAGGCGATGCGTGTGCTTGGGAACGAGGCGAACCGGCTGCAGCCGCTGTTCGTCACGGTCGATCCCGGACACGACACGCCGGCGATCGTGCGCGATTACGTCAGGCTGTTCGGCGCCCACCTGATCGGGCTGACCGGGACGCCGGCGGAGATCGGACGGATCGAACGGGAGTACCGGATCCACAGCCGTGCCGTGAGCGGGAAGGCGGCCGGTGACCGGGTGATCGATCACACGGCGGTGCTCCTGCTCATCGGGCCGGATGGCCGCTATCTGGCTCCGCTCCCGGTTGACGAGAGCGGGAGAAAGATCGCCGAACGTCTCCAGCACTATCTGTCGTGAGGACGCAGACTGGGCGCGGCTCGTCACAGCTCGTCCGGCTGCATGACCTGGTGCTGCGGGTTCGGCGCGAGGCTTTCTCGCCGACACGGAGCCGCACCCGAGATAATCCGGCAGCCGTTCATGCTTCCGCAACGATCACATCCTACGGCAGGAAGCCGCTCGTCCGCACCGGACCGGCTGCCCGTCGCAGGAGTCATTCCCTTGCCGTCCATCCGAAAGACCTTGTTCGCCACGGGGACATTCGTCGCCGCGTGGCACGCGGCCGCGCTCGCCGCACCGGCCCCGGCCGCTTCCGCGCCTCCGCTCACCATCGTGAGCACCGCGCCGCCGTCTCAGCCGGTCGAATTCGATATCATGCTGCCGCTGACCAACGCCGCCGGCCTCGACACGCTGGTCGCCCAGCAGCAGGATCCCGGCTCCCCGAACTATCACAGATGGCTCACACCTGCGTCGTTCGCCAGCCGCTTCGGCCCCAACCCGCAGCTCGTCCAGGTGATGTCCGCGGCCCTGCAGAGTTTCGGCCTCCACGTCACCGCGCAAAGCCGTTCCGTGCACGTGTCCGGCACGATCGGCGAGGTGAACGCCGCCTTCAAGGCGACGCTTGCCATGGCGGCCGACGCGCTCGGACGGCAACACCTGGTGGCGAGCAACGGCCTCGTTGTCCCGCCTGCGCTGTCGAACGCCGGCGCCATCATCTCTGCCTTCACCGGCGGCGGCTTCGAGGCCGCACCGATGGTCCGCCGCAGCGGATCGGGCTACGTGCACAACAGTTCCAACGGCTACGGTTCGCCGGCCAGTTCGTCCAGTCCGCCGGGCGGCTATTTCTACAACGACCTCAAGCAGGCCTATGATTTCCCGTCCTACCAGTCCTCGGCCGCGGTCGGCCACGGGCAGCGCCTCGACGGCACCGGCTCCACGGTTGCCGTCGTCATGGCGAGCGACGTGCTCGACACGGATGTCGCCGCGCTGTTCGACCACGAGAACTTCCGGGCGAACTCGGGGGCGGCGACCGATCCCGCGGTCTCGGCGCGACGGATGGTCAACGGCGGCGCCGCCTTCTCGGCCACCAACCCGGCTTCCGAGGAAGCGACGCTGGACGTCGAGCAGGTGCTGGGCGGCGCGCCGGGCGCGAACGTCATCCTCTACGACACGCCCGATCTCACCGACCAGTCGCTCATCTCCGCCTACGTGGCGATCGTGAACGACAACACCGCCGACGTGGTCTCGTTGTCCTTCGGTCAGTGCGAGCTCTACTACACGGCCGCCTACAACGGCGGTCAGGACCAGACGGCGATCCTCCGGCTCTATTCGGAACTGTTCGAGCAGGGCAACGCTCAGGGGATCACCTTCGTCGCCGCGTCGGGCGACGCGGGTGGCCTCGGCTGCCTGAACCCTGGCTACTTCTCCGGGAGCAGCGGCCAGTTCATCCCGGGCGTGTCGGTGCCGGCCGCCGATCCCGACGTCACGGCCGTCGGCGGCACCAATCTCGTGACCGCCGCGGAAGCGGGCGGTTCCGGTTCGGGATACGCAAGGGAGAACGCGTGGTCCGATCCCGAGATCGCGTTCGATCCGTTCGGCCTCGGCGTGAACGCGAGCGGCGGGGTCTGGGGCGCTGGCGGCGGCGTCTCCACCCTGTACGCCAAGCCGACCTACCAGTCCCTGGTGAGCACCGCTTCGTCGTCGTTCCGCACGGTGCCGGATGTCGGCCTTCAGGTGGGCGGCTGCCCCGACATCGCGTCGTCGCCGTGCAACGGTGGTGACGCCACGAACGACGGATCGGGCAATGCCGAGCGCTCGACCCTGAACGTGGTGTTCAACGGCCTCTGGGACGGGGTGGTCGGCACCAGCGCCGCCGCGCCGGAGATGGCGGGTGCGGTCGCCCTCATGGTCGAGACGCAGGGGCGCCAGGGCAACCTCAATCCGTATCTCTACGCTTTGGCCCGGCGTCAGGCGGCCGGAGGCGCCACCTACTTCCACCAGTCGGTTCCGGGGTTCAACGGCATGACCGCGAACGCCGGCACCTACAACGAGACGACGGGCAACGGCACGCCCGACGTGTCGGCGATGATCGGCCTGGCCAGCCTTCCCGCAGCTGGCCTCCCGCAATCCGCGTCCAATCCCTGACCGGGACGGTTCGCGCGCTGCGCTCCGGCGGGCGAGCGGACGGTCCGTCGCGGGACGGACCGTCCGCATGCCTTCCCGACGCCGGACCGCGCGTGATCACGGCGACGGCACATTGAGGAATCCGTAACGGCGAGGCGGCATGATCGCCGGCGAGATGACCCGCCACGATCGCGAACATCGCCGTGAGCCGTCCGCGACCTGAGCGCCGGTGCCGGCCCGGTCGCAAGGTCGCGGCCTTGTGGGGGCTGCTGATCCTGGCGCCGCTCCAAGCGGCCCTGGGGCAGGTTTCTCTGTTCGAGAACCTCACCGACGAGCAGGGGCTCGGGAACCTGTCCGTGTCCGCCCTCGGCCAGGATGGAGACGGTTACATCCTGCTCGGCACGGAGGCCGGTCTCTACCGCTACGACGGATCGGCGGTCACCCCCTACGACGACGCCGTCGGCCTTCCGGCCGGGGACTGGATCCGCGAGATCGCCACCGAGAGGTCGGGCCGGGTCTGGGTGGTGACGACCGGCGGCGTCTTCGTCCGGACCGGATCCCGCTTCGTGCGGGTCGACGTCTCCCCCGTCGCCGGGCTCCGGTCGCCCCACCTCCTCGCGTTGGACGGCGCGGACGCTCTCCTCGACGATGGGGGCACCCTGCTTGTCGCCCGTCTTCGGGAGGACACCACCCCCCGCTTCTCGGCCCTGCTCGACCGGGCGACGCTCGACGCTCACCCGCAACTCAGGCAGGCGCGCTTCGTCGCAGCCGACCCGGCCGGTGGCTGGCTGATCGGCTGCGGCGTCGCGATCTGCCGTCTTGATGGTGGCCGGGCCACCGTTCTCGGCAAGGACGAAGGCCTCCCGGAGGACAGCTGGCAGGTGGCGATCCGGACGCCGGATGGTACGCTTTGGGCGCGCAGCCTCGACCGCCTCGCCTGGCGCCGGCCCGGCCGCTCGACTTTCGAGGTTACAATGGTCCCCGGCCGGCGCGGACCTTTCTATACGCAGGTACCGGCCCGGGTCGATCTCCTCGCCGACCGGCGAGGCGGCGTCCTGACCCAGGGCGAGGAAGGCCTTCTGGACTGGAACGGCACGGCATGGCGCAGCATTCCGCACCACGAGGGAGGATTGCCCGCGACGCCGCTGGAGTCGCTCTTCTTTGACCGGGAGGGCTCGCTCTGGGCCGGCAGCATCGGACATGGCGCGTTCCGCAGCATCGGCTTTGGGAACTGGGAACATTGGACGGCGGACGACGGTCTGCCGAGCGACATCGTGTGGTCGATGACGCGGCTCGCCAACGGGGAGTTCTGGGTCGCGACCTACAGCGACACGGTCGCGCTCGGTGGCAAGGCCGAGGCCGTCGCGGGCGGCAGCGAGAACGTCGTCGCGACCAGAAGCGGTCGTCTGTGGATCGCGCCTTTGCGGGCGCCGCTTGTCCGCCTCGACCGCGCCCGCGGCGTGACCGATACGCTCTCGATCCCCGACAACCTGTCCTCGATGGCGCTGGACCGGGCGGACCGTCTGTGGCTCGCAACCGACCGGGCGCTGCTCGTGGTTCCGGATGCGGACGCGCCCGCGAGCGGGCTGCACGCCGAGCTCGCCCTGCCGGTCCCGACGACGCAGGTCAGAACCGACCCGAACGGCATGGTCTGGGCCGTCACGACACGCGGCCTGTATCGCCGAAACGCCGCTGGCTCATTCGAACCGGTCACGTCCGCGCCTTGGGCCGGCGGGGCAGAGGGGATCGCGTTCGCTCCGAACGGCGAGATCTGGATCTTCACCGACAGCGCCGGCGTGAAGCGCTTCCGTCTCGACCACGGCCAGATCCGCCTCCTTGATGCCATCACGGCACCGCAGATCGGGTCGGACAACATCCTCTTCCTTCACCGCGACCGGCGCGGCTGGATGTGGGTCGGCACGGATCACGGGATCGACCTGTTCGACGGTCTGTCCTGGCGCCACCTCGACCGGTCGGATGGCCTCGTCAGCAACGACATGGACCAGTGGGCGGCCTACGAGGACGTCGACGGCTCGATGTGGTTCGGAACCAGTCACGGCCTGAGCCACCTCCTCCATCCGACCGAACTCCCGCCCTCCGAACCGCTCCATCCGCTGATCACCAGCCTCTCGCTCGGTGACCGGAACCTCGTTCCCGCGCCGGCGATCCGGATCGACTGGAGCGCCTCGCCCCTGGTGATCCGCTTCGTCGATCTCGACTTCGCCAGGGGGCACAACGTCTCCTTCCGCTACCGTCTGCACGGTCTCGATTCGACCTGGAGCGACACGGCCGCGCACGAGGTCCGCTACGCCGACCTGCCCGCCGGCAAGTTCCGGTTCGAGCTGGTGGCGATCGATGCGGTGCACGGGTCGGTCTCCCAGCCGATCGTTTTCACGGTGCGCGTCCGCGCGCCCTGGTGGCATCGCTGGTGGTTCTACGGGCTTTGCGTGCTCGCGTCGGCCGCGACGATCGGCGCCGCCTGGCAGACCCGGGTGCGCCTGCTGATCCTGCATCAGCGGCGTCTGGAACAGATGGTGGGCGTGCGAACCGCGGAGATCGAGAAGGCCACGAACGAGCTCGAGCGCCTTGCGATGTCGGACGCCCTGACCGGCCTGCCGAACCGCCGGGCGATCATGAAGGTGCTGGAGGAGGCGGTCGCGACGGCGCTGCCGACAGGCGCGCCGCTCGCCGTGCTTCTCTGCGACATCGACCACTTCAAGAAGATCAACGACGGCTTCGGCCATCTCGCGGGCGATGCCGTGCTCGCAATGTTCGGTCACAGGCTCACGGCGGCGATCACGCCGCTCGAGGCGGCCGGTCGCTACGGCGGCGAGGAGTTCTGCCTGGTCCTGCCCGGATCCCGCGAAGAGATCGTGCACCGTGTCGACGCGATCCGATCCGCCCTCGTCGCCGCACCCTACTTCGTCGGCGGCGGCAACAGGATCGTCACCTCGAGCGGCGGGCTCGCCTTCCTGCGCCCGACCGATACCACCTTGTCGATCCTCGCCCGGGCCGATGCCGCCCTCTACAAGGCCAAGGAAAGCGGCCGGGACCGGATCGAGCAGGAACGGCCGGATGACGGGGCCAGGCCGGAACCCGGTCGGACGGCGGTCGACGGCGACCGTCGGGGCGCGGACCGGAGAACCGCTCGCGAGCTGGGCGATCTCGAGCGTGATCTGCGGGCCGCGCTCGCCGACGACCAGTTCGTCCTCTACTACCAGCCGGTCCTCGACACGAGCCGGGACAGGATCACCTCGTTCGAGGCGCTTCTCCGCTGGAACTCCCCGAGGCGGGGACGTGTGCCACCGGGCGACTTCATCCCGCAGGCCGAGAAGCTGGGGTTGATGCCCGAGATCGGCGACTGGGTCCTCCGGACCGCCTGCCGGGAAGCGGCAGGCTGGCCGGATGATCTGAAGGTCTCGGTGAACCTGTCGCCGGCGCAATTCAGCCGTCCCGATCTCGTCGCCAGCATCGAGGACGCCCTGTCGAGCGCCCGGCTGCGACCCGAACGTCTCGAGCTGGAGCTGACCGAGACCGCGATGATCGACAATCTCGACGCCACGACCACCGTTCTTCGGCAGGTACGGGCGCTCGGCGTGACCGTGGCGCTCGACGATTTCGGCACCGGCTATTCGTCGCTGAGCTTCCTCCGTACCTTGCCGTTCGACCGCATCAAGATCGATCGGTCGTTCGTCCAGGACTTCGATGTCAAGCCCGAGGCGGGCGTCATCGTACGCGCGATCATCGGCATGTGCCGCAGCCTGGGCGCGGCCGTCACCGCGGAAGGCGTCGAGACGGACGACCAGATCTCGGCCCTTCGCTACGCGGGTTGCCCGGAGATCCAGGGTTATCGGATCAGCCGGCCGTTCCCGGCATCCGAACTCGGCAAATGGCTCTCGCCTCGGGCGGCGGCGCGCGACTCCGGGCCGGACGTCAACGCGCCGCAGCCACGCGAAGACGGACGGGCATCGGACCGCGACGGCCCGTGGCTCGACCCCGTGCCGACCGGTTCTCATGCAGCGGGGGCGCGGGAGCTCGCCGGCACTCCTGATCCGGCTGCTCCGAAAGCCGTGCGCGAGCGGGTCCTGTGACGATGTCGTAGCCGTCGGGCTCATGTTGGGTTGATCGGGATTGTCGAAGCGGGGCCGGGGAGTTCGAAGCCGCCGCTCAGCCGCCGAGACGTCACGGGTCTGACCCCGATCGAAGCGACGCCGCGGAAGGTGGTAAGAGGTGCGGGCGACGCCGCCGGGCGTTCGACGGCGATCGGTCCTGCATAAGGAGAAGATCTTGGAGATCAGGCGAGCAGGCTCGCAGCCGTCCGGCGCCGGCCCGGAGGAGTATTTCACCGGCAGGGTCAGGATCGACCCGCTGTTCAGCCCGCCCGATCCGGCCCGGGTCGCGATGGCCACCGTTACTTTCGAGCCGGGCGCTCGGACGGCCTGGCACACCCATCCGCTCGGCCAGACGCTGATCGTGACGGCCGGTTGCGGTCGGGCCCAGCGTGCGGACGGCCCGGTCGAGGAGATCCGCGCGGGCGACGTCGTCTGGTTTCCACCCGGCGAACGGCATTGGCACGGCGCCTCGGAGACCACGGCCATGAGCCATGTCGCCGTCCAGGAGAAGCTCGACGGCTCGCCGGTCACTTGGATGGAGCAGGTCTCCGACGAACAATACCAGGCATGACCTGCCGGGCGAGCGGTGCCGTCGCTTCCCGCTCGATCGTTCACGGTTGGACGAACTCAACGGATGTGCCGCCTTTGAGGGTTCTCGGTCTGCGGAGGCAATTTAAGCGAGCAGGGTGCATGCAGGTGCATCCTGAGGCACGTCGCCCAGGCGTCCATCAAGCGTTTGACTTCAATGCAGGCGATTACGAGCATCGTCCTACTTGAACGTGACTTTTACTTGGCTGCTTAGATCACAACGCTAGCCTGCTGCTCCGCAGTTGCTTCCACCTACTGAACTCTGTATCCAGGAGCGCGACTGGAGACTTGGGATGAGCCACAGGTTGCACGCGCCAACCTCAGCGGACGAGACCCGAGCAGCAATAGTAGAGCGCTATGAGAGCCTAAGCAAACGCCTACAGGAGATCGCGCGCTATGTCCTCGACCATCCCGGTGATGTCGCTTTCGAAACGCTTACGGTGGTAGCGGCCCGATCTGGCGCACAACCCTCTGCCATCGTTCGCTTCGCAAAAACGTTCGGTTTCAGCGGCGCAAGCCAAATGCAGCGACTGTTTCGCGACAATCTTCTTCTCAAGGACCGGACGCTCGGTTACTCGGATCGGATCCGACAGCTTAGCGCAGCCGCCGGGGATCCCGGTAAGCGACCTGAGCAGCTCCTCAACGATTTCGCCGAAGGGAACACACTTGCCATCTCCAACCTGGTGCGCGAAGTGTCGGGTGCGGAGGTTGCGAACGCAGTCAAAGCGATCGTCAATGCTGAGACCGTTTACGTAGCCGGCTTCCGTCGTTCCTTTCCGGTCGCGTCGTACCTATCATACTCACTCCTACAAGTCGGCAAGCGAGTGATCTTCGTGGACGGCGTGGGTGGACTCGGCGAGTATCAGATAAGAACGATAGGTTCACAGGATCTGCTTCTTGTGACCAGTTACCATCCCTACTCGGAGCAGGCCATCGCAATCGCATCGTCAGCCAGACAGAAAGGGGGAAGTGTCCTTGCCGTAACCGACAGCCCCGTCAGTCCGCTTGCCAAGCTCGCAGATCGCAGACTCTTGGTTCGAGAGTCGGAAGTGCGAGGCTTCCGCTCGCTTTCGGCGTCGATGTGTCTCGCGCAAGCGCTCGTCATCAACGTAGCGCTCGAGCTCAACTCGCTACCCAGGCGACAGCGGAAGCGA
>CAXUBX010000091.1:0-11654 GCA_964249405.1 uncultured Acetobacteraceae bacterium | reverse complement strand
GACCCGGACTGCCCGCCCGCCCCCGAATACGCGCGGTTCTACCGCGCGCTCGCCGCGACCGCGGACGCGCTGATCCATCTCGGCACGCACGGCACTCTGGAATGGCTGCCGGGCAAGGCGGTGGCACTCTCGGCGCGCTGCGATCCGGTCCGTCTCGCGGCCCAGCTGCCGGTGGTCTACCCGTTCATCGTCACCAATCCGGGAGAGGCCGCGGTCGCCAGGCGCCGCATCGGCGCGGTCACGGTCGGCCACCTGACGCCGCCGCTGGTCCCGGTCGCTCTCGACGGCGATGCCCGACGCGTCGAACGCCTGCTCGACGAGTATGCCGAGGCGGACGGGCTCGATCGCCGGCGCACCGCCGGTCTCCGCGCCGCCATCCTCGCGGAGGCCGCCGCGTCCGGCCTGCTCGCCGAAGCCGGCGCCGCCGACGGCGACGACGCCGACCGCCTCGCCCGCCTCGATACCTTCCTCTGCGACGTCAAGGAGATGCGGGTCGGCGACGGGCTGCACGTGTTCGGATCGGCGCCGCCCGATCGCAACCGCGCCCTCGACGCCTTCGGCCCCGCGAGCGCGGACGCGATCGACCGCTCGCCGGCAGCCGAGCGTGCCGCCCTGCTCGCAGCACTCGACGCACGCTTCGTCGCGTCCGGCCCGGGCGGCGCACCGGGCAGCCGGCGCGCCGACATCCTGCCGACCGGACGCAACATCTCGTCCGTCGACCCGCGCGCGATCCCGGCACCCTCCGCGATCGCGCTCGCCCGGCGCCAGGCCGACCTGCTGCTCCGCCATCACGCCCAGGAGCATGGCGAGCCGCTCCGCACGCTGGTGCTGGATCTCTGGGGCAGCGCCTCGATCCGCACCGGCGGCGCCGACCTCGCTCTCGCCTTCCTCCTGCTCGGGGTCGAGCCGACGCATGACGCCGAGAGCTCTCGCCTGTCCGGTTTCGAGATCCTGTCGCTCGCGGCGATCGGCCGCCCGCGCGTCGACGTGACGCTCCGGATCTCCGGCCTGTTCCGCGACAATTTCGGCCACGCGATCGCGCTGTTCGATCAGGCGATCCGCCTTCTCGCCGCCCGCGACGAGGCGCCGGAGGACAATCCGCTCGCGGCTTCCCCGGTGCGCCACCGCATCTTCGGCCCCGCCCCCGGACGCTACGGCACCACCGCGGACGACTGGCTCGCCCGCTCCGCCCAGGCCTACGGACGCGACGCCGACGGCACGCCCGACCCCGACGCGCTCGCCCGTCTGGTCGCCGACGCGGACGCCTTCCTCCACGTCCAGGACCACCGCGCGACCGACGTGCTCGACGGGCCCGAGCCTCTCGCGCATCTCGGCGGCTTCGCCCTGGCCGCACGCCGGCTCGGTGCCGCCCCCGCGCTCTACCACGGCGACATCGCCGACCCGGCCGCGCCGCGGATCCGCGACCTCGACCGCGAGATCGCCCGCGTGACCCGCGGCCGTCTCGGCAATCCCGCCTGGCTTGGCGGCATGCGACGGCACGGGTTCCGCGGCGCCGCCGAAATGGCGCGCGGTGTCGAGGCGCTCGCCGGCTTCGCCGCCTCGCTTCCGATCCGCCTCGACGCGCAGCTCGATCTCGCCGCCGACGCGATCCTCGGCGACCCGGAGAACCTGGCCTTCCTCGGCCAGGCCAACCCCGAAGCGCTCGCCGCCATCCGGCACGCCCTCGCCGAGGCCCGCGATCGCGGCCATTGGCACCCGCGCCGGAACGATCTCCCTTGAACGCCCCGATCGACGCGGTCGGGATCCGCCATGCCTGCCCGAGCGTACGCGCGCCGATGCGATCCGGCGACGGACTGCTCGCCCGGGTGACGCCGCGCGCCGCGACACTGACCGCGTCCGACGCCGAGAGCCTCGACGGTCTCGCTTGCCGTTATGGCAACGGCACGATCGAGATCACCGGCCGCGGCAATCTGCAGGTCCGCGGCCTCCGGGACGACAGCGCCGGGCCGTTCGCCGCCGCCCTCGCCCGTCTCGGCCTCGACGGGCCGCACATCGGCGCCGCCCCGCTCCTTGCCCGTGACGCGGCCGCCCTCGCCCTCTACGATCGCCTCGACCGGCTGGTCGCCGCGATCCCCGGTCGCGCGCCGAAATTCTCCCTCCACGTCGAAGCGGGCCCGGTCCCGAGCGGCGGGATACGCTGCGACATCCGTGTCCGGCTCGGCCGTACGGCGGCGGACACGCGCATCGAAGCGGGCGGTCTCTCGGCGTCCGGCCCCCCCGACGCCGCAGCAGAGCTCGCCCGCCTGCTCGCGCCGCATCGCGCGAGCACGACCGACCGCAGGACCCTGGAGGCGATGTTCTCGGCGTCCGGCCTCGACCCGTCGCCGGGGAGAGAGGAACCGGCCGACGACCCCGACCCGCTCGGCGCCACGCCGGAGGGCTGCGTCGGCGTGGCGCCGCCTTTCGGCGCCTTCGGCCCCGGCGCGTTCGGACGCCTCGCCCGTCTCGCAGCCGACCGGGGCGACGGCGCGCTCCGCCTCGCGTCGCGCACGATCCTGCTCGACGGCGTCGCCGATCCCGCCTCCGTCCGCACCGCCGCGGTCGCGGACGGCCTGGTCACTGATGCCGCGGATCCGCGTCGACGCCTGGTCGCCTGCGCGGGCGCGCCGTCCTGCGCCGCCGGCCTCGCTCCGGCCCGAGCCAACGCCGAGCGTCTCCTGGCCCTGGTGCCCGCCGCCGGGACCCTGCACGTGTCCGGCTGCGCCAAGGGCTGTGCCCATCCGGCCGAGGCGGCCCTGGTTCTGGTCGGCCTGCGAGGCGGCTCCTACCGGATCGCGCGCGACAGCCGCGCCGAGCTCCCGGCCGACCGGTGAACCGCGACCACATACGCGACGCCGACGCGATCTACGCGCGCTCGTTCGCGATCATCCGCGCGGAAACCGACCTCGCCGGCCTCGACCCGATCAGCGAGCGCTGCGCCGTCCGCATCGTGCACAGCTGCGGCATGACCGACATCGTCCGCGACCTCCGCTTCACCCATGATTTCGCCGCGGTCGCGCACGCCGCCCTCCGGCGCGGCGCGCCGATCCTCTGCGACAGCCGCATGGTGGCGAGCGGCATCACCCGCGCCCGCCTTCCCGCATCGAATCCCGTCCTCTGCACCCTCGACGACCGGCGCACGCCGGATCTCGCGCGCGCGGCCGGCCTCACCCGTTCCGCCGCCGCACTCGAGCTCTGGCGTTCCGACCTCGCGGGCAGCGTCGTCGTGATCGGCAACGCCCCGACCGCGCTCTTCCGCCTGCTCGAGATGCTCGATGCCGGCGCTCCGCGTCCCGCCGCGGTGATCGGGATGGCGGTCGGCTTCGTCGGTGCCGCCGAAAGCAAGGCGGCACTGCTCGCCGAGCCCGCCCTGCCCGCCTGCGTGGTGCGCGGGCGGCGGGGCGGCAGCGCGATGGCGGTCGCCTGCCTGAACGCCGTCGCGAGCGACCGCGAGTGACCGGACGACTGGTCATCGTCGGTCTGGGACCGGGCGATCCCGAACTGGTGACGCTGAAGGCGGCGCGCATCCTCCGTCGCGCGCGGACGATCGTGTTCTTCGCGGCGAGAAGCGGCGGCGACGGCCACGCGCGCGCGATCGCGGCGCCGCACCTCCCGCCCGCGGTCGAGGAGATCCGTCTCGAATACCCGGTCACGACCGAGATCCCGCCCCGCGACCAGCGCTACCGTGCGCTGATCGACCGCTTCCACGACGAGGCCGCGGCCGAGCTCTCGCGCCGGCTCGAAGAGGGTTCCGATCTCGTCCTGCTCTGCGAGGGCGACCCGTTCTTCTACGGCTCGTCGATGCATCTCCACGACCGGCTCCGCGCGCGTCACGAGATCGAGACCGTGCCGGGCATCACCGCGATGAGCGGCGCCTGGAGCGGCGCCGGTCATCCGATCGCGCATGGCGACGACGTGCTGACCGTGCTGCCGGGCACCCTGCCGGATGATCGGCTCGCCGCGGTCCTCGCCTCGTCCGATGCGAGCGTGGTGATGAAGCTCGGCCGCAACCTGCCGCGCGTGCGCGCGCGGCTTGCCGGCGCCGGCCGTCTCGCCGACGCGCTCTACGTCGAGCACGCGACCACCGCCGCGGCCCGGACGATGCGCCTCGCCGAACGCGACGACAGCGCCGCGGCGCCCTATTTCTCGCTCATCCTCGTGCCCGGACGGAAGCACGCGCGATGACCGGTCGTCTCGTCGTGGTCGGGCTCGGACCGGGCGGTCCCGAACATCGCACCCCGGCGGCATCCGCAGCCCTCGCGCGTGCCGAGGTGCTTCTCGGCTATGGTCCCTATCTCGCCCGCGTCGCGACGCGGCAGGGCCAGCGCGTCATCGCGACCGACAACCGCGAGGAGCTCGCCCGCGCCCGCGCCGGCCTCGATCTCGCGATCGCCGGCGCCGAGGTGGCGATCGTCTCGTCGGGCGATCCCGGCGTGTTCGCGATGAGCTCGGCGGTGATGGAGGCGATCGATCACGGCACCGCGGCCGACCGCGCACTCGACGTCGCGATCATCCCGGGCGTTACCGCGATGCTGGCGGCCGCGAGCGCGCTCGGCGCGCCGCTCGGCCACGATTTCTGCGCGATCTCGCTCTCCGACAACCTCAAGCCGTGGGAGCTCGTGCTGCGTCGCCTCGACGCCGCGACCGGTGCCGGCTTCGTCGTCGCCCTCTACAACCCGCGTTCCGCCGCGCGACCGCGGCAGCTCGACGAGGCGCTGGCGCATCTTCGGGCGACGCTTCCGGGCGACACGAGGATCGCCTTCGCGACCGCGGCGGCGACCGCGGAGGAGCGCACCAGGATCACCACGCTCGCCGACGCACGCGGCGAGGGGGCCGACATGCGGACGATCGTCGTGATCGGCACCGCCGCGTCGCGCCTGATCGAACGGCCCGGGCTGCGGCCGCTGCTCTACGCACCGAGGCATGCATGAACGAGGAACCGGTGCGCCGCCGCGACCTCCGTCACCACCGTGACGCCGGCGTCCCGACCCGCCGGGCGGCGGATCATCACCACCGCGGCACCCAGGAGGCGCGCCGCCTCGAGCTTCGCGCGCGTCGCCTCGCCACCGGAGTTCTTGCTGACCAGCACCGAGATCCGCTCGCGCCGGAACAGGTCGAGCTCGTCGGCGAGCGCGAACGGCCCGCGCGCGGTAATGACCAGCGCGCCCTCGGGCAGCAGCGCGGCGGGGGGCGGATCCACGCTCCGGACCACCACGCGGTGCGGCACCCGGGCGAACGCCGCCAGCTCCACCCGTCCGATCGTGAGCAGCACGCGGCGGTCCGGCGGTCCGAGCCGTGCCGCCGCCTCCTCCGCCGACCCGACCTCGATCCAGCTTTCCTCCGGTGCCGGAACCCAGGCCGGCCGGGTCAGCCGGACCAGCGCCACGCCGGCGGTCCGTGCGGCGTCCCGCGCGTTTCCGCCCATTCGGGCCGCGAACGGATGCGTCGCGTCGACCACCGCCGAGACGCCTTCGTCGCTCAGGAAACGCGCGAGCCCGGCCACGCCGCCGAACCCGCCGATCCGCCGCTCGACCGGCGATGGCGCCGGGGCCCGCGTGACCCCGGCAAGCGAGAGCAGCGTCCGGAACCGGTCGTCGCGCGAAAGCGAACGTGCCAGCACGCCGGCTTCCGTCGTCCCGCCGAGCAGCAGGACCAGCGGCTTCAACCGGAGGGTGCCCGGGGCTCCGCCCCGGACCCCGGACCCCGGGACTTCTGATGCCCGACCATTGGCTCACCATACTCGGCGTTGGCGCCGATGGTGCGGACGGGCTCGCGTCCGCCGCGCGGGCGCGGCTCGGCCAGGCCACGCTCATCGTCGGCGGCCGGCGCCATCTCGACCTCGCCGGCCCGCTCGCGCCCCGTGCCGAGCGCGTCGCTTGGCAGCGCCCGATCGAGGCGACGCTCCCGCTGATCCTGGCGCGCCGGGGCGACCCGGTCGTGGTGCTCGCATCGGGCGACCCGTTCTGCTTCGGCGTCGGCTCGATGCTGGCGCCGCTCGTGCCGCGCGGCGAATGGCGTGCGGTCCCGGCCCCGGGCGCCGTCTCGCTCGCCGCCGCCCGGCTCGGCTGGCCGGGCGAGACGACCACGGTCGTCTCGCTCTGTGGCCGGCCGGCCGAGACGCTGATCCCGCATCTCCAGCCCGGACGCCGCGTCCTCGTGCTGTCGGCCGACGGCACCACGCCCGCCGTGGTCGCCTCGATGCTCCGCGAACGCGGCGGCCTCCGCTCGGTGATCCACGTCATGGAACGGCTCGGCGCCGCGGACGAGCGGATCCGCACCCTCGAGGCCCGCGGCGTCGTTCCCGCCGACATCGCGTCCCTCAATCTCGTCGCGATCGAGATCGATCCCGACATCGCCGCGATCCCGATCGCGCCCGGCCTCGACGATGCCTTCTTCGAGGCCGACGGCCCCATCACCTCGCCCGAGCTCCGCGCCCTGGCGCTCGCCGCGCTGGCGCCGCATCCCGGCGAGTGCCTCTGGGACGTCGGCGCCGGCTCCGGCTCGATCGGGATCGAGTGGATCCTCCGCGATCCGGCGTCGATGCACGCGATCGCCTTCGAAGCCGATCCCGAACGCGTCGCGGCGATCGGCCGGAACGCGCGCGCGCTGGGCACCCCCCGGCTCCGCGTGATCGAGGGCGAGGCGCCCGAGACGTTCGTCGGCGTGCCGGACGCGCCCGACGCGGTGTTCGTCGGCGGCGGCGGACGATCGCCGACGCTGGAGGCCGCCTATCACCGCCTCCGCCCCGGCGGCCGGATCGTCGCGCATTCGGTCACCATCGAGACCGACGGCGCCCTCGCCGAGGCCGAGGCGCGCTGGGGCGGCCAGCTGTCGCGGGTGGCGATCGAACGCGCGGGCACGCTCGGCGCATTCCGTGCCTATCGTCCGTCGATGACGGTGACGCAATGGAGTGCCACCCGGCCATGACCGCGCTCGTGGTCGGCATCGGCTTCTCGTCGGGCGCGAGCGCGCTCGACATCGCGAGCCTGGTGACCGCGTGCCTCGCGGGGCGCACCGCGACGTCGCTCGGCGCTCCCGCCTTCCGGGCCGGACTTCCCGCCGCGCACGAGGCCGCGTCGCTGCTCTCGATGAGGCTGGTCCCGGTCCCGGACGTCGCCATCCGGCGTGTGCAGGACCGCTGCCTCACGAAGCCCTGCCGCGCCGCGCTCGCGGTCGCCGAAGGGGCCGCCCTCGTGCTGGCCGGAGAGGGCGGCGTCCTGCTCGGCCCGCGCGCCAGGTCCGCGCGCGTCACCTGCGCGCTCGCCGGGGCCGGAGGGTGACCGTCCATTTCATCGGCGCGGGTCCCGGCGACCCCGACCTGCTGACGATCCGCGGACGCGACCTGCTCGCCCGCTGCCCGGTCTGCCTGCATGCGGGGTCCACCGTGGCCCCGGCGATCCTCGGCCATGCGAGGCCGGACGCCCTTCTCGTCGATACCGCGACGCTCGATCTCGACGCGATCGTCGAGGCGATGGCGGCCGCGCATCGCGACGGGCTCGACATCGCCCGCCTGCACTCCGGCGACCTCGCGCTCCACAGCGCGGTCGCCGAGCAATGCGCCCGCCTCGACGCGCTCGCGATCCCCTGGACGATGACGCCCGGCGTTCCCGCCTTCGCCGCGGCCGCCGCCGCGGTCGGCCGCGAGCTGACGAGGCCCGGGGTGGCGCAGAGCCTGGTGGTGACGCGGCTGTCCGGCCGGGCGAGCCCCGTCCCGGAGGCGGAACAGCTCGAGGCCTTCGCCCGCACCGGGGCCACGCTCGCGCTCCACCTGTCGGTGCATCGCCTCGCCGCGATCGCCGAGCGCCTCGCGCCGCTGCTCGGCGCGGACTGCCCGGTCGCCGTGATCGAGCGCGCGACATGGCCCGAGGAACGAAGCTGGACGGCGACGCTCGGGACGATCGTGGAGGCGACCGCGGCCGACCCGCCGGCGCGTCTCGCGATCGTGCTGGTCGGGCACGCCCTCGCCGGACCCGACCCGGACGCGAGGAGCGCGCTCTATCGCCCCGACTACAGGCGGCACCGCTCGTGAGACCGGCCGCGCAGCGTCCCCTCGCGGTCGAACAGCAGGATCTCGAGCGCGGTCCCGCTGCCGGCGAGCAGCGGCGCCGCCACCTCCCAGGCCCGCTCGGCGACCAGGTCTCCGAGCGGCACGGAGAGGGCGTCGGCGATTGCGAACGCCTCCGCACCGGTGTTCGCGCGTTCGATCGCCTCGCTGCCGCCGGCGAGCGCCGCGAGCTGGCCGAGATCGAGCACGCCCCGCTTCGAGTGGAGATCGAGCCGCCCTTGCGCGAGCTTCGCCATCTTGGCGAGCCCTCCCGCGACGGTGAGGCGCCGCACCGGGTGGCGACGCAGGTAGCGGAGCGTACCGCCGGCGAAATCCCCCATCTCGATCAGCGCCATGTCCGGCAGCGCGTGGATCCGCCGGACCGCCGCCTCGCTCGTGGCTCCGGTGCAGGCAGCGAGATGCTCCATCCCGGAGGCGCGTGCGACGTCGATCCCGCGATGGATGCTCGCGATCCAGGCCGCGCAAGAATAGGGCACGACGACCCCGGTGGTGCCGAGGATCGACAGCCCGCCGACGATGCCGAGCCGCGCGTTCAGCGTCCGTTCGGCAAGACGCGCGCCGTCCGGGATCGAAACGGTGACGGTCGCGTCCGCGATCCCCGCGCCTTGCAGCGCCGCCTCGATCATCCGGCGCGGCATCGGGTTGATCGCGGGCTCGCCCACCGCGACCGGCAGCCCGGGCCGGGTCACCGTGCCGACCCCCTCGCCGGCACGGAACGCGATCCCGGCCCCGGTGCCGGCGCGGACCACCGAGGATCGGACCAGGGCGCCATGGGTGACGTCGGGATCGTCGCCGGCGTCCTTGATCACCGCGGCCCGGGCGCCGCCGTCCGCGTCGAGGGCAGCCTCGGCCAGCGCGAAGGCGACACGCCCGCCGCCCGGCAACGCGATCTCGACCGGATCGGGGAACTCGCCCGAGACCAGCGCCACCGCAGCCGCCGTGGCGGCCGCCGTCGCGCAGGCGCCCGTCGTCCAGCCTCGTCTCAACGTCCCGCTCACTTGGAGCGATATGGGGCAGGACGCGTCGGATGACGAACGACGAGGCGAGCGCGCTCAGGTCCCTGCTGCTCGACCGCCTCGCCGACCGTCTGCCGTCCTTCGAGCCCGGCCATGTCTGGCTCGCCGGGGCCGGCCCCGGCGATCCCGGCCACCTCACCGCCCACGCCGTCTCGGCGCTCGCGCAGGCGGACCACATCGTGTTCGACGCCCTCGTCGATCCCGCGATCCTGGCGCTGGCGAGATCCGACGCCGAGCGGGAAAACGCCGGCAAGCGCGGCGGTCGCCCCTCGGCGACGCAGGACGACATCACCTGGCGCCTGATCGCGCTGGCCCGCGCCGGGCGGCGGGTGCTCCGGCTGAAGGGCGGCGACCCGTTCGTGTTCGGTCGCGGCGGCGAGGAGGCGGCGGCACTCAGGGCCGCCGCGGTCCCGTTCCGGGTGATCCCGGGCCTCACCGCCGGCCTCGCCGGTCTCGCCTCGGCCGCCATCCCGGCGACGATGCGGGGCATTAACCGCGCCGTGGTGCTGGCGACGGGTCAGACCGCGGAAGGCCCCGACGCGTTCGACTGGAGCGCCCTCGCCCGGCTCGGCCAGCCGGTGATCCTCTACATGGCGGTCCGCACGCTTCCGGTGATCCGCGACCGGCTCGTCGCGGGCGGCCTCGCGCCCGACACGCCGGCCGCCG
Source organism: uncultured Acetobacteraceae bacterium (assembly GCA_964249405.1). Taxonomy (GTDB): domain Bacteria; phylum Pseudomonadota; class Alphaproteobacteria; order Acetobacterales; family Acetobacteraceae; genus CAXTPV01. The sequence continues at coordinate 1,907 of CAXUBX010000091.1, read as the reverse complement.
CGATCGCGAACGCGACCACCGCGGCCGAGCGCCTGGTGACCGCGACGCTCGCGACGCTGCCCGAGACGGTTCGCGCCGCCGGGATCGAGAGCCCGGCCCTGATCGTGATCGGCGGCATCGTCGCGGTGCGCGCCCGGCTGCTGCAGGACGGCGCATGATGCGCGGGCTCCTCGTCGCCGCCCCGCGATCGGGCGCCGGCAAGACCACCGTGACGCTCGGCCTGCTCGCCGCCTTTCGCGCCCGCGGCCTCGCGATCCGGGGCGCCAAGTCGGGTCCCGACTACATCGACGGCATGTTTCACGCGGCCGCCACCGGACGCCCCTCGGTCAATCTCGACACCTGGGCGATGACGCCCCCACGTCTCGGCGCGCTGGCGGCCGACGGCGACGGCGCGCTCCTCCTCGTCGAGGCCGCGATGGGCCTGTTCGACGGCGGCGGTGTCCGCGGCCCCGGAGGTGCGGACGGCAGCGCCGCCTCGCTCGCGCACACACTCGGGCTTCCGGTGCTGCTCGTGCTCGACGTCGCCGGCCAGGGCCAGTCGGCCGCGGCCGTCGCGCACGGGTTCCGGACCTTCGATCCCTCGGTCAGGATCGCGGGCGTCCTGCTCAACCGGGTGGCGAGCGCGCGCCACCGCGCCCGGGTCGACGGCGCGTTGCGGGATGCCGGGATCAAGGTGTTCGGTGCTCTCGCACGCGACCAGGCGCTCGCCTTGCCCGAACGCCATCTCGGCCTCGTCCAGGCCGGCGAGCACGCCGATCTCGCGGCGCGGCTCCGGCATCTCGGCGCCACGCTCGCGACCTCCGCCGACCTCGACGCGATCGCCGCCGCGGCCGCGCCGCTCGACGCACCGCCAGGTGGCGTGACGCCGCCCTGCCTCGACCCGCCCGGCCAGCGCATCGCGCTCGCCCGGGACGAGGCCTTCTCGTTCACCTACCCGCACATGCTCGCCGCCTGGCTTGCCGCGGGCGCGACCGTCCTCCCCTTCTCGCCACTTGCCGACGAGGCACCCGACCCGTCGGCCGACAGCGCGTGGCTCCCCGGCGGGTACCCGGAACTGCACGCCGGACGCCTCGCCGGCAATGCGAAGTTTCGTGACGGTGTCAGGGCGCTCGCCGCGCGCGGCCGGCCGGTGCACGGCGAGTGCGGCGGCTTCATGGTGCTCGGCCGCGCGCTGACCGACGCCGGCGGCACGCGTCACGCGATGCTCGATCTCCTCGATCACGAAACGAGCTTCGCCGTCCGCCGCCTCCATCTCGGCTACCGTGTGGCCCGCCTCGAACGCGATTGCGCGCTCGGACCGCGCGGCAGGAAGGTGGCCGGACACGAGTTCCACCACGCGAGCCTCACCACGCCGGGCACCGACACGCCGCTCGCCTTCGTCACCGACGGCGACGGATCGGCGCTGGGTATTCAGGGCGCCGTCCGCGGCCCGGTTTCGGGCGGTTTCATCCACGCGATTGCAACCGTGCGGGATGGCGACTGAGGGGGACGCTGCCCATATCCGGGACGTCCACACAGCGAGGATGTCATGCCTCGATCCGTTGCAACACTCTCCGTCGCCCTGCTTCTGGTCACGTCCACCTTGCCGCTCGGCGGCTCGGCGCCCGCGGATTGCAGAAGGTCGGAGGCCCCGCCAGCGACGTCGTCGACCCGGCATCATCGATGCGCGCCGCCGCTGCCCGGCTCGAACTATCGGTTCGAGGGGACGCCGTATTGAGCCCGTCGTCGCGAGCGCACGCACGTCGGGACTCATGAGTTCCGATTAGGGTACGACATCCGGCGTCCGCGACGACCGAAGGCCAGGGGCTTTGCCCCTGGACCCCATCAAAGGCAAAGCCTTTGAAATCCATTCGCTAGGCTCTGGACCCTTTACACGGCTCGACACGGTGTGATTCTGAGGCGGTCGG
>CAXUBX010000090.1:0-11676 GCA_964249405.1 uncultured Acetobacteraceae bacterium | reverse complement strand
CTAGGCGTTGAAGGCCAGCCGCAGTCCCGGGCGCGGCCAGCGCGCGCGATAGAGCCTGCCGGAGCCGGACGCGGTGATGAAGACGTCGCGCATGTCCGCGCCCCCGAACGCGAGATTGGTGACCATCGGATCGGGCACCGGCGTGTGCTCCATCTCGCCCGAAGCGGTGCAGGACGTGATGCCGCCGTTGATCAGCGTGGCCACCGAGACGCGACCCTCCGCCTCGACCGCCAGGCTGTCGAGCAGCTGGTAGCCGGGCAGCGACGCCGCGACGCGCCCGGGCAGCCCGGGCAGCAGCCCCGGGCCGAGCGTGCCGGGCCCGACGATGTCGCAGGCCCAGAGCCGCCCCGACTGCGTGTCGGCGGCGTACAAGGTCCGGCCATCCGGGGAGAGGCCGATCCCGTTCGGGGTCGGCAGCACCCCGGCCCGACGGATCAGCGACCCGTCGCTCCTGGCGTGCAGGATCGCGCCGAACCGCGTGCCCTCGGCGTCCGAGGTGCCGTAGTCGGTGAACCAGAAACCGCCGTCGCGATCGAACACGAGGTCGTTCGGAGCCAGCAGCTTCCGCCCCTCGCAGCTCTCGTAGAGCGTGCTGACGGTGCCGCGCGCGACGTCCACGCGCTGGATCGAGCCGCCCTGGTGCCCGGCCGGCAACGGCCCCGGGAAGGTCAGGCCGTCCTGGTCGTGCCAGCTGAAGCGGCCGCCGTTGTTGCAGACGTAGATCGCGCCGTCCGGCCCGACCGCGGCGCCGTTCGGGCCGCCGCCGAGCGCCACGACGACCTCGGTCGCCCCGTCCGGACGAACCCGCGACAGGGTGCCGCGCCGGATCTCGACCAGGAGGACGGAGCCGTCGGCCATCACCACCGGGCCTTCCGGGAAGGCGAGACCTTCGGCAACCAGGATCAGGTCCGCGCTCATGGGTTCTCTCCTCGTTCGGGGGTGGAAGCGGGCGGAGCGGCCGGTCGGGATCTCACGCCAGCAGCCTCCCGCACAGGCGTTCGAGACGCGGCGGGTCGACGCCGAGTGCCGCGAGATAGCCCTCGAGCCCGCCCGGGCGCGCGTCGATCGCGGCGAAGGCGAGATCGAGATGGGTCGAGCGGACCCCGAGGAAGCCGCGCAGGATCGCCTCGCTCGGCGGGCGCCCGATGATCGGGGTCAGCGCCGCGACCGTCCGCATCCGGTTCGTGGCGGTCAGCATCACCTCGTTCGTCCGCAGGAAATCCGCCATCGCGTCGTCCGGGTGGACGCCCAGCGCCCGCTGGATCAGGGCGGCCAGCAGCCCGGTCCGGTCCTTGCCGGCGGTGCAGTGCACGAGCAGCGCGCCCCGGTCGCGGTCCAGCGCGTCGAATGTCTCGGTGAACATGGCGACGTGGCGCGGCTCGAACGGGGCCTCGCGGTAGTAGCGTCCGAGATAGGCGTCCACGGCGTCGTCGCCGAGGTCGCCCTGACGGAGGAACTCCACGTGCGGGCCCTCCTTCATGTCGCCTTCGTCCGAGCAGATCAGCCGGCCCGCGAACGCGCTCCAGCGTGACGGCGCCCGCCGCCGCTCGGTCGGGCGGCGCAGGTCGGCGACCACGCCGATCCCCAGCCGTTCGAGTGCTTCGAGGTCCGCCGGGCTGGCCGCCCCGAGATGGGCGGAGCGGAACAGCCGGCCCGTCCGCAACCGGCCGCCGAACCGTGACGCGACGCCGCCGAAGTCGCGAAGGTTCTCGATCCCGGCGAACGCGTATGGCTCGACCTCCCGCATGCGCATTCCTCGGCCTCCCGCACAGGGTTCTACCGATCGCATCGCCACGTGTCTTGACCACCGTGATCCGCCGGCAGTCTTTGATGGGGCCGCGCAACAGGATGGCCGCGCAACAGGACAGGTGACGACGGATGACCACGCCCGAACTCGACGCGAACGCCGAGCCCGAGACCAGCCCGCAGGTCCTGGTCCGCCAGCTGGTCGAACTGCTCGACGTGCAGGAGCTCGACACCGATCTCCATCGCGGGAGCTGCCGGATCGGCGGCAACGGGCGGGTGTTCGGCGGCCAGGTGATCGCCCAGGCGCTGACCGCCTCGATGCGCTCGGTCGATCGAGGGGCGGTGGCCCATTCGCTGCATGCCTATTTCATGCGGCCGGGCGACGAGGAACGGCCGATCGTCTATCGGGTGGAGCGCGATTTCGACGGGCGAAGCTTCTCCACCCGTCGCGTCATCGCGCTGCAGCGCGGTCAGCCGATCCTCAACATGGCGGCCTCCTTCCAGCGCCCGGAGAACGGCCTGTCCCATCAGGCCGACATGCCCGCGGCCCCGGCGCCCGAAACCCTGGCGACCGACGTGGAGATCTTTCGCCGCGAGATCGAGGGAAGCGAGGTGGCAGGCCGAATCAGGAACATCCTCGGCCGGGTGCGGGCGATCGAGGTCCGCCCGGTGGAGGTCCGTTCGCTGCTCGCCCCGCGCCCCCGGGAGGGCAGGATCATGAACTGGATCCGTGCCGCCGCGGCGTTGCCCGACGATCCGGACGTGCACCGGGCGGTGCTGGCCTACGCCTCCGACATGGGGCTGCTGAGCGCCAGCATGCTGCCGCACGGCAGGAGCTTCGCCAGTCGCGGCATGCAGGTCGCGAGCCTCGACCACGCGCTCTGGCTGCATGACGAGTTCCGGGTCGACGAATGGCTGCTCTACGTCATGGACAGCCCGTGGTCGGGTGGTGCCCGCGGCTTCACCCGCGGTCAGATCTTCCGACGCGACGGCCGCTTGGTGGCCAGTGTCGCGCAGGAAGGTCTGATCCGTTCGCGTGATCCTGGCTGACGCTCAGGAGAACACGAGGCCGATCCAGGACGCGACCAGCGCGGGCTTCTCCGCCCCCTCGATCTCGAGCGTCACGTCCGACGTCTGCTGGATCTGGCCCGGCCGCTTCTCCGCCACCGATACGACCACGGAACGGGCGCGCACCCGCGAGCCCGATCGCACGGGTGCGACGAAACGCACCCGGTCGAGACCGTAGTTCACCACCATCCGCACGCCCGGTCTGGCGGGCCGGTCGCTCGTCGCCTGCAGTCCCGGCAGCAGCGAGAGCAGCAGGAAGCCGTGCGCGATCGTGCCGCCGAACGGAGTGCCTGCGGCCCGTTCCGGGTCGACGTGGATGAACTGGTGGTCGCCGGTCGCGTCCGCGAAGCGATCGATCATCTCCTGATCGACCAGCATCCATTGCGACAGGGTGGTCCGGCCGAGTTCGGCCTGCATCAGCTCGAGCAGCGTCATCGCGATCTCCCTCCTTCACCCGGCATCGCCGGTGGCGCTCCGGTCAGGCGACGGCGTTCCGGGCCTCGTCCAGCGCGCGGTCGTCGAACAGGCCGTAGGCCAGGGCCGAGGCGTAGAGCGCCACGGCCTGCGACTTCGGCAGCACCGAAGCCCAGCTCAGCAGCTCGTTGGCGGCGTTCAGCGTCGCCATGATCGCCTGGCTCGCGATCATCGGATCCACCGAGCGGATCGATCCCTCGCTGATGCCGTCCGCGATCGTGCTCGCGAAGCGAAGCGCCATGCGGTTCGACCGATCCAGCACGCTTCGGCGCAGCTCGCTCGGCAGGGTCTGCAACGCGGTGGTGCGGAGCAGCGGCCAGTCGCCGGCGAACTGGATGTCGAGCAGCCGCGCGATCGCCGACGACAGGGCCTGCCAGTGACTGCCTCCGGCGAGGTTCGCGGCGCTCTGGGCCTCGGACACCCGCCCGTAGCTCCGTTCGAAGCACTCGAGCACCAGATCGTCCTTGGCATCCAGGTGATGGTAGAAGCTTCCCTTGGTGACCTTCAGCTCGAGCGCGATCCGCTCCACCGACGCGCCCCGGTAGCCGCGCTCGCTGATCAGCCTCGTCGCCGCGCGCAGGAAGCTGGCGCGTCCCGGCTCGAGCCGGGATTCGTTCGGGCCGGGAGGGAGCGGTCGCGGCTGCCAGCCTGCGCCGGCGATCGCCAGCCCGTGCTCGAAGAGCTCGAACAACCGTCGTTGCGCCCGCTCGTAGTCGGCGATCGAATAGCGGTCGAGCCACGCCGGCAACCAGAACAGGTTCTCCATCAGCGCCTGGGTCCGCGCGGTCTGCAGCGCCTTGTGCAGCACGTCCCCCGGCGGCCCGAGCAGCGCGCGCACGTCGCGGAAGATGCCCGAGTAGTGGCGGATCAGCTCGCCCCGCACCGGCTCGTCGAGCGAGCGCATGTCGGACAGCAGCGCGATCGCCCGCTCCTCGCCCCGACGGATGCGGGCGTGCATCTCGAACGTGAGGGCGAGATAGCGGGCGATGCGCGCTCGCGGGTCCGGAAGGCTGGCCGCTTCGCGCACCGCGGGCTGCAGCCGCCGCAGCGTCGTTTCGAAGACCGCGGCGGCGAGCTGCTCCTTGAGCCGGAAGTAGTAGGTGATGCTCGCGGTGTTCAGGTTCACGCGCTGGGCCACCTCCACGAAGGTCAGGCCCTTCACGCCACGCTGGTTGATCACGTCGGTCGCCGCATCGAGGATGAGCGCGCGCTTGCGCTCGAACCGGCTCCGGTCCGCCGCTGGCTGGTCGACCCGTGCCGCTCCATCGCTCATGGATCGAGGATGCCCGATCGCGTCGTCTCGCACCATGCCGACGACGGCCTGCGCCTCCCCGGGCTGTCCCGGCGATCCAAAGACCGGTATGGTCGGCGCGGCTTAAATCGGAGGAGGCGTGATGGCGCTGGTCGCGGGCGAGACGCTGGATCTCGACCGGCTGACGTCCTGGCTCGTGGCCAACGTGGCCGGGTTCGCGGGCCCGGCGACGCTCGAGAAGTTCCCCGGCGGCCAGTCCAATCCGACCTACCGCATCGGAGCCGCGAGCGGGATCTACGTCATGCGCCGCCAGCCCTTCGGCAGGCTGCTGCCGTCCGCCCACGCGGTGGATCGCGAATACCGGTTGATCTCGGCACTCCATCCGCTCGGCTTCCCGGTGCCGCGTCCCTACGCGCTGTGTCTCGATCCCGAGGTCATCGGGTCGGCGTTCTACGTGATGGAGTTCGCCGCCGGCCAGGTCTTCTGGGACGGCCAGCTGTCCGGGCACGCGCCGGCCGAACGACGCGCCATCTACGAGGCGATGATCCGCACCTTGGCCGAGCTGCACCGGATCGATCCCGGTCGCGCGGGTCTCGGCGACTACGGGCGGCCGGGCAACTACTTCGCCCGCCAGATCTCGCGATGGACGACCCAGTATCGCGCGGCGCAGACCGACGACCTCCCCGAGGTCGAGCGGCTGATCGCGTGGCTGCCGACGACGGTGCCCGAGCAGACCCGCTCCTCGATCATCCACGGCGACTACCGGATCGACAACCTCATGTTCGCGGCCGACCGTCCCGCGGTGAGCGCGGTGCTCGACTGGGAGCTCTCCACCCTCGGCGATCCGCTCTCCGACTTCGCCTATCTGGCGCTCAACTGGGTGATGCCGGCCGGAGAGCGTGGCGCCGGACTGCTCGGCGTGGACTTCGCGGCGACCGGGATCCCGACCCTGGAGGAGATGACCGTGCTCTATTGCGGGCTGACCGGGCGCGACGGCGTTCCCGACCTGAACTGGTACTTCGCCTACGGCCTGTTCCGGCTGCTCGGCATCGTGCAGGGCATCAGGAAGCGTTTCCTCGACGGCAACGCGTCGAGCGCCGCGGCGGAGGCGGCGGGCGCCCGGGTGCCGATGCTCGGCACCCAGGCCTGGCTGTTCGCCGAGCGCGCCGGTGCCTCCCGATGAGCGGCGCGCTCGCGGGCAAGGTCGCGGTGGTCACCGGCGCCGCCTCGGGGATCGGCCGGGCGACGGCGCGACTGTTCGCGCGCGAGGGGGCGTCGGTGATCGCCGTCGATCGGGCCGAAGCGGTCGAGGAGACCGTGGATGCGATCGGCTCGGCGGGCGGCCGGGCCCACGCGCTCCGCGCCGACGCGGGGAGCGAGGCGGACGTCGCGTCGATCGTCGAGGAGGCCTGCCGGCGCTTCGGCGGCCTCGACGTGTTCTACGCCAATGCGGGGATCACCGGCGGGGTGCCGGGCGGCTTCTTCGACGCCACGCCGGAGATCTGGGCGGAGGTGTTGCGGGTCAACCTGATCGGCCCGTTCCTGGCGGTCAAGCACGCCGCCCCGAAGCTGGTGGAGCGGGGTGGCGGCGCGATCGTCTGCACCGCCTCGGTCGGCGGCCTCCGGTCCGGGGCGGGGCCGGCGCCCTACTCCGCGTCGAAGGCGGGCGTGATCAACCTGGTGCAGACCGCCGCCCAGCAGCTGGCCGGCACCGGCGTCCGGGTCAACGCCATCTGTCCCGGCCTGATCGAGACCGGGATGACCAGGGGCACCTACGATCACGCCCGGACGGCCGGCACGCTCGACCGCATCGGCCAGCTGAACCCGCTCCGGCGCGGCGGCGAACCGGACGAGATCGCCGAGGCGGCCCTGTTCCTCGCGTCCGACGCCGCCAGCTACGTCAACGGGCACGCCCTGGTGGTGGACGGCGGATTGTCCTCGTCGCATCCGTTCGTGCTCCGCCGGCGCCCGGCCGAACCCGGCCCGTGACGGTCGCGGCCCTCCTCGCCGGCGCGGAGCGGGCGCCGGGCCGCCTCGTCACGCGCGTGCCGGACACCTGGATGCAGGGCCGCAGCGTCTACGGCGGCCTGCAGGCGGCGCTCGGCCACGAGGTGGCGCGGAGCGCCGCTGCGGCATTGCCGCCGCTTCGCTCGATGGAGGTCGCGTTCGTCGGGCCGCTCACGGGCCGGATCGAGGCGTCGGCGACGTTGCTGCGCCAGGGGCGCTCCACCGCCTTCGTGCGCGCCGAGCTGGCGGGCGAAGCGGGTCTCGGCTTCAGCGCGACCTTCATGTTCACCGCCGCGCGGCCTTCCACCCTCGACCACGAGAACGCGCCATCGCCGTCCGCACCCGATCCCGACACCGCCGCGGTCGTCCGCATGCCGGCGGAGCGCACGTTCTTCGCCCACAACCTCGAATACCGTCACGCGACCGAGCGGGCCGACCGGTCGACCCCGAGGCTTCTGCGCTGGGTCCGGCTCGTCGACCGCATCGGCCTCGATCCGGTGACCGAACTGCTGACCGTCGCCGACGCCCTGCCGCCGGCCGCGATGGCGATCATGCCCGCGTCCGGTCCGGTCAGCTCGACGACCTGGCTCCTCAACCTGCTGCGGCCGGCGCCGGAGACGCGCGACGGATGGTGGCTGCTCCGGGCCGATGCCGAGCAGGTCCGCGACGGTTTCAGCAGCCAGTCGATGGCGATCTGGAGCCGGGACCGCCAGCCGGTCGCCGCCGGCATGCAGAGCGTCGCCGTCTTCGTGTAGCGCGCGCTCGACACGCGGGCGGCCGGCTCAGGAGAGGTCGTCGGCGCCCCGGGCCTCGAACAGCCGTCTCAGGTCCGTCTTCAGGATCTTGCCGTTGGCGTTGCGCGGCAGGGTCTGCTCGGTCAGCAGGATCCGGACCGGCACCTTGAACGCGGCCAGGCGCTGCCGCACCCAGGCCTGCAGCTCCGCCTCCGTCGCGTGCGCGCCGGGCGCCAGGTGGACCACCGCCGCCGGCTCCTCGCCGAGCGTGCGGTGCGGAATGCCGACCAGGGCCGCGTCCGTCACCGACGGATGATCGTAGAGGACGTTCTCGACCTCCGAGCAGTAGATGTTCTCGCCGCCGCGGATCACGATGTCCTTGATCCGGTCGACGATGAAGCAGAAGCCTTCCGCATCGAGCCGCGCGAGGTCGCCGGTGCGCACCCAGCCGTCGACGAAGGTGGCGGCGGTCGCCTGCGGGTTGTTCCAGTAGCCTTTCACGATCTGCGGTCCCCGGGCCCAGAGCTCGCCCACTGCCCCGGTCGGCAGCACGCGGCCGCCATCCTCGCTCATGATCCTGAGCTCCGAGACGGGCAGCGCCGGGCCGCAGCTTTCGGGCCGGTGGAGGTAGTCCTCCGAGTTGTGGGAGGTGACGGTGGCGGAGGTCTCGGTCATCCCCCAGCCCTGGCCGGGCCGGGCGCCGAGCTCGCTCGCGATGCGCCGCGCGAGATCCGGCGCGGCGGGCGCGCCGCCGTAGAATACGGTCTGCAGCGAGCTCAGGTCGTATCGGGGGCGGTCCGGGTGCTCGAGGATCTGCCAGGCGATCGTCGGCACGCCACCCGTCGTGGTGACGCGCTCGCGCTCGATCAGCTCGAAGGCGCGGACCGGGTCCCATTTCCGCATGAACACCATCGACGACCCGCCGGCGACCGTTCCCATCAGGAACGCGCCGCACGCGGTGATGTGGAACAGCGGGATCACCAGCAGCGTCACCTGGGGAGACGGCGCGACCGGCGTCTCGCCGCGCCGGCGTGCCGCCCGGTCGGCCGCGTAGGCGCCCGACAGCACGCAGGTCAGGATGTTGCGGTGCGTGCCGAGCGCGCCCTTGGGGGAGCCGGTGGTGCCGCTGGTGTAGAAGATGGTGGCGTCGTCGTCCGGCGCGATCGCGATGTCCGGCAGGTCGGCGTCCGGCAGCCCGGCGTAGCGGTCCGGCGTCCCGATCACCTCCTCGAGCCGCCGCGCGGGCTCGGCGAGGGCCCCGTCGGCACGCGAGACGAGGACGTGTTCGAGCGCCGGGAGGTCGCGGCAATGCGGACCGATCCGGGCCCATCGTTCGGCGTCGCAGACCAGCAGCCTGGTCCCCGAGTTGTCGAGCCCGTAGCGGAGTTCCTGCCCGGTCCACCACGCATTCAGCGGCACGATCACCGCCCCGAGACTGGTCGCGGCGAAGAACACCACCGGCCATTCCGGCAGGTTGCGCATCGCCAGCGCCACCCGGTCGCCCTTGCCGACGCCGAGACGGGCGAACGAAGCGGCCAGCGCCGCCGCCGCCCGGCACGCTCCCTCGTAGGTGACCCGCTCGTCCTCGTGGATCGTGAACGGACGCTCCCCGTACTGGGTCCGGGCGAGGCGGAGCAGGGTGGGCAGGTTCGGCGGCTGGTTCTTCCAGCTGCGGGTCGGGATGCCGCCGATCTCCACCTGCTCGATCTCGAACAGGGTGCCCGGGGCGCAGAGCTCGGCATCGATCTCGGACAGGGACGCCGCGGGTCGGTAGCGGACGCCGGAGGTGTCGGGGGCGCTCACGTTTCCTCGGATCGTAAATGCGGTTTGTTCCACCGCTCCATCACGCCAGACTATGGTCGATCCCGCGACGCCGCAACACCGATAGAGCTTGACGAAACCGCCGGGAGGACGATCCTCGACGGGGCGCCGGGTATCCGGCGGCCTCGAAGACAGGGTATGGACGCGCCGCATGAGCACGACCGAGATGCTGGAGACCTTCCGGGTCGAGACCAGGGCCTGGCTGGAGGCGAACTGCCCCCCCGAGATGCGCCAGCCGCTCCAGGGCGAGGCGGACGTGGTCTGGGGCGGTCGGGACGCGTCGCTCGACCCGCCGCAGCGTCTGTGGCTGGAGCGGATGGGCGGCCGCGGCTGGACCGTGCCGGACTGGCCGGAGAGCTACGGCGGCGGCGGTCTCGATCCCGCCGAGACCAAGATCCTGCGGGGCGAGATGGCGGAACTCGGCTGCCGCAATCCGCTGAACTCCTTCGGCATCTCGATGCTCGGGCCGGCGCTGCTGCGATACGGGACCGAGGCGCAGAAGCGCGAGCATCTGCCGCCGATCGCCCGCGGCGAGATCCGCTGGTGCCAGGGCTACTCCGAACCGGGCGCCGGGTCCGACCTCGCGGGTCTGCAGACCTCGGCCGAGGACGCGGGCGACCACTTCGTCGTCAACGGCCAGAAGGTCTGGACCAGCTACGCCGACAGGGCGGATTGGATCTTCTGCCTGGTGCGCACCAGCCGGGAGCAGAAGCAGGGCGGCATCTCGTTCGTGCTGTTCGACATGAAGACGCCGGGCGTCTCGACCAAACCGATCCTGCTGATCTCCGGATCCTCGCCGTTCTGCGAGACCTTCTTCGACAACGTCAAGGTGCTGAAGTCGAACCTGGTCGGGCCGTTGAACGGGGGCTGGGAGGTCGCGAAATACCTGCTCGGCCACGAGCGGGAGATGATCTCGGGAATGGGGCTCGGGCACCGCGGCCAGAAGAGCGTCGGCGAGATCGCGGTCGATCAGGTCGGCCGGGAAGCCGACGGCAGGCTCGACGACCCGGTGCTGCGCGGGCGCATCGCGTTGTTCGAGGTGCGGGCCGCCGCCTTCCGCGCCATGTCGGAGCGGTTCATCGACGAGCTGAAGGCGGGCCGGGCGCACGCCGCGCAGCCCTCGATGATGAAATACTACGGCACGGAGCTGAACAAGCAGCGCCACGAGCTGCTGATGGCGGCCGGTGGATCGGATGCGCTCGAGTGGGACAGCGAGGCCTCGCGGGGTGGGGCCAGGGCGCGCGACTGGCTGCGGACCAAGGGCAATTCGATCGAGGGCGGAACGTCCGAGATCCAGCTCAACATCATCGCCAAGCGCATCCTCGAACTGCCCGGAGCCTGATCGGTGCCGCTGTTCCTCGATGACGACCAGGTCATGCTGGCCGACACCGCGCGTCCGTTCATGGCCGATCGGGCGCCGGTCCGCCACATGCGCGCGCTCCGCGACGCCGGCGACGCGACCGGGTTCTCGCGCGACCTCTGGACATCATTCGGGAGCATGGGGTTCTCCGGACTGGCGGTGCCGGAGGACGATGGCGGCCTCGGTCTCGGGCAGACCGAGGCCGGGATCATCCTGGAGGAGATCGGTCGCAATCTGACGCCCTCGCCGTTCCTCTCCACCGCGGTCGGCGCGGTGGCGGCGCTGAAGGGCGCGGCCCCGGGCCTCCGCGAGCGGTGGTTTCCCGGCGTCGTCGCCGGCGCGGTCGTGTCCGCGCTCGCGGTCGACGAGGATGCGCGCCATCGCCCGGCCCGGAACGCCACGAAGGCCGAGCGGTCCGGCAACGGGTTCCGTCTGACCGGGGAGAAGCGCTTCGTCGCCCACGGCCACGTGGCCGATCTGACGATCGTCGCGGCACGCACCTCCGGGTCGCCGGGCGAGACCGGCGGGATCACCCTGTTCGCGGTGGAGAAGGGCGCGCGCGGCGTCACCGCATCGCCCGCGCGCCTCGCCGATGCCAGCCTCGTCTCGCGCGTGACGTTCGAAGGCGTGATGCTCGATGCCGACGCGGTGATCGGCGAGGTCGACGACGGCTGGTCCGTGCTGTCCCGCGTGCTGCGCGCGGTGCGCACGGGGGCCGCGGCGGAGCTGCTCGGCGTGGCCGGAGGCGCGATGGGGCTGACGGTCGAATACCTCCGGACGCGCAAGCAGTTCGGCCAGTCGATCGGCAGCTTCCAGGCGCTGCAGCACCGCGCGGCGCATCTCTACGCCGAGACCGAGGTCGCCCGCGCGGCGGTGCTCAAGGCGCAGCTTCTCCTCGATGCCGGACACCCGGAGGCTGAGCGCGCCACCCATGTCGCCAAGGCGATGTCGACGCTCGCCGCGACGCTGGCGGTGCAGGAAGGCGTGCAGATGCACGGCGGCATCGGCATGACCGACGAGTACGACATCGGCCTCTACATGAAGCGTGCCGGCGTCCTGGCCGAGATGTTCGGCGACCCCGACCATCATGCCGACCAGCTCGCCCGGCTGTCCGGCTACTAGGTCGCGCCAGACCGACACGCGGGGTTTCACCCCGCACCCCACCAGGCGCTGGGCGCCTGGACCCCGAAACGTTAATCGATTGCGGGTCTGGG
>CAXUBX010000089.1:9539-12410 GCA_964249405.1 uncultured Acetobacteraceae bacterium | reverse complement strand
GGCACGTAGGCTTCCTCGAGCGCTGCCAAGTCATCGGCGTCGAGCGCGACGTCGAGCGACGCCGCGGCGTCGTCGAGATGATGCGGTTTCGATGCGCCGATGATCGGCGCCGTGACCCCGGGCTTGGACAGGACCCAAGCCAACGCCACCCGGGCCCGGTTCACGCCATGCTTCTCGGCGACCGCGCCAACGCGCTCGATGATGCGCCGGTCGGCGTCCTCGGTCGCCGCATAGAGCTTGGTTCCGAATGCGTCGCTGCCGGCCCGCTTGGTGTCGTTTTCGCCCGGCGCTCTCGTGAGCCGGCCGCGTGCGAGCGGGCTCCAGGGAATGACGCCGATGCCCTCCTCGATGCAGAGGCCCATCATCTCGCGTTCCTCTTCGCGGTAGAGGAGGTTGTAGTGGTTCTGCATCGAGACGAAGCGGGTCCAGCCGTTCTGCTTGGCGACGTAGAGAGCCTTGCAGAATTGCCAGGCGTGCATGGACGAGGCCCCGATGTAGAGCGCCTTGCCGGCACGGACGACGTCGTGCAGCGCCTCCATCGTCTCCTCGATCGGTGTCGCCGGGTCGAAGCGATGGATCTGATAGAGGTCGACGTAGTCCGTGCCGAGCCGCTTCAGCGAGGCGTCGATCTCCGCCATGATGGCCTTCCGCGACAGGCCGCGACCGTTGGGGTCTTTCCGCATCGGCCCGTGAACTTTCGTCGCGAGCACGATCTCGTCGCGCCTGCCGTATTCGCGGATCGCCGTCCCGGTGATTTCCTCGGAGGATCCGGCCGAATAGACGTTCGCGGTATCGAGGAAGTTGATCCCGAGATCGAACGCGCGACGAAAGAACGGCAGTGCTTCCGCTTCCGGCAGCGACCATTCATGGGTGCCACGGTTCGGCTCTCCGTAGGTCATGCAGCCGAGGCAGACCCGCGAGACGACGAGTCCGGTCGCACCCAGATTGAGATAATCCATCGTCTAACTCCTGTAGCCTTTCAGAGCAGCGGCAGCGGAACCCCGTTGATCGTCATCCGGTGATCGTCGAGCGTGATGTCCCATGACATCGACCCATCCGGATCGCTGTGGCCGGCAAGCCGCAGCATCAGGAAGGCCGCACCCGCTTCTGTACGCTCTCCGACGGGTAGTGCGTTCTTCAAATCGTCGAAATCGGTCGCGACCACGTGCAATCTGCCTCGCCGCGTCGCCGGGACGTAGCTGCCGGTCGCCATCACTCGTCCATCCTCCGTCTCGATCGTGGCGCGATCGATCGTCACGACGTCCTCAGGGCTGAGGGTCCCCCCTGCGGCGAGGCGTGACGCCTCTGCGTAGGGCATCGACACCGTGATCCGGCTGACCCGAACCGGCTCGGAGGTCGCATCGTTGCCGGCCGTCGAGAGTTCCTGGGTTTCGGCGCTGAGGCGCGCCGTCCCGTCGCGTCCGTGCGTCGCCTCAAGCCGGATCGCTCCGGCGTCGGCGTTCGATCCGCCGGAGACCGCCCTGACCCCCGACCAGCGCTCGGACGCGCTCTGCCCGGGACCGAGAGCGGAGAGTTCGGCCGCGGCCTGCCGGAAGCCGTGCGTGAGATCGCAGGCCCGTGGCCGGTGCGCTTCCATCCCGACGAGCAGCCCGCCGGCGAAGAGCGGCGCCAGCGCGTCGAGGGCGGGCGGGCCGCTCGTCGCCAGTGACGTTGCCCGGAGGCGGCCGCCGGCGCTGCCGTCCGGACGCGTCAGGCGCACGGTCCAGGGCGCCACGTGCAGCCCGCCGGGAGGACCCACGGAATGGCCGACGCTGACGTCGAGCGTTCCGCAATGCGCGGCATCCCAAGCCGTGTCGCCTGCACGGGCCTGACGCGGCAGGACGGACAGGGGCGTGAGAAGGGCGGCGGCCCAGAGCGCGGTTCGGACCCGTTGCATGGGACAAGGGTGGTGCGACGACCGGTTCAATGCAAACTGCCGTTCATGCTTCGCACTCTCAGGATCGACCCGTTCATCCTGTCGCTCCTCGGTGCCGTCGGGCTCGCGAGCCTCTTTCCCTGCTCCGGGACGGCGCGGACGGTGTTCTCGGACCTGACCACCGTCGCGATCGCGCTGATGTTCTTCCTCCAGGGCGCCCGCCTCTCGCGCGCCTCGCTGATCACGGGAGCCGCCCATTGGCGCCTCCACCTCGTGATCCTGGCCGCGACCTTCGGTCTGTTTCCTTTGCTCGGCGAGCTGATGCGGGCGGCGCTGCCGCACGCGGTACCGAATGCGCTCTGGCTCGGTCTCCTCTTCGTCTGCGCGCTGCCGTCGACCGTGCAGTCGTCGATCGCATTCACTTCGATCGCGCAAGGCAATGTCGGGGCGGCGGTCGTGGCCGCGACGGTGTCCAACATTGCCGGGATCGTGGTGACGCCGGTCCTGGTCGGCGTCCTGCTGTCGCTCCATGGCGGGATCTCGCTCGATCAGCTCCGTGACATCGCGCTCCAGCTCCTCGCCCCGTTCGCGGCTGGTCAGGCCGCGCAAGCCTGGATCGGGCCTCTCGTCCGCGCTCATCCGCGCTGGACCATGATCTCGGATCGCGGCTCGATCCTGCTCGTCGTGTACACGGCGTTCAGCAACGCGGTGACGGGCGGTCTTCTCCGGTCACTGTCGCTCGGCGATCTCGCTCGCGTGTTCGTGCTCGATGGCGTGCTCCTGATGGCGGCGCTTGCGATCACGGCGTCCACGAGCAGGGTTCTCCGCTTCGATCGGGCGGACCGCATCGCGATCCTGTTCTGCGGGTCCAAGAAGTCGCTCGCGACCGGGGTGCCGATGGCAAGGCTCCTGTTCGGGCCCTCGGTCGCCGGAGCCGTGGTGGTTCCGCTGATGATCTTCCACCAGCTGCAGCTGATCGCATGCGCGATGATCGC
>CAXUBX010000089.1:0-9439 GCA_964249405.1 uncultured Acetobacteraceae bacterium | reverse complement strand
TGGTTCCGCTGATGATCTTCCACCAGCTGCAGCTGATCGCATGCGCGATGATCGCGCGCCGGCTGGCCCGCCGGCTCGAGGCTCCGGGGCAAGGCGCCCTCGCGACCGGGGTTCCGCACGCGGAATGAGCTTCGGAGCGTGCCACGTCCCCCCCCGGTTCGCGCCGTCAGCCTCGCCATTGCCAAACGGGGTTCCTTCATCGCCGCTTCTACGCGCGCCGTTTCCGACCGGAGTTCGACATGTCTCGAGGCGACTGGACCTTCTCGCTCGCGGAGGCGCGCGCCCGGCTTCCGGATGACGCGGCGCCCTTCAGGTTCTCCTACCTGCTGCGGCGGGGAACCATGAAGGTCGGCCTCTATGCCCCGATCGGGCCGGACCGGCAGGGTCCGCACAAGCAGGACGAGCTCTACGTCGTCGTCAGCGGCACCGGCGAGATCGTCAAGGACGGCGAGCGGCGTTCCTTCGGGTCCCAGGACGTCATCTTCGTCGAAGCCGGGGCGGAGCACCGCTTCGAGAACGTCTCGCAGGATTTCGCGACCTGGGTCGTGTTCTGGGGTCCACCCGGGGGAGAGACGCCATGAGCCCGGCGCCTGCTGCTGCGGATGGCGTAGGGGATGGCGGTCCCCGAGCCTCGGCCGTTGCACCCGCCGCGAGCGACGCCGCCGAGCGGCGCGGCGGCGTCGCCGAAGCGGCCGTGTCCTGGTCGACGCGAATGGCGTTCAGGCGAGGGCGGCCTGCACGGTGGCCGCGTCGAGCAGGCGCTCGATCACTTCGGGTTCCTGGGCACCCGCGATCGCCAGCGTCTCGCCGACCAGGAGACACGGCACGCCGTTGATGCCGAGGCGGTGCGAGCGGATGTTCTCGCCGTGGACCACGTCGGCGCCATCCGTGCCGGCGAGCAGGCGGCGAACGAGAGCCGGATCCAGCCCGCATTCGGCCGCGACCACGGTCAGGACGCGCGGATCGCCGGTGTCGCGGCCCTCCGTGAAGTGGGCGGCGAACAGCGCCTCGACGACGGTCGCGGTCAAGGCCGGCGCCACCGTCGCGGCATGACGGACGAGCCGGTGCGCATCCACGCTCGAGGGGATGCGGGCGATGCGGTCGAACCGGAAGCGCAGACCCTCGGAGGCACCGAGCTCCGTGACCGACTGATGAAGCCGGCGGGCCCGCTCGTCGCTGCCGAACTTTCTCGCGACGTATTCGACCCGCGACATCCCGCCACGCGGCATGTCCGGATTGAGCAGGAACGGGCGCCAGCTCAGTTCGACCACGAGATCCGGGCGGCGCGCGAGCGCGCGACGGAGCCGGCGGTAGCCAATGTAGCACCATGGGCATACGAGATCGTGGACGATGGCAACCGCGAGGCGCGGTCGTATGTCGACGAGCATGTTCACGGCATCAACCTCTAAGCAATCCGCTGCGCCTCGTCACGCACGCTTTCATCGCGATCATCGCCGTACGATATGAACCGACCGTGATCGCGGTCCAGGGTCGGAGGGGCAGGGATGGAAGCCTTCGCGCCATACGTGCGGACGCTCGGCCGCGGTCCGGGCCGGTCGCGCGCGCTGACCCGGGAGGAGGCATTCGACGCCTTCGGCCTGATCCTGCGAGGCGAGGTCGATCCGCACCAGGTCGGGGCCTTCCTGATGCTGCTTCGATACCGTGGCGAGGACCCGGACGAGGTCAGCGGGCTGGTCGAGGCGGCGCGTCAGGCGATCGGCGCCGGGTCGCCGCGATGGGCGAGACCGGACCTCGACTGGCCATCCTACGGATCGGGCCGGACACGCGGCGCACCCTGGTACCTCCTCGCCGCCCTGGCTCTCGCCGGCGCCGGTCATCGCATCATGATGCATGGGACGAACGAGTTCACCGGCGGGATGACCGTGGAACGGGCGCTCGGCGCGCTCGGCCTCGATGCCGCTGCCGACTTGGCCGATGCCTCGCGGCGGCTCGACGCGAGCGGCTTCGCCTACCTTCCGCTCGATCGCCTGTCGCCCGAGCTCGCGCGCCTGATCGGGCTCCGGGGGCTGCTCGGCCTCCGTTCGCCGGTCAACACGGTCGGCCGCCTGCTCGATCCGGCCGACGCCTCCCGTTCGGTCGATGGCGTGTTCCATCCACCCTACATCAATCTTCATCTCGCGGTCGCCTCCCGCCTCGATCGGGCGAGGCTCGTCGTGGTGAAGGGCGGTGGTGGCGAAGCCGAACGCGCTCCCGGCAAGCGCCTCGCGGTCCACGTCCACGATCGTGAGGGCGGCCCGGTCGAGCTCTCCTTCCCGCCGCTCCTGCAAGCGGGGCACGCCGTAGCCGCGGAAGACGATGAGGCTCCGGACCCGGTCTCCGCCGGGCACGAAGTGTGGAAGGCGGTCTGGTCCGGCGAGATCAAGGCCCCGGTGCCGGTCGCGACCGTCGTCGGCACGATCGCGCTGGCGCTTCTCGCACTGGACCGCGACCTGTCCCCCGAGGACGCCGACGCGCGAGCCCGGACGGTCTGGGAGACGAGGCGCCGCGTCCTCTGACCCTACTCGCCCGGCGGATCGATCCCGACCGGGGCCGATCGGTCCTCGCGCCAGAACGCTCCGGCGATGTCGTCCTGGAGTTTCCCGATCTCCGCCTGCATCCAGTCGAGGAATTCATGGAGACCGCGGATGATGATCTCCTCGATCGGCTGATCCGTCAGCGCCGCGCGGATCTCGTCGAGCCGCTCCAGGGCTGTGGCGCTGGCCCGGAGCCCGTAGACGGTCCGCAGCTGCGTGAGCAGCCAGGCGAGCTGGCCGACGCAGGTCGAGAGCGAGCGCGGGAAGCCGTGGCTGAACAGGAGGAAACCGGCGACCGAGGCCGGCGTCATCATCGACGGTGTCGCACGGCGGAACGCGTGATAGCCGGACGCGGACCGAAGCACCGTGTTCCACTGGCTGACATCGACGGGCGATCCGACCGGCGCGCCCACGGGAAGCAGCGTGTGATACTTGATGTCGACCAGACGCGTGATCTGGTCGGCACGCTCGATGTGCTTGCCGATCTCGTAGAAGCACCAGCCCTGGTCGCGGAAGAACGTGCCGTCGGTGATGCCGCTGTGGGTCTGGCACTCGGTGCGCAGCATCTGGCACACGCCGCCGACCCGCGTCGGCGCGATGTCGTCCGCGCGCAAGCCCCGCACCTTGTTGTAGAAGACGTTGATGTGCGACCACATCTCGGTCGAGATCAGCGGCCGGAGCGCGCGCGCGTTCTCGCGGGCATGGCCGATCAGGCGCACCATCGAATTCTGGTTTTCCGTATCGAGCACGTAGAAGTCGATCACGCTCTGCGGATCGGCACTCGCGTGCGTCGCGTCGAACTGCGCCTCGTCGGCGTTGATCTGCACGATCGAGCGCCAGCCATGCTCGTCGCCGCCGGTCCGCATGAACGCCTCGGTCACCGCGAGCACGCGCGCAAGGCTCTCGATCCGCTCCATGTAGCGGCCGAGCCAGTTTAGACTCTCGGCGTAGCGCGACAGGAGATGGAACGTGCAAGTCGCCGCGAGGTCGTCATGCGGCCCGGCGCCGGCGATGATCATCGGCCGCTTCCGTCGCGGAGAACCCACGTGTCCTTCGATCCGCCGCCCTGCGACGAGTTGACCACGATCGAGCCGCGCTTGAGAGCCACGCGGGAGAGACCGCCCGGGAGAACCCAGGTCGATCGTCCGGTGACCGCGAACGGGCGAAGATCGACATGGCAGGCCGCGAGCCCGTCGTCCGACAGGGTGGGCGCGACGGAAAGCCGGACCATCGGCTGGCTGATGTAGTTGGCCGGATCCGCCTCGATCTTGTGCCGGAACTCGGCAAGTTCGTCCCGTGACGCGTGCGGCCCGACGATCATCCCGTATCCGCCCGATTCCCCGACCGGTTTGACGACGAGTTCGGACAGGTGATCGAGCGTGTAGGCCAGTCCGTCCTTCTCCCGGCACACGTGGGTCGGGACATTCTCGATCAGGGCATCCTCGCCGAGATAATAGCGGATGATGCGCGGCATGTAGGCGTAGATCGCCTTGTCGTCGGCGACGCCGGTGCCGACCGCGTTCGCGATCGCGACATTTCCCTTCCGCCAGGCCGCGATGAGACCATGCACGCCGAGAACGCTGTCCGGCCGGAACACGGCGGGGTCGAGGAAATCGTCGTTGAGCCGCCGATAGATCACGTGGACCGGGCGCGGACCGGCCACGGTTCGCATCGAGACCTTGTCGTTCTCCACCACGAGATCCCGACCCTCCACCAGCGGGACACCCATCTCGCGAGCCAGGAACACGTGCTCGAAATAGGCGGAGTTGTAGATCCCGGGCGAGAGCAGGACGACCTGCGGCTCCACCAAGTGAGGCGGAGCCAGCTCGACCAGTGCCGAACGCAGCCGCTGACCGTAGTCGTCGACGGGCAGGATGTCGGCCTCGTTGACCACGTCCGGAAGGACGCGAAGCATCATGTGGCGGTTCTCGATCACGTAGGAGACGCCGGACGGGGTCCTTACGTTGTCCTCGAGCACGAGGAAGCGTCCGTTCTCGTCGCGGACGATGTCGGTTCCCGACACGTGGGCGTAGACGCCGCAGGGGACGTCGAGCCCGACCATCGCCTCCTGGTAGTTCGGGTTTCCGATCACGAGGTCGCGGGGGATGATCCCGTCCCGCAGGATCTTCTGGTCGTGATAGATGTCCCAGAGCAGGTGGTTGATGGCGGTGACGCGCTGCGTGACGCCGCGCTCGATGCCGTCCCACTCGCGCGCGGACAGGATCCGCGGGATCAGGTCGAACGGCAGGACACGGTCGATCGCGTCGCGGTCGGAGTAGACGGTGAAGGTGATTCCGAGATTGAACAGCTCGGCCTGAGCGGAAGCCGCGCGCCGCCTGAGCTCCGCGAGATCGAGGCCCGAGATCCGCCTGCACACCGCGTCGACGGCCTCATCGATCGCGGCGGCGCCCGGGAAGTACTCGCAGAAGAACCCGCGATGATCGTAGCCACCGAACAGCGACGCGGGCGCTTCCGAAGCCGGAACCGCCGGGCGCCCGGCCGACTGTGACTGCGATTGTGACTGTCCGTTGGTCATGCCGCCCTCGTCGCCAATCGAAGTCGCGGGATCATCAGGCAATCCCTCCACGCTCGCCGTATCGTCGTGCATGTTATCGAGCGAAGGAAGGGTTTCGACCCTTCCTCGTCCGGCGCAAGGCCGGTGCCGCGGTCGGTCCGAGAGGGAGCCATGCACGGTGAGGCGTCGGGTTTCGCCGACGGGTTTGATCCCGGCCTCTATCTCGCCCTCAATCCGGATGTCCGGAGGGCGTTCGACCGGGGCCTGATCGCGTCTGCCGTTGAGCATTGGCGGGAGCGGGGCCGCGACGAGATGCGGGCCGGCACCCGTCCCAGCCTTCTCGGGCTTCCGCCGCTCGAGGGCCGCGCACCGCCGGCGGCGGAAGCGGCCGACGGGCTCGACACCAGGTCCTACCTCGCCCTCAATCCTGATCTCGCGGCGGCTTTCGCGGACGACGACGCGAAGGCGCGGGCGCACTGGCGGGATTTCGGCGCGGTCGAGGGCCGGCCTGGCTTCGGCGCCGCCGCACCCTGGGACCGGGCCTACGCCCGGACGGCGCCCGACGCCGTCTCCCGGCCACCCGGCTGCGACCTGTTCATCGAAGCGGACATCGGCGCGCACGAGGAGGCTGCCATCGGCCGGCGCGTCCTCGCGGCCCTGCGCTCCTGTTCCTGCCCGGTGTCGGTTCGCGGCTTCACCAGCCGGGACGGCCGTCTGGTGATGGATGGCGAGATCTTGCGACGCGAGGCCACCTACCGGACCGCGCTTCTCGTCGGGCCGGTCGGGCTCTGCCGGCAGATCCTGGCGGCGCATCGCCACGACCGGTTCGCCGATCAGATCCTTCTCGCGTTCCTGTCCGGTGCGCCGCTCCGGCCGCACATGCCCGACTGGCTGTTCCTGGCTTCGCTCGACGCCGTGCTCGTTCCGTCGGCGGACGAAGCGGCCCTGCTTCGCGCGGTGTCGCCGGTCCCGGTCCGGTTCGTCCCGCTGCCTCCGGCGGCGATCGGCGACCGCGCGGCGGCGAGGCGACAACTCGGGCTCCGGACCGATGACCTCGTGCTGTTCGCCGAGCGGCCAGGCGGGATCCCGGAACGCCCCAGCCCCTGCGTGGTATGCAAGGCGGACATCGGGGACGCGGACGCCGCCGGTGCGCTCCGTCTCGACGACGTCCTCGACCCCTGGACCGGAGCGTCGCGTCTCCTCGCCGCCTGCGATCTCTTCGTGCCGGCCGAGCGCGGGCGATCGACGTTGCGGGTCGACGCGGTCGCGGCCGGTCTGCTGCCGTCGTCCGGCAATGATCGCGGGCCGATCACCTCGGCGCAGGCGGGCGAGGCGATCCGCGCCTGTCTCGACCGGTCGGAGCGACGCCCGCCCACGGCTCCCGCACGGTGCCTCGGCGCAACGCCGGCCGTCGCGGACCTGGGCCGCCCGTCGACGCCTCCCGTTCTCAGCGTGCTCGTCGACGCGAGAACGAGCGGGCCCGCACTCGAGTCGTTCATCGGCGGTGCGCTCGCGCAGGACCACGCCTTCTTCGAGCTCTGCACCGTGCTGCCCCGGCAGACCGACCGCGCCGCGCTCCTCCGCGCGCACGCCGCGTCGGCCGATCCGAGATTGCGTCTCCTGGCGCCAGACGGAATCGCCGCCGGCACCGCCTTCGGTCTCGCACAGGCCGCGAAGCTCGCCACCGGCAGCCATCTCGTTCCCGTCTTCGACGAAGGCGACGTCGGTCGCCTGCTGGGTGCGCTCGACGCGATCGCCCGACGCCTCGGCCTGCCGGACGCGCCCGACCTGCTCGTCGAAGCGGAACACGAGGCGGAGATCCCGCGGCCGGAGCGGGACGCGGCCCTGATCCTTCCTCTGCGCGAGCGGCTCGAGGCGGCAGCGTCCGATCCGGTGGCCGTTTCCCGCGATGCGCTCGCGCGGGTCGGCGGCTTCGCCGCGCCGGAGATCGTGACGCCCGGGGCCGACGCCGGATACGCGCTGGTCCTCGCGTTGGTTCGTGCCGAGGCGCGGACCGGGGCGGTCACGCTGCCGGCGCCGCGTCGTCGGCGACGCCCGGACCTGGCGCCGGCGTCCGAACGGGCGCTCCGCCATCATCTCTTCCTGTCCGGGCGCCCCGCCACGGTGCGGCCGGGGCTTCTGCCATCCTCCTTCCACGTCCGCCGCCCGCAAGTCCGGCCTCCGCCCTGGACCGTGCTGGCCGCGCGATCGGTCCGGGTGGGACCGGAGGACGGGCTCGTGCTCCTCGAGGGCGCGGATACACAGGAGCGGATCGAGACCGAGCATGTCCTGCTTCTCGCGCAGTCGTGCCGGCCTCCGCTCGGGCCGGCCCTCGCGCGCCTTGCCGAGATCCTGGCCGATCCTGGCATCGGTGCCGCCTGTCCGCTCGTCGTGGACCGTGACGGGACGATCGCCGAAGCCGGGCTGATTGCCGATCCGGAGGGTGTCCTCCGGTCCGGACCCGAAGCCGGGTGGACGCTGGAGGCCACCGGGCCGGGGCGGTCCGCCGCCTCGGTCCGCAACGTTCACGGGTCGGTCCTGTGCCTCGCGACCCGTCGGAGCCTGCTCGCCGAACACGGGATCCGGATTTCGCCCGCGACCGGGGGCGCTGCCTTCGCAGATGGGATGGCGGCGCTCGCGCGCTCGCTCGCGCGCTCGGGATCTCGCGTCGTCTGCACGCCGTTCGCGGCCCTGCATGCGGAGCCCGGATGACCCGATTGCCCGCGTGGCCAAGGTCGGGCACATCGGCGTGTCCGGGGACGGGTGGCCGAGTGGTTTAAGGCAGCGGTCTTGAAAACCGCCGTGGGTGCAAGCCCACCGTGGGTTCGAATCCCACCCCGTCCGCCGCAAGGCTTCCTAGCGCATTGACTTTGCTAGGACTTCTCTGAAATCAGCTGCCGGAACCTTCAGCAGCCCACACAGTCATCTTCCTTCATGGCGCCCGCTTTGTAAGGCCTGTGGTCGCCCGCGACTTGGACCAGTAAGCTATGTTCTGTGGAAGACGTGACCGAACGGCTGTCCGGGATCCTTGCCGAGCATGAGGAGGTCAGTCGGGCGCTCGCGCTGATCGTCACGTCCCCTCTACTCGGCCGCGAGACGTTGTCAGCCGCTCTCGGCGAGCTGTCCGAGCACCTCATTGCGACGTTGATTGGGGGCGCCCGGAGAGACCGCGGAAACCGTGGTTTCGACCTGGTGGATGCCGCTGGTAGGTTTGTAGAGGTAAAGTCTCGTCAGCTCGCTCGCTGGGGCGACACACTCCAGTTCAACTTTGGCAAGCACACCCAACACGCAGCGGAGGTCTTCTGCGTAGCTTGGGACGACTGCGTCCGCCCTCCAAGCATCCACATAGCTGTTCGAGGGACGGTGGCGGAGTTTACGAGCAGATGGGCAACCCCGAACCAAGCTAACTATTCGATCCGGACCGATCTTAGAAGCTTGCGTCGAGCCTTGGCTGAAACAGCCGCTCCTGCAGGATCATCCAGCTAGGCGCGAACCCGGTCAGGCGCTTCTTTGTCCTTACGCCATCGACCCCGGCCCGACTACCGGCACCATGCGCTGCCGATCGCCACCAGTGGTCCGCACGGCATGATCTCCAAGTGGTATGGGAACCCCCATAACGCTCACTGTCTGGCGCCCGTGATCATGTTCGCGGTGTCGGGGTGTGCGGGATTGCAGCAAGAGCCTGGACGAGAGCTATCGGGACTTAGCCGTATCAGCCAGCTCACGCGCTAAATGCTCTTCGGCTAGTCGATGCGTTGTTCTGAGGGTGGCTAGGATGGCAAGCCCGTCTAAACGCATGCGATCGTCGCCGTCACGCTCCAGTTCAGCTACCAGCTTTTCCTGCCGAGCAATGCGTTGCGCACCTTCCGCTACATGGGCGACACTGTTCCAACCTCGTTTCGCTCATAATTCGCCCTTACTTGGAACAGCTGGATGCTTGCCATAATCGCCCTTGCGCCTCGGGAGAGGCTCCGACCCGCTGGCAGGGCTGATTTGAGGTATGCTTTTCATTGTTGATGCCCGACCACGAAGAAGGAGCGCTCCCGCCCAGCGGTCAGACAATCTTCGTGCTCTCGTGCCACGGCGTCCATGGGCAACGACACCAGCGGTTCCTGCGCCAAGGACGCTGCCGACCGCAACAGAAAGGGCGGGGGGGAAAGGACGCATCCAGTCACGGACTTAGCGCGTATAGATTGGATCTGACTATGATGCGACGTGCCCAATCAGCCACGCATCATCGAGGAACTGGAGATCGCATGTCCGAGAACGTCGCTGGCCGAGTGAGCCCCCCGTTGCGCTTCGCTCCTTCCATGGAGGTGGTGGCCGATAATGAGACCGCGACCAACGACGGCCTGATCGAGGCGTTGGGCAAGATCAGCCAGACCACTTT
>CAXUBX010000088.1:0-12457 GCA_964249405.1 uncultured Acetobacteraceae bacterium | reverse complement strand
GGCCGGTGTCCGTTCCGGAGCGCGATCCGGCCGCCTGACCGCGTCAGGCCTCGTCGTCGACGGTGGCGTGTACGCCGGCCTCGCCCCGCCGCCAGTAGCCGGCCGCCCGGATGCTCGTCCGCTCGATCCTCCGCTCCTCGACAAGGTGGCGGCGGAGCGCCCGGATCACCTCGGTCTCGCCGGCCAGCCACGCCTGGACCGGACCGGATGGCACGATCGCAGACTCCAGCGCCTGCCCGAGCAGGGTTGGCGTGCCGGGCGGAACGCCGTTGCGGCGCAGCCACCGGATCGCGACTTGCGACGCGCTCGGAAGGTGGCGCTCCTCGTCGCGATCGGCCACCTCGATCAGGGCGAGCGTCGGCGTGCCCGGCTCCATCTCCTCGAGCCGGCGGGCGATCGCCGGGAGTGCCGTCTCGTCGCCGGCGAGCAAGGTGAACGGCGGATCGGTCGGGGCGAGCAGCGAGGAACGGGGGCCGCCGACGACGAGCGTGTCTCCCGGTCTCGCCGATCCCGCCCAGGCGGTTGCCGGTCCCTCTCCATGCAGCACGAACTCGATCGAGAGCTCGCCCGAGGCGGCGTCGTGGCGGCGCGGCGTGTAGTCGCGCGCGACGGTGTCGCCACCCTCCACCGGGACGAACAGCTTCACGTGGTCGTCGGGTCCGAGGGAGGTGAACCCGTCGAGCTCGGGGCCGCCGAACACGATCCGTCGCATCCGAGGCGAGAGGGGCTCGATCCGGAGCACCGTGAGCGCGCGCCGGCGCAGCTCGTGGCGAACCCGGAGCGGTGCGGAAACATGGTTCATGCGAGCGGGCCTTTCAGGATCTCGGCGGTGGCCGCGTCGAGGATGCGCGCGACGCGGCGCGCCTCTTCGGCGCTGCAGCCGCGACGCGACATGAGCGCGCTCTTCAGGGCGTGGCGCGCGCGATGCAGATCCTCGGACGCCGCGGGATCGGCGTCTCCGACGCCGGCGAAGGCTTCGCGCACACCCTCCATGCGGGTGCCGATCCGACGCAGCGTCTCGCCGATCATCTCGGCGCGGGCGCGGTTGGCCTCGAGATGCGCGAGGCCCGTCGCGGTGATGGTGTAGAGCTTGCGGTTGCCGTCCGTCGTCGCCTCGGCATGCCCGATCTCGTCGAGGAAGGTGAGCGCCGGATACACCATCCCGGGGCTCGGCTCGTAGAAGCCGCCGGACCGCTCGGCGAGCAGCCGGATCAGCTCGTAGCCGTGCCCGGGCTTCTCCTTGAGCAGCGAGAGCAGCAGGAGCTGGAGGTCGTCCGAGCCGAGCTTCCGCCCCCGGGTCAGCCCGTCGCCATCCCCCGCGAAGCCGAAGCCGCGCCCGAACCCGTGCCGGCCGCCCCGGTGACGTCCGACGGCGAGCAGGAACTCCCCGATCCTGTCGCGCCCCTGTCCGTGTCGGCGATGTTCGTGCCGCCGATCTCCGAAACGCATGACCATTCTCCATCGAAAGACAGGTCTTAAATACTATCTTAAGATGTATCTAGGCAATACGCCGGTGCATGGCGGGTCCGCTCCGGTCGCCGGTCGGGGTCGAGACCGGGGCGTTGCCCCGGACCCCACCAGGAGCCTGGGGCTCCTGGACCTCCATCCGTCCAAGTGTCGGGATCCAAACGCCCAGCGTTTGGCGGGGTGCGGGGCAGCGCTCCGCAGGGCCCAAGCCTCAAGCTTCTCAGCAGCCTGCCAGATCTAGCGCGGCAGGATCGCCGTGGCCGCGTCGCGTCTCCGCTCCCAGCCGGCCCGCTCGAGCGCCGGCCCGTCGCTGTCCTCCGCCGGATAGCCGATGCAGAGATAGGCGATGAGCCGCCAGTCCGTCGGAACGTCGAGCGCGCGCGAGACCGCGTCCGGTTCCAGGATCGACACCCAGCCGAGCCCGAGGCCGTGCGCCCGGGCGGCGAGCCAGAGCGTGTGAACCGCGATCACCGCCGACCACTCGGCGGTCTCTCCCATGGTCGCGCGGCCGAGCCCGTGTCCCTGCGCCGGATCGGGGACCGAGAACACGGCGAGCTGGCAGGGCGCGTCGTCGAGGCCGGCGAGCTTGAGCGAGGCGTAGAGCCCGCCGCGCTCGCCCGCGTAGCCGTGGCGCGCCGCCGCGTTGCAGGCCAGGTGCGAGGTCCGCACCGCCTCGCGACGGGCCGGATCATCCACCGCAACGAAGCGCCAGGGTTCGCTCAGCCCGACCGAGGGCGAGAGCGCGGCGAGGGCGACGAGGCGGTCGAGCAGCCCCGCGGGAAGAGGATCGCGCCGGAACCGTCGGACGTCGCGCCGCCAGCGGAGCAGGAGCGCGAACTCCTCCCGGAAACGCTGGTCGAACAGCGGCGGGGCGGCGGATCCTGCGTCCGGCGTCGTCGGCATGGCCGATCATGCCCGATCCGGACGCCGGGTGCGAACACCTCAGTGCCCATGCGAATGCTCGTGCCCGTGCGACGACCCGTGGGCGTGCCGCCGCGCCGTCACGAAGAACGCCGCCGCGAGCGCCCCGAAGCCGAGGTCGAGCCAGACCGTGGCGTCCAGCCGCCAGTGGGTGAGCCCGGTCGCGAAGTGCCCGGCCGGCGTCGGCACGATCCCGGCGAGATGGAACAGCCCGTCCATCAGCAGCGCCGACAGCACCATGGTCGCGTAGAACACGGCCGCGATGTAGGCGGCCATCCGCCAGCCGTAGTAACGGCGGTAGACGTCGAGCAGCGGCAGCACGATCAGGTCGGCGTAGAGGAAGGCGATCACGCCGCCGAAGCCGATCCCGCGGTTCCACAGGATCGCGGCGAGCGGCACGTTGCCGATCGAGCAGACGAAGGACAGCACGGCGACCAGCGGGCCGATCAGCGCGTCGCCGACCGCGCGAACGGGCGGCGTCGCACCGTGGAGGAAGACCGCCGACCACCAGGGGCCGGGCACCACCGCGCCGAGCGCGCCTGCGATCAGGAACCCGAGCGCGATGTCCTTCCAGAGCATCGAGACGTCCATCGCGAAGGATTGCGCGACGCGTGCCGCGAGCGCCGGGTTCCTCAGCCGGGACCAGAGCGTGTCGCCGGCCACCGGCATCGACTGGTGCTCGTGGCCTTGACCGGTCTCCGGATGCCGCCGCGCCTGCTCGGCGAGGCCGCGCGGGCAGGTGAGCCGGACCAGGACCGCCATCACCACGACCAGCACGAGGCCGCCGATCCATTCGGCCGCGGTGAACACCCAGCCGAGCAGGAGCAGCAGCACGATCCCGAGCTCGATCACGAGATTGGTCGAGGCGAACAGGAAGGCGAGCGACGGCACCAGCCCCGCCCCGCGCTTGAACAGGCTTCGGGAGACCGCCGCCGACGCGTAGGAGCAGGACGAGCTCGCCGCTCCGAACAGCGTCGCGAGCGCGATCTCCCGGGCGCCCTCGCGGCCGAGCGCGCGACGCATCCCCTCGGTCGGCACCAGCGCCTGCACCAGGCCCGAGATCGTGAAGCCGAGAACCAGGCTCCAGAACACGTCGCGGAACATGCCGGCCGACAACAGGAGGGCGCGGACGAGATCGTGCATGGCGCTTCCACGAACCTCCGCGCGGGTGGGCTCAGCCGGCGAGGAACGTCTCGGCGATCCTTACCGTTCCGGCGGCGAAGTCCGCGCCGAGCGTGCGCGCGGTCTCCGCCTCGGGATGGCTGCCGACCCAGGCGGTGAGCAGCAGGCGCCGGAGCATGACCAGCGTCGGTAGGATCGCCTCGTCGGCGAACGGCGCCACCGTGCGGTAGCCGGCGCACCAGGACGCGCCGAGCGCCGGCAGGACCGGCAGGTGCTCGAGGAAGCTCGCGGAGGCGGCGAAATCGTAGGCGAGCCAGGAGAAGCCGCAATCGTCGAAGTCGATCACCGTGAGCGCGTCACCGTCGGCGAGGATGTTGGCGAGACGGAGATCGCCGTGCACGAGGCCGAACCGGTCGGCGCCGGTGCCCACCCGGTCGAGCGTGCCGGCGACGCGGGCGGCGGCGCGCTCGAGCACCGCGCGACCGGAGCCGGCGAGGCCGGGAGCGGCGCGGTAGTCGCCCCAGAGCATCGTCCGCCCGATCATCGCGTCGAGATCCCAGCGCGGCCGGGTGAAGAAGCGCGGTGGCGACCAGCGTCGGGCATGGACATGGAGCCGCGCCGCGATCGCGCCGAGCGCGCGGAAACGGGACGGGAGGTCCGCCTCCGGCGCCAGTTCCTTGCCGTCGGACCACCGGAAGGCGACGGCCCGCTGCCCGTCCGGAAACCGCCGGAGGACCGCGCCGTCCCGCCCGGCGACCGGCGCGGGCGTCCTGACCACGCGGTCGCGGCCGAGCGCCTCGATCCAGGCGATCTCCGAGCGGATCGCGTCGTCGGAGCGCACGCCGGGGCGATAGAAGCGGAGCGCCAGGGCTCGGCGTCCGCCGTCGTCGAGCGCGTAGGTCGCGTTCTCCGACACCGAGATCCGCGTCGCCCTCCCGCGCGGGCCCAGTCCGTAGGCGTCGAGGCTGCGTTCGGCGAGGCGGTCGAGCGTCGCGAGCGCGAGCTCCCCGTGGATCATGACGTGACGAGATCGGCGGCGACCCGGGCCTGGCTCGCCATGATCCGGTTCTCGGCCGCGTCGTCGAAGGCGAGGCTCCAGTCGCCCCGGTCCTCCAGGCCGCCGAGCGCGATCCCGTCGGGGCGGGCGAACATGTAGCTGTCGGCGGCGATGACGTTGTAGCGGACCTCGGGCTGCGGACGCAGGATCGTGAGCTGGCCCTTGAGCGGTCCGAGCGAGGCGTCGGCGAACAGCGCGTGCGCGCCGAGCCCCGTGCAGTCGAAGACGAGCGGTTCCGCCAGCCGGCCGAGCTCCGCCGGATCGCGGATGCAGCGGGCGACGAACACGCCGCGCGCCTCCCGGATCTCGCGCATCAGGGCCGGCAGATAGACGGAGGGCGCGGCCATCATCGTGTCGAAACGCGAGGCGTAGAGGCTGCGGAACGGACCATCGTCGCGCGGCACCGGGCCGCAGGCGACGCAGAACGAGGCGAGCGACAGCGCGGGGTCGGGATCCGGCCGCGGCGGCCCCGGCGGCCGGGTGGACACCAGGTAGTTCGGTTGCCACCACACGCCGTGGCGCGGCCCGACGAGGCGCGCGAAGCGGTCGAACGAGATCCGGGCCGCCTCTTCGTAGAGGTGCCGGAACGCCGGGTCCGTCGCGTCGGCGTCGAACACCGAGGACGGCCAGATCTGGGCGCCGGCCGCGTCCGAGGTGGTCGCCGGCGGGACCGCAGCGGCATAGACCGTCACCGACGCCGCGCCGCGCTCCTGCAGCGTGCGTGCGGTCGCCAGGCCGACGGCGCCGGCGCCGATCACGGCACAGCGCTGGCCGGCGACCGGGCCCGCGAGGTCGCAGGCGAGCGAGGCCGTGCCCCAGGACAGGGTGACGCCGCCGCCGCCATGGCCGTAGTCGTGGACCACCAGCGCGTCGCCGATCCGCTCGGCGTCGAGGCGGAACCCCTGCGGGCGGAACGGGCGGAGACCGACCACCCGCCTCGCGATCCGGTCGCGCCGGACCAGGACCGGAGCGAGGCGAACCCGCTCGCCGGTCTCGCTGCCCGGCGGTGCGGCGCAACCGGCGAGGACGGCGGCGCCGGCGACGCGGAGCAGCGCGCGGCGCGGCGTCGATCGTGTCAGGCGGAGACCTCGCTCCCATCCTGGCTCCAGCGGATGTGGAACGAGCCGGGCCTGTCGACACGGCGATAGGTGTGGGCGCCGAAATAGTCGCGGAGGCCCTGGAGCAGGTTGGCAGGACCCCGCGCGCGACGGAGCCCGTCGAAATAGGCGAGCGAGGAGGCGAACGCCGGCACCGCGACGCCGGTCTCGGCGGCGAGCATCACGACGTCCCGCCAGGCGGGCTCGGCGCGGCGGACCGCATCGGCGAAGTAGGACTGGAGCAGCAGGCTCGGCGCGTCGGCCTCACGCTCGTAGCCTTCGCGGATCCGGTCGAGAAAGCGCGCCCGGATGATGCAGCCGCCGCGCCAGATCGTCGCAATGGTGCCGAGATCGAGGTTCCAGCCATAGGTCTCGGACGCCACCGCGAGCTGCTCGAAGCCCTGGGCGTAGGCGACGATCTTCGACGCGTAGAGGGCGTCCCGGATCTTGTCGATCTCGGGCTGGCCGGCGCGCCGGACGCCGCCGCGGATCCCGCCGAGCGCCCGTTCCGCCGCCTCGCGCTGCTTCGGGCGGCCGGACAGCGCGCGGCCGTACACCGCCTCGGTGATCGCGGTGATCGGCACGCCGAGCTCGAGCGCGGACTGCGCGGTCCATCGTCCGGTGCCCTTCTGCTCGGCCTCGTCGACGATCAGGTCCACCAGGGCCCCGCTGCCGGACGGATCCTGCTTGCGGAGCACGGCGGCGGTGATCTCGATCAGGTAGCTGTCGAGATCGCCGGTCTTCCATTCGGCGAAGATGTCGCTGATCTCGCCCGCGTTCTTTCCGTAGACGGTGCGGAGAAGGTCGTACGCCTCCGCGATCAGCTGCATGTCGGCGTATTCGATCCCGTTATGCACCATCTTGACGTAGTGCCCGGCGCCGTCGGGACCCATCAGCGCGCAGCACGGCGTGCCGTCCACCGAGACCGCCATCCTGGTGAACATCGGCGCGACCCGCTCCCACGCCTCGGGCTTGCCGCCCGGCATCATCGAGGGGCCGAGCAGCGCGCCTTCCTCTCCGCCCGAGACGCCCATGCCGACATAGTTGAGGCCGGACGCCGACACCTTCGCCTCGCGGCGCCGCGTGTCGTCGAACAGGGCATTGCCGCCGTCGACCAGGATGTCGCCCGGCTCCAGGAGCGGCACGAGCTCGTCGATGACGGCATCGGTCGCCGGGCCGGCCTTCACCATCACCAGCACGACGCGAGGCTTCGCAAGCCTGGCGACGAAGTCCGCCGCGTCCGTCGAACCCACGAAGCTGCCTTCCGAGCCGTGCTCGGCGAGGAGCTGCTCGGTCTTCGCCTGCGTCCGGTTGTGGACCGCGACGCGGAAGCCGGCCCTGGCCGCGTTCCGCGCCAGGTTGGCGCCCATCGTCGCGAGGCCGGTCACCCCGAGATCCGCAAGTTCCGCCATCGTCCCGATCCTCGTCCTGTCTTCTTCTCTCGACCTTGTACGTCAGCGGGGTCGGCAAGCGGAAGCGGGCTCGCCCTTGCAGCAGAACACGCGGACACGATCTGTTTATTGAATGGATGCTTACCTCAACCGGATCGGCACCGCCGTCCCGGAGCATGACGTTCACGACGTCTTTGTCCGGTTCGGCGTGACGTTGCTCGCGGACCTGCACGATCGCAAGCTGTTCGCCCGCATGGTGGCGCGCTCCGGCATCGCCCATCGCTTCTCCTCGCTGGCACCGTCCGACGATCCGGTCGGCGGCCCCAGCGTCGACCGTGCCGGCTTCTACTCGAGGGGGCGCTTCCCGAGCTCGGGCGCGCGGATGCGGGCCTACGAGGCAGCCGCGATGCCGCTCGCCCGCCGCGCGGTCGGTCGGCTCGACCTCACGGCGCGCGAACGCGACGGCATCACGCACCTGATCGTGACCACCTGCACGGGGTTCTACGCGCCCGGTCTCGACCTCGAGCTCGCGCAGGTTCTCGGCCTCCGGGGGGCGGTCGAGCGTACCGCGGTCGGCTTCATGGGATGTCAGGCGGCGTTCAACGCGCTGAAGCTCGCGCGTCACATCGTCCGCTCCGAGCCGGACGCGCAGGTGCTGGTGGTCAATCTGGAGCTCTGCACGCTGCACCTCCAGGAGAGCGCCGACCTCGAACAGGTCCTGTCGTTTCTCGTGTTCGCGGACGGATGCGCGGCGTCGCTCGTCACCGGCGAGAGGCATGGGCTCGCGCTCGACAGGTTCCACGCCGCAGTGGTGGCGCCGGGCGAGGGGCTGATCACCTGGCGGATCGGCGACCAGGGGTTCGACATGTTCCTCTCCGGCCGCGTGCCCGGTGCGGTCGCCGAGGGGCTTCGGCTGAACGAGTGCGAGATCCTCGACGGGATGAGACCCGATGCGATCGATCTCTGGGCCGTCCATCCCGGGGGCCGTTCGGTGCTGGATGCGGTCGAGAGCGCGCTCTCGCTCCGGACCGACGCCCTCGACGTGTCGAGACAGATCCTCGAGGCGTTCGGCAACATGTCCTCGGCCACCATCATGTTCGTGCTCTCGCGCATGATCGGCCGGGCGGCGCGCGGGCTTCGCGGCTGCGCGCTCGGCTTCGGCCCGGGACTGACCGCCGAGACGATGCTGTTCCGGACCGTCTGACGCCATGCCCGGTCTCGGCTCGCGCGTGCTGGTTCCGGAGCTGATGGACATCGAACCGGTCGACGCGGCCGAGTTCGCCGCCTGCCTCCGGGATCTGGCCGTCGTGAACGCGCTGACCAACGCCTACGCGCCGACACGCGCCTTCGTCCGCGAGGCCGCGCGCCGCCTCCGGACCGCGCGGCCGCTCCGCATCGTCGACGCCGGCGGTGGCTACGGCGACGCGCTTCGACATCTCGAGCGCTGGGCACGCCGCCGCCGCCTGGCGCTCGATCTCGTCTCCATCGACCTCAACCCGCACGCGCGGCGGGCCGGCGAACGCGCGACGCCCTCGCGCAGCCGGATCCGCTTCGTCACCGCGGACCTGTTCGACTGGAAGCCGGACGGGCCGGTCGATTGCGTGATCAGCTCGCTGTTCGCGCACCACCTCGACGATGACGGGGTCGTGCGCTTCCTGCGGATGATGGAGGAGACGGCCCGGATCGGCTGGTTCGTGAACGACCTCCATCGTCACGCGGTGCCGCTGCACGTGTTCCGTGCCTGGTCGCGCCTCGCCGGCTGGCATCGCTTCGTCCGGCACGACGGACCGGTCTCGATCGGGCGCGCGTTTCGCCGGCGAGACTGGGAGGTCCTGCTCGCGCGCGCCGCGATCCCCGCCGGCGCCGCACGGATCGGATGGCGCGTGCCCTTCCGGCTCTGCGTCTCACGGTTCCGGTGATCGCCCCGCCCCCAGCCGTGCGAGGGCGCGCCCGTCCCGGCCGCGCGCCGTTCCCGATCGAGATCTGTCCGTGAGCGGCGGCCAGGCCGAGCTCGCGATCGCGGGCGGCGGCCCGGCGGGCGCCGCCCTGGCCTGTCTGGCGTCGCGGGCCGGACGCGAGACCGTCCTGGTCGAGCGGGAGACCGGGCCGCGCGACAAGGTCTGCGGCGATTTCCTGTCCGGCGAGGCGGCGCTCTATCTCCGCGCGCTCGGCGTCGGCCCGGAGGATGTCGGCGCGGTGCCGATCCGCCGCCTGAGGCTCGCCGCGGCACACCGGATCGCCGAGGTGCGGCTGCCGTTCGAGGCGTGGAGCCTGCGTCGACGGATCCTCGACGAGCTGATCCTGTCGCGGGCTGCCGCGTCGGGCGCCCGGGTGGTGCGCGGACAGCGCGTCGAGGCGCTCGCGCCCGACGGCGCCGGCGGCGGCTGGATGCTGCGTCTCGCCGGCGGCGATCCGATCCGGACCCGTCGCGCGGCCCTCGCCACCGGCAAGCACGATCTGCGCGGCTGGAAGCGCGGGCCGGGCCGC
Organism: uncultured Acetobacteraceae bacterium; assembly: GCA_964249405.1. Lineage (GTDB taxonomy): Bacteria > Pseudomonadota > Alphaproteobacteria > Acetobacterales > Acetobacteraceae > CAXTPV01. The sequence goes on along the minus strand of CAXUBX010000088.1, from coordinate 2,915 downwards.
CAGTCCGATCTGATCGGCTTCAAGTGGTATGTCCGGCTCGCGCCCGCCGAGGCTCGCACGCTCGGCGACGCGGTCGAGCTCGGCATGTTCGGCGGGGGCTATGCCGGACTGCAACCGGTCGACGGCGGCGCGGCCAATCTCTGCCTCGTCGTCCGGCGCGACCGCTTCGCGCGTCTCGGGCGCTCGGCCGAGGCGCTGCTCGAGGCGATCGGCGAGGAGAACGCGCTGCTGGCGTCCCGGCTCGCCGGCGCGAGCCTCGACCGGGGGGCTCCGATCGCCATCGCTTCGATGCCCTACGGCTTCGTGGCCGCCGGAGCGCCGTCACGCGACGTGCTCCGCGTCGGCGATCAGGCCGCCGTGATCCCCTCCTTCACGGGCGACGGGATCTCGCTCGCGCTGCACGGGGCGTTCCGGGCCGCTTCGTTCCTCGGCCCGCGGGCCGGCGGCTTCCAGGAGGCGTTCAGCGGCGACGTGCGCCGCCCGGTCGCGCTCGCGACGTCGCTGTCGCGTCTCGCGGTCCGACCTTGCTGGCAGGCGGCGATCATGTCCGCCGTGCAGGTCTGCCCGGCCCTGCTCGGCTTCGTCGCGCGCCTCACACGGGTTCCGGACCGCAAGCTGCTAGGCTAGCGCCGCGACGCCTCACATGTCGTCGGCGCCGCTCCCGGCGCTGCCGATCCCGGCCCGCGACGGCGCGGCGGCGCCCGGCTGCACCGTTCCCGTGATCGCGTGCACGGCCTCGTCGCCGTCGTCGTGGTCGTCCGCCTCCGGGCCGTGCCGATCCGGGGCGGTCTGCAACTCGTTCGCGACGCCTTCCGGATCCGTCCGGATCGCCTCGTCCTCGGTCCGTCCGGCCAGCGCCGGGCTGCCGGCCTCGCGCGCCGCCTTCGCCCGGTCGATCCGTTGCCCGGCCTCGCCGCGCCGATCCGGACTGTCGTTCGCCTCCGCCATGAGATCCTCCAGGCTGGTCCGTGTCCCGAACAGGCGGGAGCTGTCGGGGTTGCGGAGGGATCGGCGGCCGGCCTCACGCGGCGTCGAGCAGCACCGAGCTTGTCACGTCGTCGACGCGCGCGAGGCCGAGCAATGCCAGTCCGATATCGATCTCCCGCTTGAGCAGCCGGATCGCGTGCGCGACGCCCTCCTCGCCGGCGACCACCGACGCGAACAGGAACGGACGGGCGATGAGCACGAGGTCGGCGCCGAGCGCCAGCGCCTTCAGGACGTCGGTGCCGCGCCGGAAGCCGCTGTCGGCGATCACCGTCATCTCGCCGCTGACCGCCTTCACCTCCGCCAGCACCTCGAGCGGCGAGGCGGCCCCGTCGAGCTGCCGTCCGCCGTGGTTCGAGACGACGATTCCGTCGCAGCCGTGTTCGCGGGCGATCCGCGCGTCGTCCGGCGACAGGATGCCCTTGAGCACGAAGCGGCCCGGCCAGAGCGAGCGGATCAGCGCCACCTCGTCCCAGGAGAACGACGCATGGCCACCGATGAACGACACGTCGCGGGTCAGGATCGAGGGGCCGCCCGCCGGCTCGACGTTGGAGATGACCGGGACCCCGCGCTTGCGGAAGGTGCGCGCAGCGGTGCCGACCAGCCATTCCGGATGGGTGATCCCGTCGAGGGCCAGCCGCGGCGTCGCTCGGAGCGGCATCGAGTAGCCCGCCCGCTTCTCGCCCTGGCGGTTGGAGCCGACCGGAACGTCCACGGTGAGCAGGTAGGTGTCGAAGCCGGCCCGCCCGACGCGGTCGATCATGCGCCGGATCTTCTCGTGGTCGGGCGACTGATAGGCGGCGAACCAGGCGTCGGGGTTGGTCCGGTGCAGCTCCTCGAGCGGCGTGATCGAGTTGGCGCTGAGCACGAACGGGATGTCGGCTTCCGCGGCCGCGCGGGCCATCCGGTTGTCGGCGTCGAACCCGACCACGGCGGCCGCTCCCATGGGCGCGATCGCGAAAGGAGCCGACCAGCGCCGGCCGAACACGGTCCGGCCGGCGTCGCGCTCCGACACGTCGCGGAGCACGCGGGTGACGAATTTCCGCGCACCGAACTGGGCCCGGTTCTCGCGGAGGGTCGCCATGTCCTCGGCCCCGTTCGCGACATACGCGTAGACGGCATGCGGGAGACGATCCTTCGCGAGGCGTTCGAAATCCTCGAGTTCGAGCGCCTTCCCGAGCGTGCGGACACGGCGGCGCGCGGCCGGCCAGCCGGCCGCCGTCGAGAGACCGGAGACGATCATCGGAGGGCGCTCCGCAATGGACCGGTGAGCGTGCTCGGAGCGGGCATCTCAGGGCCGCTCCGCCAGGCCGCGCGTGCGTGCTTCGAGGCGCTCGCGCACGGCTTCCGCCTCCTCGTCCGGTTCCGGATCGAGCACCGCGACACCGGGTGGCACCGCGTCGCCCGGATCACGGCGCCCGGCCGCCGACCCCTTCGCCTCGGCAAGCAGGCGATGGAGCCGCTCGTTCTCGGCGCGAAGCGCCGCGTTCTCGGCTTCGAGCTCGCCCTCTCTGGTCGCGTCCACGTCGTTCTCCCGCCTGCGTCCAGAGCGATCATGGGAGCGTCGGCGGCCTTCGTGAAGTCGGTCGCCTGATCCTCCCGGCGCGGCATTCCCGATGCGGTCGCGGAAGAACCGCTCCGACATTCCGGAACCGAGGCGTTCGATCTCCCTTGAGCGGATCGGGGATCCTGTAAGCAGGGAGCGAGACCATGTCGAAGATTGCGAAAAAAACGGATCCGAAGCTCTGGGACAAGGTGAAGGGGGAGGTGACGGAGGCCGACAAGGGCGGTCGTCCGGGCCAGTGGTCGGCGAGGAAGGCGCAGCTCGCCTCTGCCGAATACCGGAAGGAGGGCGGCGGCTACGAGGGAACGAAGCCGAAGGACAACCACCTCCAGCAATGGACCGACGAACACTGGGGAACGAAGTCCGG
>CAXUBX010000087.1:0-12535 GCA_964249405.1 uncultured Acetobacteraceae bacterium | reverse complement strand
AATGCGCCGTCCGGGCGAGTGCGCCCGCGTTGTCCGCGCTGCCCTCGCGCCACCCCCATCCGTCCCGTATCACCAGCATGACCGGGCGGGGCGGGGCGGGGTCGTGCGGGTCGGCCATGCGGCTGATCTCCTCGGGCAGGGTCCCCCGGATCATGCCACGAGTGCGGCGGCGCTTCACCCGGCCCGCGACCGGTCATGACCGTCGATCGACCCGGCAGCGCGGCCCACCCCGCCGGTGATCGCGGCCCGCTCGCGCGCGGGCCGGGTGCGTGCGGTCAGAGGCTCACCATGCCGCCGTCGACGAACAGCTCGATCCCGGTCGTGTAGGCCGATGCATCGGAAGCCAGGAAAAGCGCCGCCTGCGCGACCTCGTCGGCGTGCCCGACGCGCCCGAGCGGGACGGAGGCGACGATCCCGTCGATCACGCTCTGGATCTGCTCCGGGGGCAGCCCGGTCTTCCCGAAGATCGGCGTCTCGATCGGGCCCGGACTGATCGTGTTCACCCGGATGCGCCGTGGCGCGAGTTCGGCACCGAACGTCCGGCCGAACGAGCGAAGCGCCGCCTTGCTCGCCGCATACACGGAGCGGCTTTCGCCGCCCGACACCCCGGCGACCGACGCCGTCAGGATGATCGAGCCGCCGTCGGTCATCCTCGCGGCCGCGTGCTTGAGCAGGAAGAACGCGCCGCGGACGTTGATGTTGAACACGAGGTCGAAGAAGGCCTCGTCGACGGCCTGGTAGGGCGCGAAACGCCCGATGCCCGCGTTGACGAACAGGATGTCGAGCTTGCCGTGCCGGGAGATCACCTGCTCGACCAATGCCTCGGTTGCGGCGACGTCGGCGGCGTCGGACGCGATCACGTCGATGCCGCGCATCTCCGTCCTGGCCGCTTCCAGTGTCGTCGGGTTGGAGCCGGTGAGAGCGACGGTCGCGCCCTCGGCCTGAAACAGCTTCCCCGAGGCGGCGCCGATGCCGGTCGTCCCGCCGGTGATCAGCGCAACCTTGCCGTCCAATCTTGCCATGTTCCATTCCCGTCCGTTCGGCGAGGTGCGCGGATGCACCCCATTTCATACCGTGAAGTAAGGAATGGACGGCGCCTCGGCTTGCGTCAATGCCGAGCGCCGGTCGCGTGCTGCGGATCGGACTGGACGCAACGCGGCCGCGCGATCCACAATCATCGGTCATGGATGGAGACGGAAGTCAGGTGCCGCGTGGCCGGCCTCGCGAATTCTGCGCCGAGACGGCGCTTCGCGCGGCGCTGGAGGTGTTCTGGCGCAAGGGCTACGAGGGCACGTCGTTGACGGACCTGACCGAGGCGATGGGGATCAGGCGCCCCAGCCTGTATGCCGCCTTCGGGAACAAGGAGCAGCTGTTCCAACAGGCGCTCGATCTCTACGCCGAGGAGCAGGAGGCGCTACTCGCGCGCGCGCTCGGGGCGCCCACGGCGCGCGGTGTCGCGGCGGCGTTCCTCCGCGGCGCCCTTGCGCACCAGACCCGGTCCACAGGTCCTCGCGGCTGCCTTGCCGTCAACCATTCCGTCGCCTGCGGAGCGGCGGCGGCGGGGGCCAGGGACGACGTGCTTTCGCGACGTGCGTCGGTCGAGGCGGCGCTGGTCTCGCGGTTCCGGAGCGCGGGGCGCGACGGTAACTTTCCTGCCGATGTCTCGCCCGTCTCGCTCGCGCGTTACCTGATCGCCCTGGCCGAGGGAATGGCGCTGCAGGCCGGCGCCGGCCGGTCGTGCCGCGCCCTGGAGGGCATGATCGCGACGGCGCTCCGCCTCTGGCCGGGGTGCTGAGCGCGGCATCATGGAACGAGGATCGATCATGTCACGCGATCAAGTCCCGAATACCGCCGATATCGACGAAGTCAGGAAGGAAGCAGCCGCCGACACGCTGGCGTGCCAGGCCGCGACGGGCGTCGGTCATCAGATCGCCAGCACGTTCGACGAGAACCTCGTCCATCTCGCCGTCGGCACGAACGATCCGAACGAAGTCTCGACGGGCCGAGTTCGCTGACGGGAGCATCCGGGAGCATCGACAATGGCGACCATCAAGACGACGGAACGGATGTTGGCCCTGGTGGTCGGGGCCGGTTCGGGATTGAGCGCCTCGATCGCGCGCCGGCTGGCCGCGTCGGGGGCGAGGCTGGGGCTCGTCGCCCGCGACGTCGCCAAGCTGGCGGGTCTCGCCGGCGAGACCGGCGCCGAGACCTTCGCCGCCGACGCCTCCGATCCCGAGGCGGTGCGACGTCTGTTCGACGATTTGGGCGCGCGGCTCGGCGTTCCCGACGTGGTCGTCTACAACGCCAGCGGCCGCACGCGCGGCGCGCTGGCCTCCCTCGACGCCGCCGCGGTGCGCCAGGACCTGCTGGTGACCGCGTTCGGCGGGTTTCTCGTCGGGCAGCAGGCGGCCCGACTGATGGCGGAGCGCGGCTCGGGGGTGATCCTCTTCACCGGCGCGTCCGCAAGCGTGAAAGGCTATGCGCGATCGGCCTCGTTCGCGATGGGCAAGTTCGCCTTGCGCGGTCTTGCGCAGAGCATGGCGCGCGAACTCGGCCCGCTCGGCATCCACGTCGCGCATGTCGTGGTCGATGGCGGCATCGCCGGAACGCCGGGGATGCCGGCGTCGGAGGGAGATCCCGACGGCCGCCTCAGCCCCGACGCGATCGCCGATGCCTATCTCCACCTGATCGCACAGCCACGCAGCGCCTGGACGCACGAGCTCGATCTCCGGCCCTGGTCCGAGCGCTTCTGAGATCCCTCGGATCGCAGGTTCAGGAGCGGGGCTTGTGGTCGCCGGTGGGACCGGTCGTGCCGGTGCTCGCGGGCGGGTCGCTGGCCGGAAACGTGTCCTCCAGCGTCTTCTCCGTCTTGTCGTTCGTCTCGTCGGGCTTCTTCCCGGGATCGGGCTTGGGGTCGGTCATCAGATTGCTCCTTCATCGGACTAGCGCGCGGTGGACGTGGCGGGTTCCGGCACGGGACCTTCCGCCGGGCGTTGCCCGGACCACATGACGGCGAACGAGACGACGATGTCCGAACGGGAGATCTGCAATGAGCGAAGACGGGCTGAAGCCGGGAACCATCAGGCTCACCGACCCGGAGTGGCGGGACCGCCTCTCCGAGGAGCAGTACAGGGTGCTCCGCCAGCACGGCACCGAGCGCGCCGGAACGAGCCCGCTCAACCACGAGAAGCGTGACGGGATGTTCCTCTGTGCCGGATGCGGCGAGGCGCTGTTCGCGTCCGAGACCAAATACGAGAGCGGCAGCGGATGGCCCTCCTTCCACACGCCCCTCGAAGGCGCGGTCGACACCACGGAGGACCGCTCGCTCGGCATGCGTCGGATCGAGGTGCATTGCGCACGCTGCGGCGGCCATCTCGGTCACGTCTTCCCGGACGGGCCGCAGCCGACCGGCCTCCGCTTCTGCATGAACGGCGCGGCGCTCCAGTTCCAGCCGGAGGAGAGGTGATCGCGTTTCCGCCCCGGCAGGACGCGTCGGTCGAGACGCTCGCCCACGAGGTCGCGTCGCTGATCACGGGCGAGCCGGACCGGATCGCCAATCTCGCCAACACCGCCTCGCACCTCTTCTGGACGTTGGATCGCGTGAACTGGGCCGGGTTCTACCTCCACCGCGAGGGAACGCTCGTACTCGGGCCGTTCCACGGCCGACCGGCCTGCGTCCGGATCCCGCTCGGACGCGGCGTCTGCGGCACCGCCGGCGCCGAGCGGCGCACGATCGTGGTTCCGGACGTCCACGATTTTCCCGGCCACATCGCCTGCGACGCCGCGTCGCGCTCGGAGATCGTGGTTCCGATGATCCGAGCCGACGGGACGCTGGAAGGCGTGCTCGACCTCGACAGTCCGGTGCCCGACCGGTTCTCGGACCAGGACCGGGCGGCGCTGGAGCGTGTCGTCGCCGTCCTGCTCGAGTGACGGGTCCGCTCGAGTGAAGGGCGCGGCGCGATCGGGGGCAGGCGGCGTGACCGTCGTCGACCACCCGCTCGTCCGCCACAAGCTCGGCCTGCTCCGGGACCGCACCACCACCACCGCGCAGTTCCGCGAGATCACCCGCGAGATCAGCCTGCTGCTCGCCTACGAGGCGACGCGCGGCCTGGCACTCGAGACGGTCGAGATCGAGACGCCGCTCGAGCGCTCCCCGGCCGAGCGCCTCTCGGGCAAGAAGCTCTGCTTCGTGTCGATCCTCCGCGCCGGCGAAGGCATCCTGGCCGGCATGCTCGATCTCGTGCCGTCCGCGCGTGTCGGTCATGTCGGGCTCTATCGGGACGAGACGACGCATCGTCCCGTCGAATACTACCGGAAGCTGCCGGAAGGCCTCGCCGAGCGCCTGGTCATCGTGGTCGACCCGATGCTCGCGACCGGACATTCCGCCGCCGCATCGGTGCGGATCCTGCGCGCGGCCGGCGCGCGCGCGATCCGGTTCGTCTGCCTGATCGCGGCGCCGGACGGCATCGAGGTCCTGTCCGCTTCCGCGCCGGACGTTCCGATCGTCACCGCCGCGATCGACCGGGGGCTCGACGCCGACGCCTATATCCGTCCCGGCCTCGGCGACGCCGGCGACCGCCTGTTCGGGACGCGATAGGGCGCGCTCAACCGTCCGGGTTCCCGTCCCGGTCCGACACCAGCGAGACCGCCGTCGCCACCACGTCGTCGACCGAGAGACCCGTGAAACGCAGCAGGTCGTCCGGGCTCCGGCCGCTCTTCGGCAGGCGCTCCACCGCCATCGCGTGCACGCGTGGCGGGGCGACGCCCGATGCTGCGGCTTCGGCGATCTCGCTGCCGACGCCGCCGCGATAGCTGTCTTCCGCCACCAGGATCGGAGCCTGCTGCTCGCGCGCCAGCTGGAGCACCGGCCCGACATCCATCGGCAGCGAATAGGCGTCGATCACCGATGCCGGGATGCCGCGTTCCTCCAGCCGATCGGCCGCTTCGAGGGCGCTATGCACGAGATAGCCGACCGCCACCAGGACGACGCCGCCCACGGACTGCCCGGCGACCCGCAGCACCTTGTGGCCGCCGAACCGGAAGCGATCGTCGTCCTTGTAGAGCACGGGGAGGTCGGCACGGACCGCACGGAGGTAGCAGGCACCCCGGTGCGCGGCCATCCTGAGCGTCAGCGCGTAGGCGCTCGCGGCGTCGCTCGGCGTCAGCACCGTCATCGCCGGCGCCGCGTCGCGCGCGTCGCGCACATGGGCGTAGGCGCGCATGAACGCGACGTCGGCGAGCGCCATCTGGCTCGGCCCGTCGGAGGCGATGGTGACGCCCACATGCGTGCCGACCAGCTTGATGTCGGCGCCCGAGATGATCGCCATCTCCAGCTGGTCGTAGGCGCGGACGAGGAACTTGCCGAACGAGCTGACGAACGGGAGCTTTCCCGCCGCGGCCAGGCCGGCGGCGACCGAGACCATGTTCTGCTCGGCGATCCGCCCCTCGAGATAGCGCTCGGGGAACGCGTCGGCGAACATCTGGGCGTAGGTCGAGTTCTTCACGTCGCCGTCGATCGCGACGACCTGCGGGTTCGCGCGACCCAGCGCCTGCAGGGCGAGACCGAAGGCGCGACGCGGCGACAGCGTTCCTTTCGCCGCCACCTGATCCTGGGACTTCCTGTCCGTCGCGAGCGCGTCGGCGAAGCCGTCCGGCTGCCCGGGTTCGCCCGGTCCGTTCGCCCGTCGCCGCCGGGGCGCCTCGATCCGCCGCATGTCGTCCGCCGTCACGCGATCGGCGCCGAGTTCCACCGCCTTGCGGTCGAGAGCCGCGATCACCTCGGCCACCTGCTTGTCCGGGACCGCGGTGCCGTGGTGTCCCATGCCGCCCAGCTCCGGAACGCCCCAGCCCTTCACCGTGCGGGCGACGATGCAGAGCGGACGGTCGACGTCGCCCGGATCCTCGAGCGCCGACAGGATCTCGCGCGGTGCATGCCCGTCGATCGTGCGCACGCGCCAGCCGAACGCGTCCGCTTTCCGGGCCAGTGTCTCCGGCGACTGTGCGTCCGACACCAGATCGCTCTGGCCGAGCGTGTTGCAGTTGAAGATCGCGACCACGTTCCGGATCCCGTGATCGGCGATGAAATCCATCGCCTCCCAGACCTGGCCCTCGCGGCTTTCGCCGTCGCCCATCAGGCAGAACACGCGCCGGTCGGTCCCGTCGATGCGTGCGGCGGCCCCGAGGCCCGCCGCGATCGACAGGCCCTGGCCGAGCGAGCCGGTCGCGGCATCGAAGAAGGGAAACCCGACCCGCGGGTTGGGGTGCCCGTCGAGCGGGCTGTCGATCGCCCTGAGGGTGTCGAGGTCGGCCACGTTGAGCGCCCGTGTCTCGCCGCCGGGCGCGAACGCGACACCGAGATCCGCGCAGGCGGCGTAGATGATCGGCACCGCGTGACCCTCGGAGAGCACCAGCCGGTCGGCATCGGGGTCGTCGGGACGCGACGGATCCCATCGCATGACCCGGTACATCAGTGCCGTCACCAGGTGGGCGAGCGACAGCGCCGAGGTCGGATGGCCGGTGCCGGCGGCGGTCGTGGAGCGGACCGCGAGCTTGCCGATCTCGATCGCCTTGGCGTGGTGAATGGCGTCCTGCTGTTCCATGCCGCACTCCGATGCCGACGTTGCGTCTCGCGGACAGGACGCGCGTCCGGGCGCACGGCTTTCCTCGCGTCCGCTCACATTCGCGATGACGTCGCCGACCGGGCGCGACGAACAGACAAGCCGTCTCGCGCGTTCAGCGAGGCCCAGCCCAAGGAGCGCAGCGTGACAGATCACGTCTATCGGTTGATCGAGGTCGTCGGATCCTCGGAGACCAGCATCGAGGACGCCATCCAGTCGGCCATCACCAAGGCATCGAACACGATCCGGCACATGCGGTGGTTCGAGGTCGTCGAGACGCGCGGCCAGATCGAGAACGGACGCGTCCACTACTACCAGGTGACGATGAAGGTCGGGTTCTCCGTCGAGGACGAGAACGTTCATCTCCAGCCCTGAGAGGACGCGTTCTCTGCCGGTGGTCCGAAACCGGGCCGGCAGCCTGCTGGGATCGGAGCTCCGGTCGCTCGCCTCGCTCGCCGGGCCGATCATCGTCGGCCAGCTCGCGGTGATCGGCTCGTCGGTCGTCGACAACGTGCTCGCGGGACATCGGGGCCCGGTGGTGCTCGGCGCGGTCGCGGTCGGCAGCGGGCTCTGGGTGTTCGCGCTGATGCCGGTGATCGGGCTGATGATGGCCGTCTCGCCGATCGTCGCAGAACTCGACGGGGCGGGTCGACGGGCCGAGGCCGTGTCGGTGTTCCGGAGCGCCCTCGCGGTCGGCCTGCTCGGCGGGGTGGTGGCGGGTCTTGCGCTCGCGCTCGCCGGGCCGCCGCTGCTCGCGCTCGTCGGTGTCGCGCCGTCGATCCGTCCCGGCGCGGCGTCGTTTCTCCGCACCGTCGCCTTCGGTCTTCCCGCCGTCGGGCTGTTCGGGTCGTCGCGCGGTCTGTCCGAGGGTCTGTCCCGGACCGCTCCGACGATGGTGGTCCAGCTCGGCGGCCTCGTGCTGCTCGCACCCTCGGGCTATGCGCTGATGTACGGCGTCGCCGGACTTCCCGCGCTCGGAGCCACCGGCAGCGCGCTCGCCACCGCCGCCTGCGCGACCCTGCAGGGGCTCGCCTACTACGCCTGGGTCCGGCTCTCGCCATCTTACCGTCTCGACTGGACGACCGACACCGGCAGACCCGACCGGGCGACGATCGCCCGGATCCTCCGTCTCGGCCTGCCGATCGCGGTCTCGCTGCTGATGGAGGTCGGGATGTTCACCGCGGCGGGGCTGATCGTCGCCCGGCTCGGCGCGGTCCCGGCGGCGGCGAGCCAGATCGCGCTCAACGTCACCTCGGTGCTGTTCATGGTTCCGCTCGGGATCGCGCTCGCGGTGACGATCCGGGTCGGCAACGCGTCCGGCCGCGGCGACCAGGCCGCGATCCGTCGCGCGATCCTGGCCGGCTACGCGCTGATGGCAGGCGTGGTGGTCGCCGACGATGCGGTCCTGCTGGCGGGTCGCCGCACGGTCGCGTCGCTCTACGCCTCGGACGCGACCACGGTCGGTCTCGCCTCGATCCTGCTGCTGATCGGCGCGATCCACCATGTCCCGGACGGCATCCAGGTCGTCTCGGGCGGCGTCCTCCGCGGGCTCCGTGACACCAGGGTTCCGATGCTTCTCACGACGGTCAGCTACTGGGTGGTCGGCGTGCCGGTGATCGCCGTGCTCTCGATCGACACGTCTTGGCGCGTCGTCGGCGCCTGGATCGGCATGACCTGCGGGGTCGGCGTCGCGGCGGTGCTGCTCGGCCGGCGGGTGCGTCAGTCCCTTCTCACGACGTAGCGCCTGGCCAGGGCCCGCTCGATCTCGCGCGCGTGCTCCGGGTCACGCGCCTCGATCATGATCTCGAGTTCGGCCGCCTGGACGCTCGGGGCGGCGAACAGGCGCTGGTGCGACACCTCGATGATGTTGCCGCCACCGGCGCCGATCGAGGTCGAGATGTCGGCAAGCACGCCCGGCCGGTCCGGGATCTCCATCCGGAGCCGGAGCAGCCTTCCGTCGCGGAGCAGATTGCGGAGCAGGACGTTGGCCAGGATGCGGCTGTCGATGTTCGCGCCGCAGATCGGGAGCGCCACGCGCTTGCCGCGGAACCGTCCGGGATGGGCGAGCACGGCTGCGAGCGCCGCGGCGCCGGCGCCTTCCGAAACCTGCTTCGCGCCCTCGACCAGGAGCGCGATCGCCTCCTCGACGACACGTTCCGCGACCGGCAGCACGGTCGACACGTGCTCGCGGATGATCCGGCGCGGCCATTCGCCGATCCGGGTCACCGCGATTCCCTCGGCGATGGTGGCGCCGCCGCCGGTCTCGACCTCGTCGCCCGGATGATCGCGGAGGGAGGCGTGGCTCTCGACCTGCACGCCGATGATCTCGGCGGCCGGGCAGAGCGACGACGCGACGATCGCGGAGCCCGCGATCAGCCCGCCGCCGCCGACCGGGACCACGATGATGTCGACCGGCCCCGCGTCCTCCAGCAGCTCGAGCGCCATCGTGCCCTGGCCGGCGATGATCGCGGGATCGTCGAACGGGTGGACGAAGACGCTGCCCTGACGTTCGGCAAGGTCGAGCGCATGTTGGGTGGCCTCCGCGAGCGTCTCGCCGTGCAACACGACGCGGGCGCCCCAGGCGGCGGTCCGCGTGATCTTCGCCGCCGGCGTCGCGAGCGGCATCACGACCGTCGCGTCGATCCCGAGCAGGTTCGCGTGCCGGGCGACGCCCTGGGCGTGGTTCCCGGCCGACATCGCGACGACGCCACGTCGGCGCTCATCCGGATCGAGGAGCGCGAGACGGTTGGCCGCCCCGCGCTCCTTGAACGAGCCCACGACCTGGAGATTGTCGAGCTTAAGCAGGACGTCGCAGCCGCAACGACGGGACAGCGCGTCGCTGCCGACCGTGGGCGTGCGGATCACGCGCCCGGCGATCCGGGAAGCGGCCTCGCGGACATCGGCGAGGCCGATCGCTTTCACAGGAGCCGCCTCGCGGTCGCGGCCTAGCCGAACGAGATGCCGAGGATCTCGTAGGAGCGGTCGCCGCCGGGTGCTGGGACCGAGACGGTGTCGCCGGTCTTCTTGCCGATCAGCGACTTGGCCAGCGGCGAGGACACCGAGATGCGACCGAGCTTGATGTCCGCTTCGTAGGCCCCGACGATCTGGTAGGTCGCCTCCTTGTCGGTCTCCTCGTCGACCAGACGGACCTGGGCGCCGAACTTCACCTGGTCGCCGGACAGCGTCGAGGGGTCGATCACCTCGACGGCGGAGACGATCTCCTCGAGCTCCGCGATCCGGCCTTCGACGAAGGACTGACGTTCGCGGGCCGCGTGATATTCCGCGTTCTCCGAAAGATCGCCATGGCTGCGGGCCTCGGCGATCGCGCGGATGATCGCCGGGCGCTCCTCGCTGCGAAGCATGCGCAGCTCGTCCTCGAGCCGCTGCAGGCCTGGCCCGGTCATCGGGAATTTCTGCAACACGGTGGTCCTTGATGCGCCCCAGTGTGGGGAACGCGCTGTGTGGTTGAGGAAAGCGTCCGGCGTCGGGGAGAGCCGCTCAGAACGATCGCCTAAAGTATCCCTGGAGCGGCGCGACTTCAAGGGAGCCCGCATGGAGCGCCCCGATCGCCGCCACCGCCGCGCGGGCACCGGCGATCGTCGTGTAGTGCGGCACGCCGTGGGTCAGCGCGTCGCGGCGGATCGTGAAGCTGTCAGCGACCGATTGCGGCCCCGACGAGGTGTTCACCACGAGCTGGATTTCGCCCGAGCGGATCGCATCCACGCAGTGCGGCCGTCCCTCCAGAACCTTGTTGACGACATCGACGTCGAGCCCGTGTTCGCGGAGGTGCGACGCGGTGCCCCGCGTCGCGACGATCCGGAAGCCGAGATCGAGCAGACGGCGTGCAAGGGCGACGCTCGCGTTCTTGTCGGCCGGACGGACGGAGAAGAACACGGTCCCGCCGAGCGGGAGCCGCACGCCGGCGCCAAGCTGGGCCTTGGCGAACGCCCGCTCGAAGCTCTGCGACAGGCCCATCACCTCGCCGGTCGAGCGCATTTCGGGACCGAGGATGACATCGACGTTCGGAAATCGGTTGAACGGGAAAACAGCTTCCTTGACCGCGACGTGGGCCGAGACCGCGCTCCCGTCGAGATCGAACTCCGCGAGCTTCGCCCCCGCCATCACTCTCGCCCCGATCTTGGCGACCGGAACCCCGGTCGCCTTGGCCACGAACGGGACGGTACGGGACGCACGCGGATTGACCTCCAGGACGTAGGTCGCGTCGCCTCGGATCGCGTACTGGACATTCATCAGGCCGCGGATCCCGAGTGCCTTGGCAAGTGCGATCGTCTCGCCCTTGAGCGCGTCCACCGTGGCCGGCGACAGCGTGTAGGGCGGCAGCGAGCAGGCGCTGTCGCCCGAGTGGATCCCCGCCTCCTCGATATGTTCCATCACGCCGGCGACATAGACCTGTTCGCCGTCCGCGATGCAGTCGACGTCGACCTCGATGCTGTCGGCGAGATAGCGGTCCACGAGCACCGGGCTGGTGCCCGAGGCGCGCACCGCGTCCCGCATGTAGCGCGCGAGACCGTTCGGGTCGTAGACGATCTCCATCGCCCGGCCGCCGAGCACGTAGGACGGCCGGATCATCACCGGATAGCCGATCCGCTCGGCGATCGAGACCGCCTCTTCCGCCGATCGGGCGATCCCGCTCTCGGGCTGCCGGAGCCCAAGCCTGCGGAGCAGGTCGCCGAAGCGCTGGCGGTCTTCGGCGATGTCGATCGCGTCCGCGCTGGTGCCGAGCAGCGGGATCCCGGCGCGGGTCAGCCTCTCGCTCAGCTTCAGCGGCGTCTGTCCACCGTACTGCACGATGCAGCCGAGAACGCGCCCGTCCGACTGCTCGCGCCGGACGAGCGCGATCACGTCCTCGGCGGTCAGCGGCTCGAAGTAGAGCCGATCCGACGTGTCGTAGTCGGTGCTGACGGTCTCCGGGTTGCAGTTGACCATGATCGTCTCGAGGCCGGCATCCCGCAGCGCGTAGGCGGCGTGCACGCAGCAATAGTCGAACTCGATCCCCTGGCCGATCCGGTTCGGGCCGCCACCGAGGATCACCACCTTGTCCCGCGAGGTCGGCGGCGCGTCCGATCGCGGCGCCCCGAAGCCGCCCTCGTAGGTGGAATACAGGTAGGGCGTCGCGCTCGCGAACTCGCCGGCACAGGTGTCGATCTGCTTCCAGGCCGGCGTGACGCCGAGGGTCTCGCGGCGAGCGAGCACCGCCTCCTCCGTCGTGCCGGACAGCACCGCGAGCCGCGCATCGGAGAAGCCGAGCGCCTTCAGCCGGCGAAGCGCGGGCGCGGTCTGCGGCAGGCCCTCGGCCGCCACCGACCGTTCGGCGCCGACGATCCGCAGGAGTTCCCGCAGGAACCACCGGTCGTAGCGGCAGGCGCTGTGGACGTCGTCGACCGACACCCCGTCGCGGAGCGCCTGCGCCGCCATCAGCAGCCGCTCCGGCACCGGCGCCGACAGGGCGGCGAGATAGGCGTCGCGCCCGCCGTCGCCGGGACTCTCCACCGGATCGAGACCGGTCAGGCCCGTTTCCATCGACCGGAGCCCTTTCTGGAGCGCTTCGGCGAAGGATCGTCCGATCGCCATCGCCTCGCCCACGGACTTCATCGACGTGGTAAGCGTGGCCGGCGTGCCCGGAAACTTCTCGAAGGTGAAGCGGGGGATCTTGACCACGACATAGTCGATCACCGGCTCGAACGAGGCGGGCGTCGTCGCGGTGATGTCGTTCCGGAGTTCGTCGAGGGTGTAGCCGACGGCAAGCTTCGCCGCGATCCTCGCGATCGGGAATCCCGTCGCCTTGGAGGCCAGCGCCGAGGACCGGGAAACGCGAGGATTCATCTCGATGATCGTCATCCGTCCGTCGGCGGGATTGACCGCGAACTGGACGTTCGAGCCGCCGGTGTCGACGCCGA
>CAXUBX010000086.1:0-12602 GCA_964249405.1 uncultured Acetobacteraceae bacterium | reverse complement strand
CGGAGCCGCCGGTCCGGCCATGTGGTGAACGTGTCGTCGATCGGCGGTCTCGTGAGCTTCGCCGCGACCGGCTTCTATCATGCGACGAAATACGCGCTGGAGGGACTGTCCGAGAGTCTCGCAATCGAGGTGGCGCCGCTCGGGATCAAGGTGACGATCGTGGAGCCGGGCCCGTTCCGGACCGACTGGGCCGGCCGATCAATCATCGAGAGCGGGAGGTCGATCGACGATTACGCCGCGACGGCGGGCGAACGCCGTCGCCAGACGCGCGAGCGGAGCGGCAACCAGGTGGGCGATCCGGTGCGGGGGGCGGAGGCGATCATCACGGCGGTCACCGCGGAGAACCCGCCGCTTCGCCTCCTGCTCGGGGCGCCGGCCTTCGAGTTGGCGCTGAAGAAGCTCGACTCGCTTCGCGCCGAGTTCGAAGCCTGGAAGCCGGTCACGTTCGGCGCGGATTACCCGGAGCATCGGAAAACGCCCTGAGACCCTTCGGACCGGGCGCTCGAGGCGATGAACCGACGCGTTCTCGGCCACACCCTGCTCACGGCCGCCTCGGCACGTCGATGCGTGAGCGGCGTGAGCACCCCGCCTCAGCGGCCGCACTGCTTCGGGCGAGCCTTTCCTTGTGGGTCGTCGCGGCCGGCGCGGACGGTGTCGATGAAGGCGCGCAGCGCCGCCGGCATCTGGCGATGGCTCGGGTGGTACAGGAACAGCCCGGCGGTCGAAGGCGACCAGTCCTCCAGGACCCGGATCAGCTGTCCCGACTGCAGCAGTGGCTCGACATGGCCCTCGATGACGTAGCTGATCCCTAGTCCGTCGCTCGCTGCCCGCACCGCGAGGTCCGGGCTGTTCACCATGATCGGGCCGTCTACCGCCATCGAACGCGATTGGCCATTCTTCTCGAACACCCACGCGTAGATCTCGCCGTCGACACCGCGCCGGTACTGCACGCAGCGGTGCCGCGCGAGGTCGTCCGGCGTGCGCGGGCGGCTCCGACGCGCGAAATAGGACGGCGCCCCGACCACCGCCACCTTGAGTGGTCCCATCACCCGCGAGGTGATCATGTCGCCCGCGGCGCGGTCCCATGGCCCGATCCCGGCGTCGAAACCCTTCGCGACGATGTCGATCGGCGCTTCGCCGACCTGCACTTCGAGGTGCACGTCCGGGAACATCGACAGGAAACGCTCCCACACCGGCGCGATCACCGCCACCGCGGCCGTGTGCACGGCATAGATCCTGAGCCTCCCGAACGGTCTCTGCCGCTCGTCGTTCAGGCTTTCGAGCGCCCCGGTGATCTGGTCGAGCGCCGGCCGCAGCCGCTCGAGCAGCCGCTCTCCGGCATCGGTCAGCGACACGCTTCGCGTCGTGCGGTTCAGCAGCCGGACCGCCAGCCGGTCCTCGAGCTGGCGCATCGAATGGCTCAGCGCGGAAGGGGTGACCCCGAGCCGCGTTGCCGCGGCGCGGAAGCTCAGCTGCTCGGCGACGGCCACGAAAGCGTTCAGCTCGCCGAGGTCGCCACGCTGCATTGATGAATTCCACTCAATACTGAACAGAACGAGGAGGGGATACCCGCGGTTCGCATCCGTCAACATACTCCCCCCTCGCGTGGAGCATCGAAGGAGGGCGCCCTGCCGGGCGATGGAAGAGCGGTCGCGCCTTCGGACGACGTGGAGCCGCTTCTGTCAGACACCCCGGGCGGCCGGATCGACGCTGCCGCCGACCGCCGTCCGGCGTCCCGTCGCAGCGCCCGTGCCTCGGGCCGGCAGCGCGTCCGGCTCGGTCTGTTCCTGCTTCTGCCGCTCGCTCTCGTCGTCGGGGCCTACGAGTATGTCACCGGCGGGGCGGTCGTCTCCACCGACGACGCCTACGTCGCCGCCGAACAGGTCGGCATCGCGACCGACGTCTCGGGCATCGTCTCCGCCGTCGACGTCGCTGACAACCAGCACGTCGCGGCGGGGCAGGTGTTGTTCCGGCTGCGCGATCTCCCCTACCGGCTCAAGCTGGACCGTGCCGAGGCCAATCTCGGCACCGTCCGCGACGACCTCGAGGCGCTCGAGGCCGATTACCGGAACACCGAGATCCAGATCCGGGAAGCCCAGACCGACGCCGACTATTACGCGACCGAGCTCCGCCGCGAGCAGAACCTGGTGGCATCCCGCGTGGCATCGGCGTCGGCGCTTGATGCGGCGCGGCGCGACGATGCGAACGCGCAGCAACGGATCGCCTCGCTCCGTGACCAGCTCGCCGCCAGCGCCGCCAATCTCGGCGGCAATCCGGCGATCCCGGTCGAGCAGCATCCCCGTTTCCGTGACGCGCTGGCGCAACGCGACGAAGCGCTGCGGGAGCTCCGCCACACCGTCGTCAGGGCGCCGTTCGCGGGTACGGTCACGGATGTCCCCTCGATCGCGCCAGGCAAGTACCTGGCCGCCTCGACGACGGCATTCTTTCTCGTCGACACCGCGCACGCCTGGATCGCCGCGGACCCCAAGGAAACCCAGCTGACCTATGTCAGGCCCGGCCAGCCGGTCTCCGTGTTCGTCGACACCTACCCCGGTCTCGAATGGCGCGGTACCGTCGCCAGCATCAGCCCCGCGGCCGCGCAGGAGTTCTCTCTGCTGCCGGCGGAGAACACCAGCGGCAACTGGGTCAAGGTCGTCGAACGCATCCCGATGCGCGTGGACGTCGACACGCGCGACCGCGACCTGCCGCCGCTCCGGGTCGGCATGAGCGTCGAGATCGACATCGAGACCGGTCACGCGCGCGGCCTGCCGCACTTCGTCGACACCCTTCTCGGCCGCCACCCCGCCCGCGTCTCGTGAACGCCGTTCCGCAACGTGGGACCGGCAACCGTGCCGCAATCACCGTCTGCGTGATCCTGGCGACGCTGATGCAGGCGCTCGATACCACGATCGCCAACGTCGCGCTGCCCTACATGCAGGGCAGCGTCTCGGCGAGCCAGGATCAGATCGCCTGGGTGCTCACCTCCTACATCGCTGCCGCCGCGATCATGACGCCGCCGACCGGCTTCCTCGCTGGTCGGTTCGGGCTGAAGCGCCTGTTCATCATTTCGGTCGCCGGCTTCACCGTCGCCTCCGTGCTCTGCGGACTGGCGCAGTCGCTGACCGAAATCGTGCTGTTCCGGATCATGCAGGGCCTGTTCGGCGCCTCGCTCGTTCCGCTGTCGCAGTCGGTCCTGCTCAACATCAACCCGAAGGAGCGGCAGGGCAGCGCCATGGCGCTCTTCGGCGTCGCCGTCATGGTGGGACCGATCCTCGGGCCCGTTCTCGGTGGCTGGCTGACCGAGGACTATTCGTGGCGCTGGGTGTTCTACATCAACGTGCCGATCGGCATCCTCGCCCTGATCGGACTTTACACCTTCCTGCCCGAGACCGCGCGCGATACCCGGGCCCGCCTCGACTGGTTCGGCTTCGGAACCCTGAGCCTCGGCATCGGCGCACTTCAGGTCATGCTCGACCGCGGCGAGCAGCTCGACTGGTTCGGTTCCGGCGAGATCCTCATCGAGGCCGTCGTCGCCGGGTCGGCCTTCTACCTGTTCCTCGTCCATACCTTCACGGCCAAGGACCCGTTCGTCCGTCCGGGCCTGTTCCGGGATCGGAACTTCTTCGCGGGTGTCCTGTTCATCGCCATCGTCGGCCTGACCTACTACGCATCCCTCGCCCTCCAGCCGCCCTTTCTGCAGGATCTCTCCGACTACCCGGTCGTCACCGCCGGCATCGTGATGGGACCGCGCGGCGTCGGCACGATGGGAGCCATGCTCGTCGTCGGCCGCCTGATCGGTCCCGTCGACACCCGCGTCCTGCTTTCCGTCGGCCTCGGCCTCACCGCCTGGTCGTTCGACGCGATGACCGGCTGGACCCCCGACGTCTCGCAATGGACCATCGTCACGGTCGGCATCGTGCAAGGCGCGGGTCTCGGCTTCCTCTTCGTCCCGCTCAGTACCGTGACGCTCGCGACCCTTCCGCCCGAGCGGCGCACGGAAGGCGCCGGCCTCTACAACCTGTCGCGCAACGTCGGCTCGAGTGTCGGCATCTCGGTGGTCGATAGTCTGCTGACGCGGAACACGCAGGTGAACCACGCCGAGATCGCGGCCCACGTCACGGCCGTCAGTCGCGCGCTCGAGAACGGAGCCGAGGCGCGGTTCTGGAACCCCTTGACCGCTGCGGGACGGGCCGCGCTCGACGTCGTCATCACGCGTCAGGCGCAGATCATCGCGTACGTCGACGACTACAAGCTCCTGATGCTCGCGACCCTCGCCGTGCTGCCGTTGCTGATTGTGTTCCGCAAGCCGCCCCCCGGGAAGGACGCCGAAAACGCGGTGGTGGTGGAATGACGCCGAGGGGCGAACAAACCTTTTCGCGCCGTCGCGCCGCCGCTGCCGTCCCGTTCGTTCTGGCCTGCGCGGCCTGCACCGTCGGTCCGACGTTCAGACCGCCCGCGCCGCCGGCCGTCGCCCGCTACACTTCGCCGGACGAGTCCTCCGGCCAGGTGCCGCTCCGCGGCGCCCCTTCGCAGACGGTCGCCCTCGGCGACGCGAGCCCGCCGAGCAAGTGGTGGACGCTGTTCCACTCGCCCGCGCTCGACACGGTGCTTGATCAGGCGATCGCCGGCAGCCTCACGATCGAGAGCGCGAAATCGCGACTGGCCGAGGCGGGGGACGTGCTCGCGGAGAACGCGAGCGGGCTCTATCCGCAGGCGAGCTTCGGCGCGAGCGCCACCCGCGGCAAGTTCAGCGCAACCTCGTTCGGGCTGAGCCCGAGCGCGTTCGAGCTGCCGCCGAACTACGACGTGTTCCAGCTCGGCCCCTCGGCGAGCTACGACCTCGACCTGTTCGGCGGGCAGCGTCGTTCCGTCGAGCAGCAGAAGGCGCTCGCCGCCGCGTCCGGCTTTCAGCTCGACGCGGCCTATCTCGACCTGACAGACGACGCCGCCAAAGGCGCGATCCAGCTCGCCGTGCTCCGCGCGGAGCTGAAGGCGACCGACGACATCCTCGCGATCGATCGGCAGGACGTCGAGCTCGTCGGCAAGGAGCGCGATGCCGGAAGCGTGCCGGACAGCGACGTGGTGCTCGTGGAAAGCCAGCTCGCCGCCGACGAGACGCTCGAGCCCGACCTGATGCAGCAGCTGAGCGTCGCGCGACACGCGCTCGCCGTCCTCCTGGGGCGCGCCCCGGCCGACTGGTCGCCGCCCGACCTCGACCTCGCCGCGCTGACCCTCCCGGACCGACTGCCGGTCGAGATCCCGTCCGCGCTCGTTCACCGGCGTCCCGACATCCTCGCCGCCGAGGCGGAGCTTCACGCCGCGACCGCCGCCGTCGGCGTGGCGACCGCCGCGCTCTACCCCGACGTCACCCTGTCCGCCGCGGTCAGCGCCGCGGCGCTCGACCCGGGACACCTGTTCAATCCTTCGAGCCTCGTCTGGAGCATCGCCGCCGGCGTGACGCAGCCCCTGTTCGACGGCGGACTCCGCCGCGCGAGGCGCCGCGCCGCCATCGCCGCACTCCGCACCGCGGCGATCGCCTATCGCCAGACCGTGCTCGACTCGTTCCGCGACGTCGCCGATCTCCTCGAAGCCCTCGACCATGACGCGCGTCTCGCCGCCGACGAGCAGCAGGCGCTCCAGACCGCCTCGGATTCGGTCCAGTTGCAGCGGCTGAGCTTCGCCGAAGGCGGCGCCGGCATCCTCGGCCTGCTCGACGCCCAGCGCGCCTATCAGCAGGCCCTGCTCGGCTGGGTCCGCGCCGACGGTGCCCGCTTCCGCGACACGGTTGATCTCCTCGTCGCGACCGGCGGCGGCTGGCAGGCTCGCAACAAAACCGCCAGCGACCTTCGCAATTTCGTCAGCCACCGCCGAACGGCCTTGATCGGCACGACGTCACGAACGGCGTAGCCGCCCATCGATCACGGCCATCACAGCCTGAGTGCGTTCGCAACATTCTGACGTGAGGCCGTCCAGATCCTGTCGGCAGCGTGCAGGTGCCGCCGGCGGGAATGCCAGTCTGGGCGACCTTCGGTGGCCTGCGTCGGATCGCCGCGACGCCGGAATCTCGTGCAGTGCCGGCGTCCTGAAGCGGGGCTGGGTCGTCCGCAAGCTGCACATCTCGCAAGCCCGCGTCTTTACGGTTGCGTGCGCGACGGAGACAATGCCGCCATGCCGATCAGCCGCGCCGACCTCGAAGCGCTCGACCGCGACGATGTGCTGGCGCCGTTCCGGGACGAGTTCGTGTTGCCGGAAGGCGTGATCTACCTCGACGGCAACTCGCTCGGCCCGATGCCGCGCGCCACGCCGGAACGGCTGTCCGTGGTGCTGCGCGAGGAGTGGGGCCGGGGGCTGATCCGGTCCTGGGACGAGGCGAGGTGGTTGGGGCTGCCGGGCCGGATCGGCGAGAAGATCGCGACGGTGATCGGCGCTGCGCCGAAGACGGTGCTGGCAGCGGACTCGACGTCGGTGAACCTGTTCAAGTTGCTTGCCGCGGCACTGTCGCTGCGACCGGATCGCCGGGTGATCCTGACGCAAGAGGGCAATTTCCCGACCGACCTCTATGTAGCGGAGGGACTGGCCGAGATGACCGGGAGGCACGAGTTGCGCAGCGTGGCAGCCGAGGCGCTCCCGCGTGCCCTCGGGCCCGACGTCGCGGTGCTGATGCTTACTCATGTGGATTACCGCACCGGGGCGATGCACGACATGGCGGGACTGACGGCCGCGGCGCATGCGGCGGGTGCCCTGACGGTCTGGGACTTGGCCCATTCCGCCGGGGCGGTGCCGGTGCGGCTGGAGGAGGACGGGGCCGATTTCGCGGTGGGCTGCGGCTACAAGTTCCTGAATGGCGGGCCTGGAGCGCCGGCCTATCTCTACGTCGCCCAGCGCTGGCAGGAGGCCGCGCGCTTTCCGTTGACGGGGTGGCTGGGCCACGCCGAGCCGTTCGGCTTCCACGAGCGCTACCGTCCGGCCCCGGGCGTCGCCCGCGCCACGGTGGGCACGCCGCCGATCCTGGCGATGGCGGCTTTGGAGGTCGGAGTTGACATCGCGTGCCGGGCGCCGATGGCGCGGGTGCGGGAGAAGTCGCTTCGTCAGAGCGAGACGTTCATGCGGGTGGTGACGCAGGAATGCCCTTTGGAGCTGGCCACCCCAGCAGGTCCGGCACGGGGCAGCCAGGTCAGCTACCGCCATCCCGAAGCCCAGGGACTTATGGCAGCGCTGCTCGCGCACGGAGTGATCGGCGATTTCCGCACGCCCGACATCCTGCGCTTCGGCATCACGCCGCTCACGCTGCGTTATGCCGAGATCTGGGATGCGGTCGCCGTTTTGCGCGAGATCTTGGAGTGATCTCGCCTACCACGCTGGCCTCGTTGGGTGTGGAACGCGAGAAGCGCCTCGGTTCCTTGGCGTCAGACCGACATCGCCGTGGAAAGCATGCCCCGACTGCCACTCCCAGCGCGCTGCGGCTCGGCACTCCCGACGTCGATCGCTCAGGACGGCCGACATGCATTTCGGTCGGTTCGAGGGCGCCCTGGGTCGAGATATGCGCGGTCTTCCCCAGGAGGCGGACGGACCACCGTTCGGAGTTCGGGATCAGGCATCGACAGCGGCGCTCGTGACCGCGGACGCCACGATCGTCCTCGCCCGGGCCCGTGCGGGCGGTGCTTGAAGATCGGAGCGACGGCCGGACATGGGAGGGCATGGATCAGGATCCCGTCCGAGCCGCGTACCCCCAGCTGCCGGGTCTGCCGTCCGGCGCCTTTCGGAAAGCCGATCCCTCGCCCGACGACGCGTTCTACGGGACGCCGCGGTTCGTGACCCACATCGACGAGGCGGCGATCGCGGCCGTCACCGCGATATACCGGGAAGTCCTGCCGGCGGGCGGCGACATCCTCGACCTCATGAGCAGCTGGGTCAGCCATTTGCCGCCGGAGAGCGCCTATCGCAGCGTGACCGGGCACGGGATGAACGCGGCAGAGCTCGCGGCGAACCCGCGCCTCACGGCGCACGTCGTGCAGGACCTGAACGTCGACCCGGCACTGCCCTTCGCCGACCACGCCTTCGACGGGGCCGCCCTCTGCGTGTCCGTGCAGTACCTGCAGCGCCCGGTGGAGGTGTTCGGCGACGTTCGCCGGGTGCTGCGGCCGGGCGCACCGTTCGTGGTCTCGTTCTCGAACCGCTGCTTCCCGAGCAAGGCGGTGGCGATCTGGCGGGCGCTGGACGGATCGGACCAGCAGCGTCTCGTAACGGCGTACATGCGGGCGGCCGGGTTCGGCACCACCATCGCGAGGACGGCGGCGCCACCCGGTCGCGACCCGCTGCGGGCGGTGATCGGCACCGTGCCGGAGGCGCCGTGAGGGGCCGGTCCGGCGGCGCCGCGATCAAAAGTTGATGTTGGTCCGGAACCCGAGCACGGCCGCGTCCGGCGTGCTGGTGGTGGCACCCGGGCGGATGACGTACTGGAAGTCGGGCTCGAACGTCACGCCGCGGTAGACGTGCAGCAGGTAGGTCAGCTCGGCCACCTGCTCGGTGTTCTGCGGCCCGTAGGCGGTCCCGAACCCGTCGACGTCGTCGGGAAATGGGGTGCCGAGCGCTTCGGCGATCTCCTCGGCGCGGGTGAACTCGCCGCTCATCTCGATCCAGTTCCAGGACGCGCCGAGCGTGTCCTTCGGGCGACCCCAGGGCGCGCCGGTGGTGACGGCGGCCGCGAAGGCGTGCTGCGTCAACGGACTGACGTTCTGCGTCGCGTGCACCCAGCCGCCGAACACGATCACGCCGTCGGTGTCTGCCGGGCCCTGCCGGATCAGCATCTGGTCGGCGAGCACGTAGAAATCGTCCCGGTCGTCGCTCGCGAAGGCTCCGCCGCCGATCAGCTGCGGCACGCCCGCCGTGTTCTCCAGCACGTCCGCGTAGCGATGGGTGTCGCGGTCGTAGCCCGCCTTGTAGTGGCCGACCAGGTGCTGACTGCCGAAGTGCGGCACCCAGCCCAGCTCGACCGGGATCGAGACGCCCGATTTCTTGGTGTCCGCCAGGGCGAAGCCGGAGATGCCGCCGCCCCCGGTCCCGAAATCGGGATCGGTCTGGAACACGCCGACCATCGCGTAGACCTGCGGGGTCAGAAGATAGCGGGCCTGGACGCCGAACGTCGCCTGCGGCCAGTCCTCCTCGCCGGGATAGTTGGGCAGCGGATGCGGGTTGCCGCAGAACAGCACGTTGACGAAGTCGCAGTAGAGCGGCGACGAGGCGAAATAGGTTCCGACCGGCAGCCAGCCCCCCGCCAGGTCGAGCCGGTCCTTCATCAGGGACTGCTCGAGATAGGCGTAGACGAGGTGGGCCACCACGTTGCCGCCGCCGCCGTAGATCTCCTGGGTCGTCGCGAGATCGTCGCCGAGCGTGCCGAGCGAGCCGTTCGTGCCTTCGCGGTTGACGGTGATCGAGTGAAAGGCGGCGCCCTGCCAGCCGAACAGCTTGTCGAGGTCGGCGTTGATCTCCAGCCCGACCTGCCCCGCGTAGGCGAACCCCTGGCTGCGACCCCCGGTGACGTTACCGGTGTCCTCGGTCAGGTAGTCGAGGTTGATCTCGAGCCCCTGGTTCTTCAGCCAGGTGCGTGCGCCGGCCCAGTCGCCGAACAGATGCTCCGACCCGAAGGGCGATCCGAACAGGGGGCCGATCCCGGGCTGGGCGATCTGCTGGCTCGGGCCGGAGCCGAAACCCGAGGCCGACCCGGAGCTTCCCGGCGCCGGCGGAACGGCGCCCGGCGGCTGCTGGGCGAAGGCGACGACGGTTCCCGCGAGCACAGCCGCCGCGAGCAGGACGGCCGCACCGGCAACACGACGGATGGGCTCGAGCATCGCTTCCCTCGACGCGTGACATCGCCGAACGCAACGTAAAGGCTCGGTGGTCGCGGTCGAGCGCGATTCGCGTCCCGTCCGATCCGCGACGCCCAGGTCGGCAAAACTGTCACGTTGGCCGGGCGAGGTCGGTGCCGAAGGCACAGTGGGTCAAGACGCGGGGTTTCACCCCGCACCCCACCAGGCGCTGGGCGCCTGGACCCCGGCCATGTCAATTGAGGCGGAGCCTCAAGGTCTTCTGACGCTTTCAGCAACCGGCTAGCGCGGGCCCATCCGGCTGAACACCATCGCGTCACGGTTCTCCTGCATCAGCATCGTGAGGCTCGGGACGGTCTCGAAGCCGAGGCCGCGCGGCGGGCCATCGTCGTCGCCCGGGGTGATGGCGGCGTAGCTCTGGCCGGCCACCTTGTCCCACTTGCCGGCAGGCTTCCGCACCTCGAGGTTGGCGACCGTCGCCTTGAGAACGAGACGGACGATCGGATCCTTCGGCGAGCCGGGCTTCGTCAGGCTCGGATGGCCGGCGATGACCCGCCATCCGTTGCCGAGCGCCCAGGCGGTGAGTTCCTCCTTGGTCACAGCCCCTCCTCGACGCCGGTCAGGGCGACGCCGCCGACTTCCTGGCCTTGAGGGCCTGATCGGCCCGCAGTTTCCACGATGCCATGTCGGATTCCTTGCTGAACGCCACCCGGATGCCCTTCGCGCCCTGGCTCACGCGGATCTTGCCGCCGTTCTTCGCCTTGTGCTCGGCCAGCCAACTCGCGACGTCCGGGTCGTCGCCGGTCAGACCCTCGAACTCGAGGACCCCCGCGAATTCGCCCACCTGTCTTCGCTTCACCATCGTGCATGCTCTCGGAAGTTCGTGGTGGTGACCGGTCCCGGCGCCGGGTCGGACCGAGCGGAGGGGACGATCACCGGGGACCTCTCTTACACCTGGCGAGAGGCAAACCGTCGGCACTGATGCAAGATCGCCGGCTTCACGTGCGGCGACCGGTCGTCGGGGCGGCGCCGGCCTCAGCCGGCCGCCCGGCCGGGTCAGCCCGGTTGGGGCGCCGGGCCGAGGCCACCGACCGGCGGCTGCGGCGCCGGACGATTGCCTCCGGTGGTGGGCACCGAAGCGCGCCGGTTCTCCGGAGCGGGCTCGTCGTTGACCACCTTGATGACCGGCTCGCCGCGCAGAACCTGACGGACCTCGGTGCCGGAGAGGGTCTCGTGCTCGAGCAGGCCGCGGGCCAGGCGGTGCAACTCGTCGAGGTGCTCGGTCAGCAACTCCTTGGCGCGGTGGTAGCCGCGGTCGATCATCGCCTTGACTTCGGCCTCGATCTCGCGGGCGGTCGCCTCGGAGACGTTCTTGTTCTGGGTGACCGAGTGGCCGAGGAAGACCTCCTGGCTGTTGTCGCCATAGGCGATCATGCCGAGCTTGTCGCTCATCCCCCACTCGGTGACCATGCGGCGGGAAATGTCGGTCGCCTGCTTGATGTCGCCGGCGGCGCCGTTCGAGACCTTGTCGTGCCCGAAGATGAGCTCCTCGGCGACGCGGCCACCCATGATCATGACCAGCTTGCCGGAGAGATAGGCGCGATTGTAGGAGAGGCGGTCGTCCTCGGGGAGCGAGAAGGTCACGCCGAGCGCACGGCCGCGCGGGATGATGGTGACCTTGTGCAGCGGGTCGTGCTCGGGCTCGAACAGGGCGCACAGAGCGTGGCCGGCCTCGTGGTAGGCGGTCATCCGCTTCTCGGCCTCGGTCATCACCAGCGAGCGCCGCTCGGCGCCCATCATCACCTTGTCCTTGGCGTTCTCGAATTCGGCCATCGCGACGGTACGCTTGCCGAGGCGGGCGGCCAGCAAGGCGGCCTCGTTGACGAGGTTGGCGAGGTCGGCGCCGGAGAAGCCGGGCGTGCCGCGGGCTATCACCTTGGGCTCGACATCGGAGGCGAGCGGGACCTTCCGCATGTGGACGCGCAGGATGCGCTCGCGGCCGTTCACGTCGGGGTTGGGCACCACGACCTGACGGTCGAAGCGGCCGGGACGGAGCAGCGCGGGATCGAGCACGTCCGGGCGGTTGGTCGCCGCGATCAGGATCACGCCCTCGTTGCTCTCGAAGCCGTCCATCTCGACGAGCATCTGGTTCAGCGTCTGCTCGCGCTCGTCGTTGCCGCCACCGAGGCCGGCGCCACGGTGGCGGCCGACGGCGTCGATCTCGTCGATGAAGATGATGCAGGGAGCCGACTTCTTGCCCTGCTCGAACATGTCACGGACGCGGGACGCGCCAACGCCGACGAACATCTCGACGAAATCGGAGCCCGAGATGGTGAAGAACGGGACATTGGCCTCGCCGGCGATCGCGCGCGCGAGCAGCGTCTTGCCGGTGCCGGGCGGCCCGACCAGCAGCACGCCCTTCGGGATCTTGCCGCCGAGGCGCTGGAACTTCTGCGGGTCCTTGAGGAAGTCGACGACCTCCTGGAGCTCGGACTTCGCCTCGTCGATGCCGGCCACGTCGTCGAAGGTGACCCGGCCCTGCTTCTCGGTGAGCATGCGGGCGCGGGACTTGCCGAAACCCATCGCACGGCCGCCGCCCGACTGCATCTGGCGCATGAAGAAGATCCAGACGCCGACGAAGAGCAGCATCGGGAACCAGGACAGCAGGAGATGGAGCAGCGGGTTGACGTCGCTGTCCTCCGGCTTGGCCACCACCTCGACGTTCTTGTCGGTGAGGCGGGAGACGAGCGTCGGATCGTCCGGCGTGTAGGTCTCGAA
>CAXUBX010000085.1:0-12977 GCA_964249405.1 uncultured Acetobacteraceae bacterium | reverse complement strand
CCGACCTCGCGATGATCGTCTACAACCCGACCACCGACGCCGACGGCCGGCGCATCGCCGCCCTGATCGATGCCGCCCGCCCCGCCTAGAGCACGATCGGCTCGGCACGAGCCGATGAACGTGCTCTACGGATATGAAACCAGGGCATTTTCATCCGATCGAACGATCCCGTTCGCTTGGATAATGCTCAGCTGTCCAGCTCGATCCAGGCCGGCGCATGGTCGCTCGCGCCCGGCCGCCCGCGCTCGTCGCGATCGATCCCGGCCGACACGAGCCGCCCGCCGAGCCCCGGCTCGACCAGCAGGTGATCGAGCCGCAGCCCGGCGTCCCGCCCCCACGCCTCGCGCTTGTAGTCCCAGAACGTCCAGGGCGGCGGGCCGCCCGACGCCGGTCGCGCCGTCGCCACCGCGTCCACCCAGCCCGCCTCCAGCAGGTCGCGGAACACCCGGCGCGGCGCCGGCTGCACCAGCGCGTCGCGCGCCCAGGACCGCGTCGGATAGATGTCGGCCGCCGTCGGCACGACGTTGTAGTCGCCCGCCAGCACCACCGGCGCCCCGCTCGCCCGCAGCGACGCCGCATGCGCCGCGAGCCGCCCGAGCCACGCGAGCTTGTACTCCCATTTCGGCCCCGGCCGCGGATTGCCGTTCGGCGCGTAGAGGCACCCGACCACCACCCCGCGAACCGCCGCCTCGACGTAGCGGCTCTGCGCGTCGGCCGGGTCGCCCGGCAGCGCGCGCCGCGTCACCACCGGCTCGGCGTCGCGCGCCAGGATCGCGACCCCGTTCCACCGCGCCTCGCCCCTCCAGGCCGCGCCGTAACCGGCCCGCCCGAACGCGCGCTCCGGAAACGACCGGTCCGTCGACTTCAGCTCCTGCAGGCACACCACGTCCGGCGCCGCCCGCGCCATCCAGTCGAGCAGCGGCGCCAGACGCTTGTTCACGTCGTTGATGTTCCAGGTCGCGATCTTCAACGCCTGCCCGACGCCCCGCCCGGACCTACGCCCGGACGAACGCCAGCAGGTCCGCGTTGATCCGCCCGGCATGCGTCGTCGCCATCCCGTGCGGCAGCCCCGGATACACGACGAGCGTCCCCTGCGTCAGGAGCTTCGCCGACAGCGGCGCCGCGTCCGCGAACGGCACGATCTGGTCGTCGTCGCCGTGCATCACCAGCGTCGGCACCTCGATCCGCCGGAGGTCGTCGGTGAAGTCCGTCTCCGAGAACGCCTTGATGCCGTCATGGTGCGCCTGGGCGCTGCCCATCATCCCCTGCCGCCACCAGTTCCGGATCACCCCTTCGCTCACCGTCGCCCCCGGCCGGTTGAACCCGTAGAACGGCCCCGTCGGCAGATCGAGGAAGAACTGCGCCCGGTTCGCCGCCAGCGCCGCCCGGAACCCGTCGAACACCTCGATCGGCAGCCCGCCCGGGTTCGTCTTGCTCTTCACCATGACCGGCGTCACCGCGCTGACCAGCACCGCCTTCGCGACCCGCCCCGCGCCATGCCGCGCGACATACCGGGTCACCTCCCCGCCGCCCGTCGAGTGGCCGACATGGACCGCGTCCCGGAGATCGAGCGCCGCCGCCAGCGCCGCGACGTCGGCGGCATAGGTGTCCATGTCGTTGCCCCGCCAGGTCGGGCTCGAACGCCCGTGCCCGCGCCGGTCATGCGCGATCACCCGGTAGCCGTGTTCGAGGAAGAACAGCATCTGCGCGTCCCAGTCGTCCGCCGACAGCGGCCAGCCATGATGGAACACGATCGGCTGCCCCTCGCCCCAGTCCTTGTAGAAGATCGTCGTGCCGTCGTCCGTCGTGATGCTGCCCATCGACCTGTTCCCGTCCCGTTGCGGCGGAGGAACCAGCTGAGCGCGACGACGAGGCGAGACCGCCCGGCGGATGGCCGGATGCCGGACGGCCACGGCGCGATCATGGCAGACCGGCGTTACGACAGGAAGACGATCGGCGCGGCCCCGTCCGGCCGCGCCGTCAGTCCGGGATCGCGTCGATCCCGTCGGGCTCCACCTGCGCCTCGCCGGTCCGCCCGTGCCGGTAATCCGACAGCGCCTGGTAGGTCGCGAGCCGCGCCCGCATCAGCGAGCCGAGCGGACGGTGCGCCGCCAGCGAATGCGCCGGCTGGAACGACATCCGCTCGTCGAAGAACGCCTGACGTGCCGCGCCGTAGGCGTCCTGCGCCGGCAACGTGATCGACGCGACCGTCCGATAGGCGCTCTCGCTCTCCGGCCACACCACCGAGGCGTTCTCGACCGGCATCTGGTCGAGGTCGGTGCAGAGCTGGACGCGGAGCTCGAACACCGCCTCGCGGGTCCGGAACCAGTCCACCAGCGCATGGCGGAACGCGTCCGGGTCGGTCGACGTGTCGAGCGTCTCGTCGATCCGCGCGACGAGGCCGGGGGAGACCGGGAACACGGCGATCTTCGCGACGTGATCGCCCCAGCGCAGCGCCGCCTGGCTGAAATACGCGTCCGCGAGCGGATGGCGCTTCGTGTGCCCGAAGAACCCGAACGTTCCGCTGTCCGACCCGACCGCGTTCATCGCCGCGTTCGCCATCCGGTACGCGTCGGAGACCGCCTTCTTGAAGCCTTCCGACTTGCCCGTGTTCCGCTCGATCCCGCGCATCGCCTTCAGGAACGCCGAGGCGCTGCCCTGCGGGAACGCCGGTCCCGTCGCCAGCACGAAGTCCTGCGTCGTCCGCCCCTCATGCCCGGGCAGCTTGGCGCCCTCGACGCCGAACACCTTGACCGCCATCCCGCGGTGCGTGGAGACGCTGTCCGAGAGCACCTCGCCCGGCCCCTGCGCGAAGCGCACCGCCACGTCGTAGGTCGCGGGCCGCGCGAACAGGCCCTGCGCCAGCGGCGCCGTCAGTCCCCCGAGCACCGCGAGCCGCCCCTTGAGCAGCCCCGTGCTCTTCGCATGCGACGCCCGCACCGTCCGCCCGTCCCGCTCCGCGACCATCCGGCTCTCGTTCGTCATCGAGCCGATGATCGCGTCCACGGTCGCCGCTTCGCCCTCCTCCCTCTCCTCGATGTCGTCGCTGTAGCGGACGAAGCCGTCGTCGTGGTCCATGGTCTCGATCCTGAGAACGGGTTCCGATGCCAACGCGCGGCCCGGCCCCGACCGCGACACCGCGCGGTCAACTTGCGGCGACCGCCCGCGCAGGGCCGGCCTGATCGATCCTCCGGTCTCAGGTCACGACGCGGCGCCTCTGAAGACAGGCCTACGCTCACCGCGAACGCAACGCCGGACCGGACGCGCCATGCTCGACCTCCCCCCGCCCGACCCCCGTCCCGCGACGCTCGACCGTCTCGCCCGTCTCCGCGTCATCGCCGATCTCGACGAGGCGGGCGAAGACGTCTCGCATCTCTCAAATCTCGAGATCGTCCAGCTCTGCGTCGAGCGACTCTGGAACGAGGGCCGCTGCAAGGAGGCGAGCGACCTCGCCGCACGCCTCCGTCCCTACCACGATGTCGGGCAGCTTCACGTCACGTCGAAACCGGGACGGTGAGCCTCGGCGGGACGGCCGCTCCAGCGCGAAGACGCCTGTTCAGCGGCTCGGAATAGTGGCGGCTCACGAGAGCGGCCACCACGCCCGAGAGAACGAGATAGGTGACGAGCAACGGGATCCTGGCGTCACCCGCGGTCGCGTCCGGCGGCCAGAAGGTCCGAAGGCCACCCAGCACGATCAGGTGGAACAGGTAGAGCTCGTAGCTCAGGCGGCCGCAACGTCGCAGCGGCGCCAGCACCACGCGTCCCCGGGTGGCACGGCCGCCGTCCTGCGCCTGGAGCAACAGGAGCACGGCTGCTCCCAGCGCCATCACGGTGACGCCATGGACGCCCGTGTCGCGGATCGAGCCCGAAAGATAGAACCAGCTCATGCCGATCGCGACGAGACCGGAGGCCGGTGCCGTCACACGAACCGGACATCGCACGTGCTTGCCGAGAACGGCCGCGCAACAGCCGAACGCGATGCCGTCGAAGCACGAAAGATACGAGTTGAACTCGACATATTCCGAGACCTGGTGGGTCGCGCGCCAGATCGGACCCACCACGATGACGAGGCTCCACGCGACGAGCAGCAGACGCTCTCGGCGCAGGAGGAGGCAGAGAATCGGGAACGACAGGTAGAACACCTCTTCGATGGACAGCGACCATTGGACGCAGAGGACATAGTTCAGCCAGCCGGCATGGCTCATCAGGACGTTCATCCAGAAGGTCAGCGAGGCGAGGTCGACGATCCAGAACGGAACGGCGCCACCGAACTCCGGATGGTTCTCGAAGATCGCGATGCGAAGAGCGGCCAGCCCGTTCACGATCAGGAGCAGGAGCAGCAGGCACGGGATGATCCGGGCTGCCCGATACCGGTAGAAGACCGAGGTCCTGACGTTGCGGAGGCCGCCCCATCGCCGGTCGGCGTTCGAGGTGATGAGGAACCCCGAGATGACGAAGAACACGGTCACGGCATAGTTGCCGTTCCTGAACACGGCGTGCAGAGCGTCCCACCCGAACGCTCGCGCGAGCACGGTGTCCTTCATCGAGTAGGCGATGTTGAAGTGGTGCAGCAGCACCAGCACGATCGAGACACCGCGCATCACGTCGATCCGCGCGCTCCTGACGCCGAGACTCACCGGCGGCTCCCCCGAACGTCAGGCTATCCGAAGAACTGGCCGCCGTTGATGTCGATCACCGTCCCCGTGACGAACGCGCTCCCCTCGGAGGCGAGCCAGAGAGCGGCGCTCGCGACGTCCGCCGGCACCCCGGCCCGCCCGACCGGGATCGTGCCGATCGTTGCCCGCTTGCTCTCCTCGGAGGTGAACGTGTCGTGGAACGGCGTCGCCTCGATGAAGCCGGGCGCCAGCGCGTTCACCGTGATCCCGTCGGCCGCGACCTCGCGGGCCAGCCCGCGCGTGAACCCGAACAGCCCCGCCTTCGTCGTCGCGTAGGCGGTCGCGCCCGCGTGCCCGCCGTTCCGCCCGGCCAGCGACGCGACGTTGATGATCCGGCCGGTCCCGCGACGCAGCAGCGGCAGCACGTGGTGGGTGACCAGGAACGTGCTGTCGAGATTGACCGCCAGCACCGCCCGCCAGAGCGCGAACGGCATCGCCGCGATCGCCGACCGCTCGACAAGGCCGCCCACGTTGTTGACCAGGATGTCGATCGTACCGTGCTCCTCGCGAAGTCGCCGCGCCATCGCCGCCACCGCCTCTTCCGACGTCGCGTCGAGCGCCAGGGCACGCCCGGCCGGCGCCCCGGACGGCGGATGGCTCCGGTACGTCACCACCACCTTCGCGCCGGCCGCCGCGAAGGCGGTCGCGATCGCGGCGCCGATCCCGATCCCGCCGCCCGTCACCAGCGCCGTCTTTCCCGCCAGGTCCGTCGTCATGCCGCCTCCCTCGCCAATCCGCCCGGCATCGAGCCGAGCCGCCCCTCGGGCCGCCGCCTCGCGTATCCGAACACGCCGACCCCTGCGGCGAACAGGCAGAGCGAGAGGAACAGCAGCGCCGCCTCGTTCCCGCCCGTCCAGTCCTTCAGCAGCCCCACCATCCAGGGCGCGAAGAAGCCGCCGAGATTGCCGATCGCGTTCATCACCGCGAGGCCCGCCGCCGCCGCCGCTCCCGTCGCCGCGTTCGAAGGCAGCGACAGGAACGGTCCGATCGCGGCGTAGATCCCCGCCGACGCCACGCACAGCAGCCCCATCGAGAGCCACGGCGACGCCCCGAGCGCCAGCCCCGCGCCGAGCAGCCCCGCCGACGCCGTCACCAGGCTCACGCTCGCGTGCCCCGCGATCAGCCCGGTCCGCGCCGCCCGCCGGCTCCACGGCACCACCACCAGCGCCGCCACCGCATACGGCACGAACACCAGCGCCCCGGTGCCGAACGCCCCGGCGCCGGACAGCCGGTGCACGATCGTCGGCAGCCACAGCCCGAACCCGTACACCCCGCACACCATCCCGAAGTTCAGGCCCGCATAGACCACGAACCGCCGGTCCCGGAGCCCGTCGCGGAACCGCGGGGCCGCCGCCTCGCCCGCGGCAGCCGCCTCGCGCGCCAGCGCGGTCGTCAGCCAGCGCCGCTCGTCGTCCGGCAGCCAGCCGGCGCTGGCCGGCCGGTCGGTGAGCAGCAGCGGCGCCAGCATCCCGAGCAGGATCGCCGGCACGCCTTCCACGATGAACAGCCACTGCCAGCCGTGCAGCCCGAGCGCGCCGTCGAGCCGGAGCAGCAGCCCCGAGATCGGCGCTCCGATCGCGTTCGCCACCGGCTGGGCCAGCACGAACAGCCCGAGCATCCGCGCCCGTTCGCGCCGGGGGAACCAGAGCGTGAAGTAGAACAGGATCCCCGGAAAGAACCCCGCCTCCGCCGCCCCGAGCAGGAACCGGACGACGTCGAAGAGCCACGCGGTGCTCACCGCCGCGAGCGCGGTCGCGCACACGCCCCAGCTCACCAGGATTCGCGCGATCCAGCGACGCGCCCCGTAGCGGTGCATC
Source organism: uncultured Acetobacteraceae bacterium (assembly GCA_964249405.1). GTDB lineage: Bacteria > Pseudomonadota > Alphaproteobacteria > Acetobacterales > Acetobacteraceae > CAXTPV01. Next base: position 6,484 of record CAXUBX010000085.1, on the reverse strand, counting down.
CCCGCGTTGCTCGGGATCTCCAGCAGGAAATAGCCGATGAAGAACAACCCGGCCCCGAACCCGAACGCCGAGGCCGTGAGCCCGATGTCGCGCCGGAGCCCGGCGGCGGCGAACCCGACATTGTTGCGGTCGAGATAGGCGACGAAATACAGCAGCGCCACCACCGGCATCAGCCGCCACCGGACCCGTGACAGGCACCGCGCCTCGATCGTCCCGCCCTGTTCCATCGGCTCTCCCCGCTCCCGCGTTGCAGCGCACAACCTTGTCCCCGGCCGCGTCGCTTCCGACATCGAACGCGCGAACCGACGGAAGGCCCACGCGTGACCTCGACCGCGAAGAACCGCCGCACCCTCGTTCTCGCCGCCCTCACGCTCGGCGGCTTCACGATCGGCACCAACGAGTTCGCGACGATGGGCCTGCTGCCCGCCTTCGCCGCTGGCTTCCGCATCGGCGCTCCGGAAGCGAGCCGCGCGGTCAGCGCCTACGCGCTCGGCGTGGTGGTCGGCGCCCCGGTGATCGCGGTGCTCGCCGCCCGGGTCCGGCGCGGCCCGCTGCTCGCCGGCCTGATGCTGTTCTACGCGCTGACCGAGGCGGCGAGCGCGCTCGCGCCAGGCTTCCCGACCTTCGTCGCGATGCGCTTCCTCAACGGCCTCCCGCACGGCGCCTATTTCGGCGTCGCCGCCCTGGTCGCCGCCGCCGTCTCCGAGCCCGGCCAGCGCGCCCGCACCATCGCCCGGATGTTCGTCGGCCTCACGGTCGCGACGATCGTCGGCGTCCCGCTGGCCACCGTGCTCGGCCAGATCGGCGGCTGGCGCATTCCGTTCGCGGTCATCGCCGCGCTGGCGCTCCTGACCGCGATCGGCGTCGTCGCGGCACGGCCGCCCGACACCGCGGCGGCCGACCGTTCGCCGCTTGCCGAGCTCGGTGCGCTCGCCCGCCCCCAGGTCTGGCTCACGCTCGCGATCGGCGCCGTCGGCTTCGGCGGCATGTTCGCCGTCTACACCTTCGTGGGTCCGGTCCTCGTCCATGTGACGCATGCGCCCCGCTGGGCGCTCCCGGCCGCGCTCGCGCTGTTCGGGGTGGGGCTCACGATCGGCAATCTCGCCGCCGCCGCCGCCGCCGATCGCGCCCTGATGCCGACCTGCGCCGCCCTCCTGGTGTGGAGCGGGCTGTCCGACGCCTTCTACGCCGCCACCGCCGGAAGCCTGCCGCTCCTGCTGTTCGCGATCACCCTGATCGGCGCCGCGGGCGGCCTCGCCAGCGTGATCCAGACCCGCCTGATGGACGTCGCCGGCGACGCCCAGACGCTCGCCGCCTCGCTCATGCATTCCGCCTTCAACATCGCCAATGCCGTCGGCCCCGCGATCGCCGCCTACACGATCGCGCACGGCTACGGCTGGCGCTCCACCGGCGTGGTCGGCGCAGCACTCTCGATCGCCGGTCTCGCGGTCTGGGCGGCGACGCTCGCGGCCGAGCGCCGCGTTCCGGCGTCGGCGAGCGCCTGACCTCCTCGGAACGACCGCCGGTCGACGCGGCCGAGCGATCGATCCGCGCTCCCATCCTGAGCCGGATCGAATACGCGTCCGGGTCCGGCCCGGAACCCGCACCGTGCCCGCGACGCGCGACGCTTCATCCGGGTCCCGCGCCCCGGAACCTCGACCGCACCGCAACGTCATGGACCCCAGGAGGCACCATGCTGATCGCCAACATCCTCAAGCAACGGCTCTCGCAGGAGGGCGGCCACGAGTGCGCGACCGCGAGCCCGTCGGACAGCGTCGAAACCGCGGTGGCCATCCTGGCCGAGCGCGGGATCGGCGCCGTGGTGGTCACCGAGAACGCGGGCGTCGCCGGTATCTTCTCCGAACGCGACCTCGTGAAGCTGCTCGCCCGCGACCGTCACGGCGCCCTCGACCGCGAGCTTCGAGGCGTGATGACCACCCCCGTCGTCACCTGCAAGCCGGACGACACGGTGGACCATGTGCTCGCGATCATGAGCCAGCGCCGGATCCGCCACGCTCCCGTGGTCGGAGCCGACGGTCTTGCCGGCATGGTCAGCATCCGCGACCTGGTCCGCTCGCGCCTCAGCGAGAAGGAGCTGGAAGCCGCGGTGCTGCTCGACATCTCCCGCTTCCACGGCTGACCGCCCGCGGCCGAGGCAGATCCGCTCGGAACCCTCTCGACAGGACGGCTCAAGCCTGGGCATCTGCCCCGCCAAGGAACGATCGGCTCCGGATGCGCGCGAGAGTGGCGCGCAAGACGGCAGTCCGCTCGGCGGAGAAGCTGCATGACACGACTTGGATTGATGGCGTCGCTTCTGTCCGCGACCGTGCTCGCCGGGCAGGCACGGGCTGACGAGGGCTTCTGGACGCTGGACAACCTGCCGAAGCAGGCGATGCAGCAGAAATACGGGTTCACCCCGTCCCAGCAATGGATCGATCACGTGATGCACGCCTCGGCGCGCCTCGCCCTCGGCTGCTCGGCCTCGTTCGTCTCGCCGGATGGTCTGGTGATGACCAACCATCACTGCGTCGCCGGCTGCCTCGGCGACCTCGAAGGCAAGAACAAGCCCGACTACGTCGTCAGCGGCTACGCCGCCTCGCACGCCGGCGCCGAGCCGCGCTGCCCGGGCATGGAGCTCGACCAGCTTCGCGGCATCAGCAACGTCACCCCGCAGATGGACGACGCGCTCAAGGGCAAGTCCGGCGCCGACTACATCGCCGCGGAACATGCGACCGAGGCGGCCATCGAGAAGTCCTGCGGGGCGGGCGATCCCGCGCACACCCGCTGCGACGTCATCTCGCTCTACCACGGCGGCCGCTACGACCTCTATACCTACCGCCGCTTCCAGGACGTCCGCCTCGCCTTCGCGCCCGATGACGCGATCGCCAATTTCGGCGGCGATCCCGACAACTTCAACTTTCCCCGATACGACCTCGACGTCTCGTTCCTGCGCGTCTACGAGAATGGCAAGCCGGCCCACACGGACCATTTCAAGTTCGATCCGGCCGGCCCGAAGGCGGGCGAGCTCGTCTTCACCTCCGGCAACCCGGGCCAAACGTCGCGCGGCGAGACCGCCGACCAGATCGAGACGTTCCGCAACGACGAACTGCCGCTGATCTACGGCTACTACGAGAACCTCGACGGCGTGCTCTGGGAGTACAACCGCGAGAGCGCCACGCACCGCAAGCAGGCCACCAACGACCAGTATTTCACCGAGAATTCGTTGAAGGTCTACACCGGCTGGCTTAAGACGCTCGGCGATCCGCAGCTGCTCGCGGACAAGCGCGACGACGACAAGGCACTGCTCGACTGGATCAATGCCGACCCGACGCGCCGGTCGACCTACGGCGATCCGTTCGCCGCGATCCGGGCAACGCTGCCCGCCGAGCAACGCCTCTATCCGCGGTTCTTCATGCTGGAGGGAACCCGTCACGCCGCCGCCTTCGACGCCGAGACCTTCGCGATCGCCCGCGAGCTCGTGCGCGCCGCGGTCGAGCGAGGCAAGCCCGACGCCGATCGCCTTCCCGCCTACCGCGACGCCAACCTCCCGGCACTCGAGGCTCGCCTGTTCTCGTCGGGTCCGATCTACCCGGAGCTCGACGCGACCACGCTCGCCTTTTCGCTCACCAAGCTGCGCCAGGTGCTTGGCGCCGATGACGCCACCGTCCGCACCGCACTCGGCGACGAGAGTCCCGACGCGCTCGCACATCGTCTGGTCACCGGCACCCGGCTCGCCGATCTGGCGGTGCGCCACGCGCTCTGGAACGGCGGCGAGAAGGCCATCGACGCATCGCAGGATCCGATGATCCGCTTCGCGCTCGCGGTCGATCCGGCGAGCCGCGCGGCGCTGAAGCAATGGCAGGATCAGGTCGAGGCGCCGCAGAACAGGCAGACCGGCCTGATCGCGGCGGCCCGCTTCGCGAAGGAGGGCACCACCCTCTATCCGGACGCGACCTTCACCGAGCGACTGTCCTACGGCAAGGTCGATGGCTGGATGAAGGACGGAAAGGAGGTTCCGCCGTTCACCGATTTCGCCGGCCTCTATCGGCGCGCGACCGGCGCCGAACCGTTCAAGCTGTCCAAGGCATGGCTCGACGCGAAATCCCGTCTCGACGGCACGACCAAGTTCGACTTCGTCTCGACGAACGACATCATCGGCGGCAATTCTGGCAGCCCGATGATCGACCGCGACGCGGACGTGATCGGCGTCGCCTTCGATGGCAACATCGACAGCATCGCCGGCGACTACATCTACGACCCCGCCAACAATCGCACCGTCGGCGTCGACACCGCGGCGATGATCGCAGCCCTCCGCAAGGTCTACCACCTCGACTGGCTCGCCGACGAGCTGACGGGAACGACGACCGACGCGAAGCCGAACGGCTGATCATGGCCGGCGCGCCACCGCGGATCGTTGGGCGGCGCGTCCTCTCCGACGCGTTCTTCCGCCTCGAGCAGGTCACGATCGAGCACGCGAAGCGCGACGGCACCCGCCAGGCGTTGGAGCGTGAGGTGTATCACAACGGCCCGGGCGCGGCGGTGCTTCCGGTCGACACCGGCCGCGGCACCGTGCTGCTGGTGCGCCAGCTGCGCGTCCCGGCACTGGTGAACGGCGACCCGCCGCTCCTGCTGGAAGCCTGCGCCGGCATCATCGACGGCGCCGAGACGCCGGAGGCGACCGTGATGCGGGAAGCGCAAGAGGAACTCGGCGTCCGCGTCCACGATCTCCGCCGGATCGCGACCGTCTATCCGAGCCCCGGCGCGTCGGCCGAGAAGGTCGTCCTGTTCGTCGCCGCCTACTCGGGCGCGGACCGGACCGGCCAAGGCGGCGGCCTCGAGGACGAGGGCGAGGACATCGGCGTGGTCGAGATGACGCTCGCACGCGCCTCGACCCTCGCGCGCGACGGCCTCATCGTGGACGCCAAGACCCTCATGCTGATCACGGCGGCACGCGATGCCGGCTGATTTTCCCGCCGACCGTCCCTGCCGGATCATCAGAGGCGCTCGTGGTACAGCATCGACCCGTCCGGCCGTACCGCCGGGAGCGCCGTCCAGGTCCAATCGGCGTCGCACCAGTCCGAGATCGTGGCGCGACCCGGATGTGAGCGATCACCGGATCGCCCGAAGCGGTGAAATCGATCCGGTGCCGGCCGGTGGTGCCGCGTTCACGGCTCACCCGGAACGCGAGCGTGCCGCCCGGCGGGAGGCGGACCGTCGAGCCGGTCAACCTCCCGGTTCGCAATGACAGCGGCATGTCGGTGGGCCATGTCCCGGACGCTGAGATGGGCGAGCACTGCGGCGAGGTTCGGACAGGCGGGCTCGTTGTAGACGATGAACCTGGTGCTCACCGGGAGCGACACCGCCCCGCGCACGACGTCGATCATGTGGCTGCGACCGCCGGGTCGCTGCGCCCGCTCGAACAGCGTGACGTCGCGGGATCGCCCGAGCGGCCAGGCAGCGGACAGACCGGAGATGCCGCTGCCGATCACCGCGACGCGATGCCGTCCCGTCCCCTACTCGCGTTCCCGCCCCTGCATCCCGGACGCCGCTCCCGCCGCAGGAGCCGATCGTGCCTACGGGAAGGAAACTGCATGGATGAACGCCAGCGGCGAAAGACGGCCGGGATCGGGCGGCGCCAGGTGGTTCTCGGATCGATCGCCTCCGTGACGTTGGCCGGCTGCTCGCCGGTGCGCATCCTGAACGTTCTCGCCCCCGATCGGCTTGTCGCCTCCGGGATCCCGTACGGTGCGGATCCGAGACAGGTCCTCGATATCTACAGTCCGCGCGGCATCGGCCCGTTCCCGGTCGCGATCTTCATCTACGGCGGCGACTGGTCGTCCGGCGATCGCCGGATGTATCGTTTCGTCGGCGCCGCTCTCGCCGAGCAGGGTTTCCTCACCGTCATTCCGGACTACCGTCTGTATCCTGCGGTCCGGTATCCCGATTTCCTTCGCGACTGCGCCGCAGCCCTGGCCTGGACCAGACGCGAGATCGGCCGGCACGACGGCACCGAGGATCCACCCGCGCTGATCGGCCACTCGGCAGGCGCCTACAACGTTGCGATGCTGACGCTCGATGCGAGATGGACCGCGGAGCAGGGCCTCGACCGCACGCGCGACATCGCGCGAAGCGTCGGGCTCGCGGGCCCCTACGACTTCCTGCCGTTCGGAACGGCGATGCTGCGCGACCTCTTCTCCACCGCGCCCAATCCGATCGACACCCAGCCGATCACCTATGCCGACGGCCATGCGGCGCCGATGCTGCTTCTCGCCGGCACCGCCGACCGGACCGTCCGTCCATCGAACACGATCCATCTTGCCGCGCGCATCCGATCACGCGGCGGCGACGTGGAGGAAAAGCTGTACAAGGGTGTCGATCACCGGGAGATCATCGGCGCCTTTGCCGGCCCGCTCCGGTTCCTCGCGCCGTCCCTCGCCGACAGCGTCGGTTTCATGCGGGGTTGAGTTGGTCATGCTGCCCGTTT
>CAXUBX010000084.1:10500-13064 GCA_964249405.1 uncultured Acetobacteraceae bacterium | reverse complement strand
GAGCTCGGCGCGGTGGTGCTCGCGGTCACCGGCGCCGAGGCGCTCTACGCCGACATGGGACATTTCGGGGCCCGACCGATCCGGCTGACCTGGATGTTCTTCGTGCTGCCGTGCCTCGCCCTGAACTACCTGGGCCAGGGCGCGCTGGTGATCCGTCACCCGGCCGCGATCGCCAACCCGTTCTTCCTGCTCGGACCCGACTGGCTCCGCGTGCCGCTGGTGCTGCTGGCCACCGCGGCGACCGTGATCGCGAGCCAGGCGCTGATCTCGGGCGCGTTCTCGGTGTCGCGCCAGTGCGTCCAGCTCGGCTTCCTGCCGAGGATGAAGGTCACCCACACCAACATCGCCGAGAAGGGCCAGATCTTCGTCCCCCAGGTGAACGCGGCGCTCGCGATCGGCGTGGTGGCACTCGTGCTGGCGTTCCGGAGCTCCGAAGCGCTGACATCGGCGTACGGGATCGCGGTGACCGGCACCTTCAACTGCGACTGCGTCCTCGCCGCCTTCGTGTTCCACAAGAAGTTCGGGTGGTCGCTGCCGCTGACGCTCGCCGTGTTCGGCAGCTTCGCCACCATCGACACCATCTTCTTCCTGGCCAACGCGATGAAGATCCCGGAGGGCGGCTACGTGCCGCTGCTGCTCGGCTTCTCGCTGATGGCGCTGATGACGACCTGGAAGCGGGGGCGCGACCTGCTGATCGCCCGGTGGCGGCAGGAGAGCCTGCCGCTTGCCTCGTTCCTCGCTAGGCTTCCCCGGTCGCGGACCATACGGGTCCCCGGGATCGGCGTGTTCCTGACCGGAACGCCCGACTACGTGCCCGGCGCGCTGCTGCACAACCTCAAGCACAACAAGGTCCTGCACGAGCAGGTCGTGTTCGTCACGATCGAGAACCTGGACCGGCCGCTCGCCGGGCCGGGCAGCCGGGCCACCGTCGAGGAGCTCGCCCCGAGGATCCACCGCGTCTGTCTTCGCTACGGCTTCATGGAAAGCCCGAACCTGCCGCGGGCGCTCGAGGAACTCGCCGGCCAGGGGCTCGAATACGAGCCGATGCAGGTCAGCTATTTCCTCGGTCGCGAGGTGGTGGTGCGCGCGACCGTCCCGAAACTGCCGGTCTGGCGCCTCTACCTCTATCTCCTGATGGCGCGGAACGCGACGCCGACCACCGAATTCTTCCGAATCCCGAGCGACCGCGTCGTCGAACTCGGCGTCCGGATCGCGATCTGACCGCGATGGACGGGCTCGCCCTCTACGTCCACTGGCCGTTCTGCCTCGCGAAATGCCCGTATTGCGACTTCAACTCCCACGTCCGGGACCGCATCCCGGCCGAACGGTTCGCGCGTGCGCTGCTGGCCGAGCTCGAGCACGAGGCGGCCCGGATCGGGCCCCGCAGGCTCGGCTCGATCTTCCTCGGCGGCGGCACGCCGAGCCTGATGCCGCCCGCGCTCGCGGCCGAACTGATCGCGCGCGCCGAGCGCCTGTTCCCGCCGCTCGCCGGGTGCGAGATCACGCTGGAGGCGAACCCCACCAGCGTCGAGCGCGGCCGCCTCCGGGCGTTCCGCGAGGCGGGGGTGAACCGCTGCTCGATCGGGATCCAGGCGCTCGACGACGCGGCGCTCCGGCAGCTCGGCCGCCACCATTCGGCGGCCGACGCCGTCGCCGCCCTCGCCGAGGCGCGCGCGGTGTTCCCCCGCGTGTCGTTCGACCTGATCTATGCGCGTCCGGGACAGTCCGAGCGCGCCTGGCGCGACGAGCTCCGGCAGGCGCTGTCGCTCGCCGCCGACCACCTCTCGCTCTACCAGCTCACGATCGAGCCCGGCACCGCGTTCGAGGCCGCGCACCGCCGGGGCGAGCTCGCGCTGCCGGATCCCGACACGGCGCTGGCGCTCTACGAGGCGACCGCCGAGGAGGCGGCGCGGTTCGGGCTCGTGGCCTACGAGGTCTCGAACTACGCGCGTCCGGGGGGCGAGAGCCGGCACAATCTCGCCTACTGGCGCTATGCCGACTATGCCGGGATCGGACCGGGCGCGCACGGGCGCACGACCGACGGCTCGGGCGCGGTCGAGGCGACGCGCCGCCACCGCAGCCCGGAAGCCTGGATGGCGGCGGTCGAGCGCCACGGGCACGGCATGGCCGAACGCGAGCCGGTCGGCGCGGTCGACCGGGCGCGCGAGATGCTGCTGATGGGTCTCCGGCTGTCGGACGGGATCGACGAGGCGCGGTTCGCGAGCCGGACCGGCCGCACGATCGCCGACGCGACGGATCCCGCGATCCTGGAGGCGGCGATCGCCGAGGGCTATCTCTCCCGGCGCGACGCCCGCCTCGCGCCGACCCCTGCCGGCCGCCTCCTGCTCGACGCCCTGCTGCCGCGCCTCGCCGCCTGAGACCCCGTCGAGCGGGGCAGGGCGTCAGACCGCGACGCCGTGGACGGGCGAGACGTCGGTCACCACGAAGCCGAACCGCTCGTAGAGGGCGAGCGCGCGTCGGTTCGCGACGGCCGCATCGAGCCGGATCGTGCCGCACCCCGCCTCGCCGAGCAGCCGGAGCGCCTCGGTGAGCAGCACGGGCCC
>CAXUBX010000084.1:0-10400 GCA_964249405.1 uncultured Acetobacteraceae bacterium | reverse complement strand
TGCCGCACCCCGCCTCGCCGAGCAGCCGGAGCGCCTCGGTGAGCAGCACGGGCCCGAGCCCGCGTCCGGCGTGGTCCGGATGCCGCTGCACGATCTCGACGACCCCCGCGCCATCCGGCTCGAGGCGCACGGCGACCGAGCCGGCGAGCGTCGCGCCGTGCCGGAGCAGCCGGACCGGCGGCACGCGGCCCACGGTGTGCGCCGCGCCGCGATCGGGCGGCGGGAAATTGACGCCGGGATGCCCCGCGAAGGCGGCGCGCGACAGCGCCGCGAGCGCCGGGAGCGACGCCGCCGTCGCGTCCGACCACCGCCAGCCGCTGCCGGCCTGCACCGGCCGGAACGGGAAGCGCTGTTCGAGCGAGGTCATCTCGTAGCGCGGCGCCAGCCCGCGCGAGGCGAGCAGGGCGCCGTGCGGACGGACGAGCCCGGTCAACACGATCTCCAGGCTGGATCGCGGGCCGTGTTTCGCCTCCGCCAGGGCGGCGTCGAGCGAGACGGCAAGCACCTCCCCGGCGAGCGGGCGGTCGCGGCAGGCGAGGAGCACGAGCTCGGCCGCGTCGCCCGAGTTCTCGCAGGCGTCGGTCAGGATCGCGACGAGCGCCCGGCCTCGTCCGTCGTGGACGTCGACCACGCTCTCCGGGCCGCGTCCGAGCCGGAGCAGGAAGGTCGGCTCGGCCCCGAGCCCGGGCATGGCGTGCCGCTTCACGAACTCGTCCACGGCGGCGGGATCGGCGACGGCGCGGCGGACCGGACGGATCGGGAACACATGGTCTCCTTTGCCGCGTCCCGCCCCCGGGCCGGCGCCAGGCCCTGGCTTGCAGGGGCCGAAGCGTGCTCTATCCGGGGCGGGGGAGACGGCGATCGAGGAGACGCGACAATGGCGGCGGACACCACCGAGGTCGAGCCCGGGACGGACATCGCATCCGACGTCGCGACGCTCGTCGGGGACGGGATCGTCGGCCGCCGCGGCGCCTTCTCGCGCGACTTCGTCGAGCAGCTCAGGGACGACATGATGACCGCGTTCTGGGAGGCGATCCAGCGTCCCGGGGGCGCGGTCGGCCGGGGCCCGCGGCGCTGGTACGTCGAGGTCCACCCGGAGGCGATCCGCGGCTTCGTCGGGATCGCGAGCCACCCCTGGGTGACCGCGATGGCCGAAGCGGTGCTCGGTCGCGACTACGAGATCGTCGAGATCGGCTTCGACACGCCGTTCCAGGGAGCCCGCAACCAGCCCTGGCACCGCGACTTCCCGTCGCCGCCCGAAACCCACGAGGGCCGCCGGCTGACCTCGCTCGCCTTCAACATCACGGGCGTCGACGTCGCCGACGACATGGGACCCTTCGAGGTCGCTCCGGGAACGCAGTGGGAGGCGGGAGGCGACTGGGCGCACGGCATGTTCCCCGACCGTGCCGAATGGAGCCGTTACGCGGAGCGCGCGGTCCGCAAGTTCCCGCGCATGGGCGACATCTCCTGCCGCTCGGCGCTGACGATGCATCGCGGCACCGCGCACCCGTCGCCGATCGCGCGTCCGGTGCTGGTGCTCGGCGTCGACGCGCCGGGTGCCGGGCACGCGGCGCTGCACGACATGACCGTGACGCGGGAGTTCCATGCCGCGCTGCCGGCGTCCGTTCGCGACCACCTGGTGTGCCGCGTGGTCGAGACCCTCGACCCGATCACGCAGAAGCACGACATCGAAGGCCTGGTGATGGGAACGGAATGAGCGGACGGCGCGCGTCCGACGGATGTCGTGCCGATCAGGAAATGACTCGCTCTCGGTGACCCGACTGTTATAATGCGGCACCGGCAGGAGGCTTTTCTGTGGGGTCGATCGGCGTCGGTTTGATCAGCGGGAGCTCGGTCAGCATCCCGATCGACACGGAGCCCTGCCTTCCGGGTCGCAGTTCCGTCGAGGCCGCGCCACGCACGGCCGTGCCGCTGATCGTCGATCTGGACGGAACGCTGATCCGCACGGATCTGCTGCTCGAAACCTGGCTCGACACCCTCGCTTCGGGGCCGGCGCATCATGCCGCGATGGCCGCCGCCGCTTGCCGGAGCCCGGCGGCGCTGAAAGCGATGCTCGCCGAGCGCGCCTCGATCGATGCGACGCTGCTGCCCTACGATCGGTCGGTGCTGGATCTGGTCCGCGCGGCGCGCGACGCCGGGCGTCCCGTCTATCTCGCCACCGCGAGCGACCGCCGTCCCGCCGAGGCCGTCGCCGCCCATCTGCAGCTCTTCGACGGCGTGTTCGCGTCCGACGGGCGGACGAACCTCAAGAGCGCGGCCAAGGCGCGTCTGCTGGTCGGGCGTTTCGGGTCGCGCGGCTTCGACTACGTCGGCAACAGCGCCGACGATCTCGCGGTCTGGCGGGCGGCGAGGGAGGCCTACGCGGTACGCGTGCCGGGCGGGGTGCGTCGCGGTCTGGCGTCCCGCGAGCCGGCGGCGATCCACCTCGGCCCGGTGCCCCGGCCGCTCGGGACGTGGCTGCGGGCGCTCCGGGTGCATCAGTGGGCGAAGAACCTGCTGGTCTTCGTTCCCCTGCTGACCTCGCATCTCTGGACCGGGCAGGCGGTCGTCGCGAGCCTGCTCGCCTTCGTGTGCTTCTGCGCGTGCGCGTCCGGCGGCTACGTGATCAACGATCTGATCGATCTCGGACCGGACCGCCGTCACCCGACGAAACGGCATCGCCCGTTCGCGAGCGGCGCGCTCGGTCCCGCCGACGGGCTGCTCGCGATCCCGCTGCTGCTCGGGTTCGCCCTGCTCTGCTCGGTCACCGTCTCGTTCGTCCTGACGGCGGTGCTGGCGGGCTACCTGGCCCTGACCGTCGCCTACTCGATCAGCCTCAAGCGGAAGATGATCGTCGACGTCGTGGTTCTCGCCTTGCTCTACACGACGCGGATCTTCGGCGGTGCGGCGGCGATCGACGTCGACGTGTCGCAATGGCTCCTCGGGTTCTCGATGTTCCTGTTCGTGGGCCTCGCGCTGGTCAAGCGCTACGTCGAGCTGGCGTCGATCCTCGACCAGGGGCTGCCCGACCCGACGAACCGGAACTATCGGGCAACGGATCTGCCGGTCGTCGCCGCGGTCGCCGCAGGATGCGGCTTCAACGCGGTCACGATCTTCTCGCTCTACCTGGCATCGCCCACGGTCCAGCAACTCTACCGGTGGCCGGAACTGCTCTGGCTGATCTGCCCGGTGCTGATCTACTGGATCGGCCGGATCCTGATGATGGCGCATCGGCGGACCTTGCACGATGATCCGATCGTCTTCGCGCTCAAGGATCCGATCAGCCGGATCGCGGTCGCGACGATGACGGCGATCGCGATGACGGCCTATCTCTGACATGGCGCCGCCCGGCGGGTCGACCGCGACGCTCGCCGCGCCCTCCGTCGGCCGCCGCACCACGGCGCGGACGAAGGCGCGGGGCCGCGCGGATGCCGCCGGCTTCGCGGCCGCCGTGATCGTGGGCGCGATCCTCTCGCTCGTCGCCACCGGCTACGTCTTCGGGATCGACAACAACTCCTATCACCTGCCGATCGTCGCCGCGCTGTACGACGAGCCGCAGTTCCGGAGCGATGCCTTCATCCAGTCGCTCCGGCACTATGCGGCCGGCCCCTGGCTGCTGCTCGCGGGTTCCGACCGCATCCTCGACCCGCACGTCACCTTCGCGGTGCTCGCATTCGTGTCCCGCGTCCTGTCGCTGACCGGCTTCCTCGCCTGCGCGAGCCTGCTCGGCGTCACCGGCCTCGCGGAAAGGCTGATCTTCAGCGTGCTCGTGGCGTTCTCGACGCCGATGCTCGGCCTCTCGCTCGCCGGCGGCGGCGGCCTGTTCATCAACTCGTTCTCGCATTCGGAGATGGCGAACGGGCTGACCCTGATCATGCTGGCCTTCGTCGCGCGCGGCCGGCTCGCGGCCGGGCTGGCGACGGACGGGCTCGTGTTCTTCACCAACGCCTTCGTCGCGATCTGGAACTTCGGTCCGCTCGCGGCCATGATCGCCCGCCTGCTGGCCGCACGGCGGGTCACGGTCGGGCGTGCGGCGATCGGCCTCTTCATCGGTGCGGTGGCGTTCGCCGTGTTCGCGACGCCGGTGATCGTCAACGTGCTGCGGAACCCGGACTACGGGCACCGGCTGCCGGTCGACTACGTCACGTATCTCAGGTCGTACTGGCCGCTTCATTTTCTGTTCGACTCGAACTCGCTCGGCGCCAAGATCGGGCTCGCGACGGTGACCGTGGCCGCCGCGCTGTCGTTCCGGGCGCTCGGCCGGCGGGCCGAGCTGTTCCAGGCGGCGCTGGCGGGCTACGTCGTCGTCTACGCGGTCGGCATCGCGGCGCCGGCCGTCACGCACAGCCCCGCGATCCTCAACCTGCATCTGCTGCGGTCCAGCACCTGCCTGCACCTGCTGGCGAGCCTCGGGCTGGCCGCGCTGGCGACGACCTGGCTGACCGGCGCGAACCGGCTGGAACGCCATCTTCTCGGTCCGGTGCTGGCGCTCGCCACTTGCTCGACGCGCGCGTTGCTGCCGCTGGCCGCGTTGGTGATCGTGCTGTCGCTGGTGCCGGTCTGGCGTGAACGCCTCGCCCAAGCCGGTCGGGGCGCGTGGACCGGCGGGCGGGTCCGCCTCGCCGCGCTCGCCTTGCTGCTGGTCGCGGCCTCGGTCCAGACGGCGCGGCAGGAAATCCGCAACACGCGGTTCCGCCGCGAGGCGCGTCACTGGACCGAGATCGGGCAATGGGCGAGGTCGCACACCGGCCCGGATGCCGAGTTCCTGATCCCGACGATGGACATCAAGCCGGGCGCGACGCCGCCGCGATCCTTCGCGGGCGATTCGTCGACGTTCCAGTTCGCCTCGCACCGCCGGATCTGGACCGCCTACGGAGAGGGCGCAGCCGTCATGTGGAGCCCGTCGTTCTACACCGAGTGGAACAGCAGGATCTGGACCGTTCTGGCCCTGCCGGACCTGCCCGCGAGGCTGCGATACGCGCGGGCGAACGGCATCGACTACGTGGTCGATCTCTGCCGGACGTCGGGCAACGCGCCGCTGTTCCAGACCGATGGCGTGTGCGTCTACGGCGCCGGAGCGCGGACCGAAGCCGGGCGGCGGGGATAGCGATGCGCGCCTCGACGACCGGCCTGATCCTGCTCAGCGTCCTGCTGTCGTCGGGATCGCAGATCGCGCTCAAATACGGGATGATGTCGCAGGGCGTGCAGTCCGGGCTGGCCACGGGCGGGTGGCGCCTCGCCGTGCTGATCGCCTCCTCGCCGCTCGTCGTCCTCGGTCTCGGCTGTTTCGCCCTCAGCGCGCTGGTGTGGCTGTCGGTGCTGTCGCGGGTTCCGCTGTCGACCGCCTACCCGTTCGTGGCGCTCGGCATCGTGGTGACGGCGTCGGGCGGCTTCCTCCTGTTCGGCGACGCGATCTCGGCGGCCAAGGTGCTCGGCATCCTGCTCATCGTCTCCGGCGTGCTCTCGATCTCCGCCGGCGCCTGAGACATGGCGTCGGCGCGCGCGCGATGGCTTGCCCGGTCGGCCGCGGGAGCGATGGTGCTCCTGGCGACGCTTCCCGGGCCGGCAGGAGCGGAGCCCCACGGCGGGTGCAGTGCCGCCGTGGCGCGATCCCGGAGCGCGGCGGCGGGCGCGCGGGCCGATGCGGCGCCCGTCGCCGGTGGCGGGCCGCCGGCCGGATGGCGGCTGGTGTTCGAGGATCGGTTCCGGACGCTGTCGCGGGCGACCTGGACGCCCTCCGCGGAGCAGGGCTTCGGCTACGAATGGTTCGTGCCGCCGGGCGATCCCGCGATCCGTCCGTTCTCGGTCGTCGCGGACGCGGCCGGCGCCGGCCCGGGGGCATTGCGGATCGCGGCCGGTCCGATGCCCGCCGACGCCGCGTCCCGCTTCCCGGCGCTCACCCGCGGGCGGCCCACGCATTTCGGCGGGCTGATCTCCACCCATGACAGCTTCGCGATGGCGGCACCGCTCTACATCGAGGCGCGGATGAAACTGTCCGCGAACCCTGCCGCGTGGCCCGCCTTCTGGACGCTCGGGTGCAACCGTCAGGCCTGGCCCTCGCCGCTGCAATACGCCAAGCAGTGGGAGAACGACGTGATGGAAACGTTCGGGAACGCGACCTCGTACGCGGTGTCGCTGCACTGGAACGACAAGGTGGGCTCGCCCGCGGCGGCGGCCGACTACCCGCACGAGACGATCGGGATCGACCTCCACGGCGTCGATCTCTCGCGATCGTTTCACGTCTTCGCCTCGCTGATGACCGAGCGCGGGGTGGTCTGGTTTCTCGACGGCCGCGAGGTCGCGCGGCGTCCCTATCCGCCGGACGCCGACTGGCGGCAGCCGCAATACCTGATCCTCGATCTCGCCTTCGGCTTCCCGTGGGACCGCGGGGCGCCGCTGCCGCGGTCTGATGCGGCGATCGAGATCGACGACGTCCGGGCGTACGCGCCGTCGGGCTGAGTTGCGGCGAGGTGGACGAACGCGGTCCGATCACGCAGAAGAAACCGGTCCGCGCGATCGCCGATCGGCCGGGCGGTCGCAGGGGGAGACGACGCCGGCCGATGTCGGGTTTGCAACAACGGCGCCCATCGCTGCCCGCCGAGGCCGAGGCCGAGCTCGCCGCCCGCGCCGCATGGCTCTACCACAACGGCAAGCTGAAGCAGGCCGAGATCGCGCGCCGTCTCGGCCTGTCGCTGAACAAGGTGAGCCGGCTGATCGCGCTCGCCGAGGGCAACGGCACCATCCGGGTGCTCGTCGAGGGACCGATCGCGGGCTGTGTCGGTCTCGAACAGGAGCTGGTGGCGGCCCTCCCGCTCCGCACCGCGACCGTGGTGCCGGAGGTGTCGGTGAGCCCGCTTCCGCTCGACACGCTCGGTCGCGCCACCGCGACGCTGCTCGACGGGGTCATCCGGAGCGGGCGGCATCGGACCCTCGGGATCGGTCACGGCCGCACGCTCGCCGCGGCGTCGCCGTATCTTCCCGACTGGCGGCGGGCCGAGGTGCAGATCGCGGCCCTGCTCGGAAGCTGTCCGAGACGGATCAGCTCCTACCCGTTCGACCTGATCCAGACGCTGACCGACCGGACGGGCGGGGTCGCGCATCTCCTGCCGGTTCCCTTCTACGCCGCGAGCCGCGCCGACCGGAGAGTGATGCTGCGCCAGCCGGGCGTGCGCGAGGCGCTCGCGCGCGCGGCCGATGCCGGCTTCTTCCTGTTCGGCATCGGCAGCGTCGCCGAGAAGGAAGCGACCGACCTCACCATGGGACTCCTCACCAGGGAGGACATCGACGAGGTCGGGCGGCGCGGCGCGGTCGCGAAGCTGCTCGGCCACTACTACGACGCCGACGGCCGGCTGCTCGACGTGTCGCTCCACGAGCGCGTGATCGCGCTCGATCCCGCGCGGCTGCGCGGACGGGAGGCCGTCGCCGTCGCCGGCGGCACCGGCAAGACGGCCGCGATCCTGGCGGCGATCCGCACCGGATTGGTGAGCGGCCTGGTGACCACCGAGGACACCGCGCGCGCGGTGCTGCGACTGGCGGCGCCCCCGGTGTCCGGCCGGCGGGCCGCCGGACGGGGGGCACGCTGAGGGGGCGGCGCGGTGACGACGGCCCGACTGGAAAAAATCCCAGACCGAGGGAAATCTCTTTTCCTTCAATGATCCCTTGCCTAAGGTGCGGTGTTCCGGCAATGGCCGGACAGTCCGGGACCGAACCGGCCAGAACAAGAACGCCGATCGCGTCGATGCCGGCCGGAGCCGGACGGCCGACGGAAGGAGGGGCGATGAATTCTTTGCTTTGGTGGCGCGCGGCGCCGGCCGTGCTGTGCCTTGCCGCGTCGATCGGCAGCGCGCACGCGCAGTCCTCCGGCGAGCAGAAGGTCGCCGAGACCTCGTCGGCCACCTGCACCGATCCGAGCCCGAACCATGCCAGCCTGTCCGGCATGCTGATCGGCTTCTCGCAGTCGGAGAACGAGCAGAACCCGTTCCGCGCCGCCGAGACGAAGTCCGTCAAGGATGCCGCGTCCAGCGCCGGCGCCAAGCTGCTCTACACGAACGCGAACGACAACCAGGCCAAGCAGGTGGCCGACGTCGAAAGCATGATCAGCCAGGGCGCGCAGGCGCTGGTCATCGCCCCGCTGAACGCGACCGGCCTGCAGCCGGCGCTTGAGCAGGCCGCGGCCAAGCACATCCCGGTGGTCACCATCGACCGCGTCACCGCCGGCACCGCCTGCGCGCCGATCATCACCAACATGGGTTCGAACTTCCTGGTCCAGGGGCAGCGCGCGGGCGACGTGCTCGCGTCGGTCACCGGCGGCAAGGCCAAGATCATCGAGATCCAGGGCGCCTACGGCAACGACGTCGAGACGCAGCGCACCCAGGGCTTCGCGGCCGCGATCGCGAAGCACCCCGGCATGACGCTGCTCGCCGCCCAGACCGGCAACTGGTCGACCACCGACGCCCAGCGCGTGATGGAGCAGCTCCTGCTCGCGCACCACAACGTCACCGCCGTCTACGCCCAGGCCGACGTGATGGCGCTCGGCGCGATGACCGCGCTCCGCCAGGGCGGCAAGCATCCCGGCCACAACGTCAAGATCGTCTCGATCGACGGCACCAGCGCGCTGGTCAAGGCGATCGCCGGCGGCACCGCAAACGCCGACGTCGAGACCAATCCGCGCTTCGGACCGCAGGCGCTGTCGGCGCTGACCAAGTGGTTCGCGGGCACGCCGGTTCCGCAGAAGATCATCATGCAGGACGCGCTCTACACGAAGGCGAACGCGTCCTCGGCGCTGAGCAGCGGCGCGCCCTACTGACGGAGCCGAGGCCGCGGCCGATGTCGACGGCTGCCGTTCTCGAGGCCATCGGCATCGAGAAGTCGTTCGGCGTCGTCCGTGCGCTGCGGGACGTGTCGTTCGCGGTCGCCGCGGGCGAGGTGCATGGACTTCTCGGCGAGAACGGCGCCGGGAAGTCCACCCTGATCAAGATCCTGACCGGCTTCCAGCCACCCGACGGCGGCGAGGTGCGCCTCGGGGGCACGGCGGTGCGGTTCGCGTCGCCCCGGGACGCGCGCCTCGCCGGGGTCGCCGCCGTCTATCAGGAGATCAACCTGATCCCCGAGCGGAGCGTGGCCGAGAACATGTTTCTCGGTCGCGAGCCGAAGCGCGCCGGCGTCCTGATCGACCGCGCGGCGATGACGCGCGAGGCGCGCGCCATCCTCGAACGCTACGGGCTGCCGATCGATCCGCGCGCGAAACTGCGCAGTCTCGGTCTTGGTCTTCAGCAGATGGTCTCGATCGCGCGCACGGTCTCGCTCGGCGCGCGGGTGGTGATCATGGACGAGCCGACCTCGGCGCTCACCGCCGGCGAGGTCGAGATCCTGTTCGGCGCCGTCCGGCGTCTGCGGCAGGAGGGGATCGGCATCGTCTTCGTCAGCCACCGCCTGTCCGAATGCTACGCGATCTGCGACCGCCTCACCGTGCTGCGCGACGGGCGGCATGTCCGCACCGCGGCCGTCGCCGATCTGCCGCGCGCGGAGCTGGTCTCGGCCATGCTCGGCCGCGACCAGGCCGCACGCCACCGCGCGCCCGGCGTCGCCGGACGCGCGGTGCGCGACGATGCGGGGGACGCGCTCGCGGTGCGTGACCTCACCTGGCGCGCGCGCGTCCGCGGCGTGTCGCTCACCGTCCGGGCCGGCGAGATCGTCGGCCTCGCCGGCCTGCTCGGATCGGGCCGCACCGAGACCATGAAGGCGGTGTTCGGCGCCGAGCGTCCGGACGCCGGCTCCGTGGTCCTCGCCGGCACGTCGCTCGGAGGCACCACCCCGCGCCGCTCGATCGGCGCCGGCCTCGGCTTCCTGTCGGAGGATCGCCGGAGCGAGGGCATCTTCCCGCTGCTGCCGGTCCGCGAGAACATGACGGCCGCGATCCTGCCTCGGCTGTCCCGCCGCGGTGTGCTCCAGCGCGGGCGGGAGAACGAGCTCGTCGAGCGCTACATCAACGAGCTCGGCGTCCGCACCTCGGGCCCGTCGCAGCCGATCGGCCAGCTCTCCGGCGGCAACCAGCAGAAGGTCCTGATCGCGCGCTCCCTCGCCGCCGATCCCAGGGTGATCATGCTCGACGACCCGACACGCGGGATCGACGTCGGCGCGAAGGAGGAGGTGCACCGTCTCGTCCGCAAGCTCGCCGCTGCCGGATTGGGCGTGCTCGTCACCTCGTCCGAGATCGACGAGCTGATGGAGCTCTGCGACCGCCTCGTGGTGCTGAGCGAGGGCGAGGTCGCGGGCGAGGTCGACCCGGCCGCCGCGGACGCCCCGGCGCGCCTCGCCGCCCTGTCCGGCGGCGTCGCGGAGGCGGCGGCGTGAGCGGCGGCGTGAACGCGGCGGAGGCGCCACGTCCCGCCGCTCACGCC
>CAXUBX010000083.1:6018-13397 GCA_964249405.1 uncultured Acetobacteraceae bacterium | reverse complement strand
GCGGCATGAGCGGGCGTGCGGCGGCGCCCCGCAGCCGCTACGCCGTGAACAGCCCGATCACCGCCGCCACCAGGGCCATCGCGATCCAGCCTGCGATCGACCAGCCCGCGATCGACAGGATGGTCCACGGATGCACCTCGCGCGCGAGCGCGAACAGGGCGCAGATCACCAGGGTCGAGAGCACGAAGGGCAGGGCGCGCATGGAGGCCTCGGGGGGGTTCTCGTCGGATCTCGCGGATACGCCATGCCGCGTTCCGGGCTTTCTGTCATGATCCCGGCCTGATGTCGTCGAGGCGTTTCGTGCTGACGCCGGAGCTGATGCTCCGGGCCTACCGCGCCGGCCTGTTCCCGATGGCCGAGACGCGGGGGAGCGCGCGACTTTACTGGCTCGATCCCGAGCAGCGCGGGATCCTGCCGCTCGACGCCTTCCACGTTCCGCGCCGTCTCCGCCGGGTGGTCCGCGCGGCGCGGTTCTCGATCGCCGTCGACCAGGATGTCCCGGCGGTGATCGCCGGCTGCGCCGAGGAGGGACCCGGCCGGCACGACACCTGGATCAACGCCGACATCGAGCGACTGTTCGCGAGCCTCGCCCGGCTCGGCTACGCGCACAGCGTGGAGGCCAGGGTCGGGGGCGTGCTGGCGG
Source organism: uncultured Acetobacteraceae bacterium (assembly GCA_964249405.1). Classification (GTDB taxonomy): domain Bacteria; phylum Pseudomonadota; class Alphaproteobacteria; order Acetobacterales; family Acetobacteraceae; genus CAXTPV01. Next base: position 12,754 of record CAXUBX010000083.1, on the reverse strand, counting down.
GCGGCCTCTACGGGGTCGCGATCGGCGGCGCCTTCTTCGGCGAGAGCATGTTCAGCACCGAGACCGACGCGTCGAAGGTGGCGCTCGTGCATCTCGTGGCAATCCTCGTCGCATCCGGCTTCTCGCTCCTCGACACCCAGTTCGTGACCGCCCATCTCGGCCGTTTCGGCGCGGTCGAGATCCCCCGCGACGAGTATCGGCGCCGTCTTGCCGCCGCCCTCGATGCGCCGCGTGCGGACTGGCCGGACCCCGCGCGAGCCGCCGTGATCGCCGCCGAGGTGGTCGCCACCGGGCTGCCGCCCCGGTAGGATCGAGCGATGATCGCCCGCAAGAGGCGGCGGCGCGTTGCCGGCCCGGCAACCCGGCTGCTCCTCCCCGCTCTGCTCGCCGTCCCGTTCACCGGCGCGCCGGCGCATGCCGGTGCCGAGGCGCCGCCCGCGTTTCCCCTCGTCGACGCGACGGTCCGTTACCACGTGGCACCTTCGGGCGGCCCGACGGAGGACGTCACCGTCTCGTTCGGCGGCGCGGGCCGTTTCCTTCGGATCGACGGACCGCCCGGGCAGGGCGAGACCATCCTCGACCGCGACAGGCGCACCGTCACCGTGGTCGTGCCCGATCCGCACGTCTTCATGGTGATCCCGACGACGGGTCCGATCACCGACCCGTTCATGCTCGGTGCAGGCATGCACTACGCGCGCGCCGGCACGCGGCAGGTCGTGGCCGGGATCGCCTGCGACGACTGGCGGGTCGGCACCGGCAAGGGCGACGCGAGCGCCTGCGTCACCCCGTCGGGCGTGCTGCTCGCCGCGAGAGGCGCGGACGGCAGCGGCGCCAGCGGCAGCCTGACCGCGCTCACCGTGTCGTTCGCCCCGATCCCGCCCGGCCGCTTCGCCCCGCCGCCGGGCGACCGGCGGATCGCCCATCCGGCCGCGCCGGCTCCGGGGGCGGGATGAGCGTCGGCGCGATCCTGCTCGCGGCGCCGTTCGTCTTCCCGCGCGCCGACGTCGTGGTCACCTACGGCATCAGCGGCACGCCGGGCATCCAGCAGACGCTCATGGTCGAGGCCGCGACCGGAAAGGAGCGTCTCGACGCCCCGGGCGGCGGTCTCTCGATCATCACCGACACGGTGCACGGGACCGCCATCGTGATCGACCGCAACGCCGGCACCTTCGTCCGCGAGAGCGCGCCCGGCGGGGCTGCGGACATGCGGAACCGGCGTGCCCCGGACGGCGCCTATGCCGAGACCGGGACGTCGCGCGTGGCCGGGCTCGACTGCACGGACTACGTCGCGCGGAGCCAGCCGGCCGGGAACGGCACCGTCCCCGCGGTCACCTCCTGCTTCACCGCCGACGGGATCCTGCTCAGGGCCGAGGCGGCGGGTCGCCCCGCCCTGGTCGCGCTCTCGGTCCGGCGCGGGCCGGTCGATCCGGCCCTGTTCGCCCCGCCCTCCGGCGACCGCGACGTGACCCCGCCCCCGTGAACTCCGGCCGCCTGCTCAAGCGCGTCACGATCGTCGCGCTGGTGCTCCCGGCGGTGTGGATGGTCGCGCAGTTCGCCGACGGCGCGCTCGGACCGAACGTGCTGACGGCGCTGATCCGCCGAACCGGCCTCTGGACCGTCCGCCTCCTGCTCCTGGCGCTCGCGGTGACCCCGGTCCGTCACGTGTATGGCCTCCGCCTGGTGCCGCTGCTCCGGCGTCCGATCGGGATCGCCTGCGCCTGCTATGCCACCGCCCACCTCACGCTCTACGTCGTCCAGCAGCACGGCAACCTCGTCTTCGTCGCCTCCGAGATCGCGCGGCGGATCTATCTCCTGGTCGGCTTCCTGGCGCTCGTCGGGCTGGTGATCCTCGCGCTCACGTCCACCGACGCCGCGGTGCGCCGGCTCGGCCGGCTCTGGAAGGAACTCCACCGACTGATCTTCCCGATCTCGCTCCTCGCGCTGCTCCACTTCTTCATGCAGGCCAAGCTCGACGTGTCCTCCCCCACCACCTACGCGGGATTGCTCCTGTTCCTGCTGACCTGGCGGGCGCTGCCGCGGCGATGGGGCGCGCGCCTGCCCGCGCTCGCCGTGCTGGTCGGGCTCGCCGTGCTCCTCACGGCAGAGGTCGAGGCGGCCTGGTATCAGGCGGCGACGCGGGTGCCGCCGATCCGGGTCCTTCGGGCGGAACTGGTCTGGCGCGCCGAACCTCGTCCCGCCTCCGTGGTCCTCGCGGCCGGGCTCGCGGTTCTTCTCGCCGCAACGATCGCGGCCGCCGTGCGATCTATCCGCGGGCGGCGCCTGCCGCAGCCGCGGACGCTCGCCCGGATGTGAAGGGCCGACACGGCCCGGACGCGGCGCTGCCGCAAAGTCGTCACGAGGACCGTGTTTCCTCTGACGATCGATAAGGAGGGTTTTTGATGTCGAGGAATGGGCGTCTTCTCGTGGCCTTGCCGGTCTTCGGTCTCGGCCTCGCAGCGGCGCAGCCCGCGCTCGCCTACTGGCACCACGGCTACTACGGCGGATACCATCACGGTTATTACGGTGGCTATCGCCGCGGCCCGGGTTTCGGCGTCGGCCTGGCGACCGGAGCTGTCGTCGGCGGGCTGGCCGGTGCGGCCCTCGCGTCCCGGCCGGTCTATGCCGCGCCGCCGCCGGTGGTCTATGCGCCGCCGCCGGTGGTCTATTCGGCGCCGCCGCCGGTCGCCTACGCCGCGCCCGGCTACTACCCGGGCTACTGATCCGGCCGTGCTTCTGACCCGGGGCGCATCGTCACCGTCGCTTGCGGGCGGTGCTCCCCTGTTCGGGCAGGACAGGCGCTGCTAGCGTCCCGCGATGATCGAACGTGGTGACAAGGCGCCTTCCTTCCAGCTCCCTGCGAGCCGGGGCCGGACGGTCCGCCTGGCCGACTACGCGGGCCGGATGCTCCTTCTCTACTTCTACCCGAAGGCCGACACCTCGGGGTGCACGGCCCAGGCCTGCGCCCTCGAGGAGGCACTCCCCTCGTTGCAGACGCTGGGCCTCGACGTCGTCGGCGTCAGCCCCGATCCGATCATCGCGATCGACAAGTTCGCGACCAAATACGATCTCAGCTTCCCGCTCGCGAGCGACGCCGATCACGCACTTGCCGACCGCTACGGAACCTGGGTGAGCAAGTCGATGTACGGCAAGCAGTACATGGGCATGGAACGGTCGAGTTTCCTGATCGGTCCCGACGGGACCGTCCGCACGGTATGGCGCAAGGTGAAGCCGGCCGAGCACGCCGCCCTGGTCCGGAAGGCGATCGAAACCGGATCCTGAACGGCCGGCGAACGCCGCCGCGAACCCTGGCCGCCGGCGTGTCGAGCGGCTCGGCCACGCGAGCATTGGGTTATAGCGACGACATCATCGCACGCCGAGGATACGCGCGAACCGTGCCGAGACGTCCCCGGCCACGCGGTCCATCTCGCGCTCGAACCCGTCGCCGAGGGCTGACGCGAGCCCGTCCCGCACCGAGGGCGCGAGGTCCGGCTCCGGCACCGTGGGCCCGTGCAGCAGGCGCAGCCGCGACTGCAGCACGCGCCAGAACCGGTCGGCCGCGGCGAGCGCGCGCGCATCCCCGCGCGCGAGCAGCCCCGACCGGCCGAGCGCCCGGAGCGCGCGCCCGGTGTCGGTCGAGCGTCGCAGCCCGGGATGCGGCCCGAGCTGCAGGGCCTGCGCGACGAACTCGACCTCCATCAGGCCGCCCGGCCGCAGCTTCGCGTCGAACGGACCGGCGGCGGGACGGTCGCGGAGCAGCCGGGCCCGCATCGCCACCGCATCGGCGCGGACCCGATCAGCCGCTCCCGTTCCCCCACGTGTGCCGTCGCGGAGATCCGCCCGATCGAGCGCGACCCCGATCGCGGACGCGACTCGCCGCCGCAGCCAGGCGGGCCCTGCGACCGGCCGTGCCCGTGCCAGCGCCATCCGCTCCCAGGTCCAGGCGTCCTCGCGGTGGTAGCGCTCGAACGCGGGAAGCGACACCGCGACCGGGCCCGCCCGGCCGGAGGGCCGGAGCCGCATGTCGCAACGGTAGAGCGGGCCGTCGCGTCCGGGCGCCGTCAGGGCGGCGATCAGCGACTGCGCGAGCCGGGCGTAGTAGGTCTCCGGCGCCGTCCCTCGCACATGCGGCTCCCCGCCGGGCGCTCCGCCGCGATCGACGTCGTGGATGAGCAGGAGATCGAGATCCGACCCGGCGATCATCCGCCGCGACCCCGCCTTGCCGAGCGCCACCACCACGAGCCCGCCTCGCTCGATCCGCCCGTGCCGCGCCTCGTGCGCCCGGCGCACCCGGTCGAGCAGCAGCGCGACCGTGGCCTCCGCGAGATCCGTCCGCGCCTCGCCCGCCCGGTCGACGTCGATCCGGTTGCCGAGCTCGCCCCAGCCCAGCCGGAGCTCCTCGGCCCGCACCAGGCGCCGCGCCGTCTCGATCGCCGTTTCCAGCGACGCCGGATCGCGCCGTCCCTCGACGAGGCGCGCCAGCTCCCGCCTCGGCGGACGCTCGGTCCCGTCCGGCGCGAGCAGCCCCTCGATCGCCCCGGGCATCGCCGCCACCGAGTCGGCGAGCGGCGGCGAGGCGGCGAGCAGATCCGCGATCCGGCGCACCAGCCCCGGGTTCCGCGCCAGCAGCGACAGCAGCGCCACCCCCTCCGACAGTCGCTCGACCAGCCCGACCCATCGCGCCAGCGCCGCGTCGGGATCGCGCGCGCGCGTGAACGCCGCGAGCAGGACCGGCAGCACCGCGTCATGCAGCCGTCGTGCCCGCTCGGTCCTGAGCGCCCGCGTGCGGCCCTCCCTGAGACGGCCGACCAGCGCCGACGCCGCCTCGCGGTCCCGGAACCCCGCGAGGAGGGGAGGGTCCGGCGGCGGCGTGTCCGAGAGCACGGCGCGGAAGGCCGCTTCCACCGGCGCCATCGCCGCGAGGAGATGGGCGGCCAGCGCCGCGGCGTCGGCAAATCCCATGAAGGTCGCGAACCGCCCGAACCCGGCGCGGTCGGCCGGCAGGCGATGGGTCTGCCGATCGGCCACCATCTGCAGCCGGTGCTCGGCGCGCCGCAGAACAATGTAGCTCGCGGCCAGTCGCTCAACCTCGGCTCCGTCGAGCAGCCCGGCCTCGCCGAGCGCCTGGAGCGCGTCGACCGTGCCTCGCCGCCGCAGCGCCCGGTTGCCGCCGCCCCAGACGAGCTGCAGCGTCTGGGCGATGAATTCGACCTCCCGGATCCCTCCGGGACCACGCTTCAGGTCCCGCCCGAGCAGCGCCCCGACCCCGTCGTCCTCGCCCGCCGACCGGCCGCGCGAGCCGGCGTCCGCCGCGTCGATCCGCGCCTTCATCGCCTGCATGTCGTCGATCGCCGCGAAGTCGAGATGCCGCCGCCAGATGAAGGGCCCGATCTCGCGGAGGAAGAAGGCGCCGAGATCCTCGTCTCCGGCCACCGGCCGCGCCTTGATGAAGGCCGCCCGTTCCCAGGTCTCGGCGAGGCTCTCGTAGTAGACGATCGCGGCCTGCAGCGAGACCGCGGGCGGCGTCGATCCGGGATCCGGCCGCAGGCGAAGATCGACCCGGAACACGTAGCCGTCCGGATCGCGCGTCTCCATAAGGGTCACGAGATCGCGGGCGACACGTGAGAAGGTCGATGCGACGGAGGAGCGGTCGAGGCCGCCCCCCGCCGTGTCCGGGTCGTAGAGAAGGACGAGATCGACATCGCTCGAGTAGTTCAGCTCGCCGGCGCCGAGCTTCCCCATTCCGAGAACCACGAAGCCGCAGGATCGCTGCGGTTCGGGCGTGTCGCGTGGCCGGAGCCGCCCGCGTGCCGTTTCGTGGTGGAGGAGATGGTCGAGCGCGACCCGGAGCGACGTCTCGGCGAGCCGTGTCAGCGCCGAGGTCACCGCGGCGAGCGGCCAGGTTCCGCCGAGATCCGCCCAGGCGACCGCGAGCGCCACCACCCGCTTCGCCCGTCTGAGCGCCGCCCGCGTGGCCTCGCGCGGCCCCGACCGCTCCACCCGGCCGAGCGCCGCCAGCGCCTCGCCGACCACCTGATCCGGGCCGTTCGCGGCGAGCGACACCACCGTTTCCCACTCCCGCCGCGCGAGGTCGGCGAGATACAGGCTGTTGCCGCCAATCGCGCGGAGCGCCGCCCTGGTGTCGGCGCGACGGAGGACCGCCAGCGCCGTCCCGCCGGGCGCGGCCTCCATCGCGCGCGCCTCGATCGCCCGCGAGAGCTCGGCCGCCGCCGCCTCGTTCGAGGCAAGCGGCCACCGTTCGGCTGCGGTCGCGCGACCCGTCATCGTGCCGCAGGGTCCGGCCGCTGAGCCGCTTCCGTCAAGCATGGCACGGCGGCGCGAGGCGGGGCGGCTGCGTCGTCACCATCCTCGCCTGGAGCGCGCTCGGGCTCGCGGGCCTCGCGCTCGGCGCCGTCCTCGTTCTCCTCGTCCGCCTCGGCGAGCCGGTGCCGCTGCCGGTGACCGGTCTCGCCCGGCGCCTCGTCGCCCGAGAGGCGCCGGGCGAGGCGATCCGCTTCGACCGCCTGACGCTGCACTGGTCGCTGCTGCGGGACGGACCGGCCGCACCCCTGGTGATCGAAGCGGACCGGGTCTCGCTGCGGACCGTGGCGGGCGGGGTCCGGCTCGCCGCCACCGCCGCCGAGCTTTCGGTCGGGCTCGCGGCGGCGCCGCTTCTCGCCGGGCGCATCGAGCCGCTCACGGTCGCGGCCGACCGGACCCACGTCTCCGCCGCCCCGTC
>CAXUBX010000083.1:0-5918 GCA_964249405.1 uncultured Acetobacteraceae bacterium | reverse complement strand
CCCGTCCGACGCCTCGTCGGGGTCCCACGCGGGTCCTGGACCGCTCGCGTCGCTCCACCGCCTCTCGCTCGCCGAGACCACCCTCGACTGGACCGGCCCGACGCCGGTCCACGTCTCCGTCGCCGCTGCCCATCTCGACCGCGATCCCCCCGGCACGCTCCAGGGCGCCGCGCGTCTCGCCGTGTCGCTGCTCGGACAGGATGCGCCGCTCTCGGTTGCGGTCGGGCCCGGGGCGAGCGGCGGCGGCAGCATGCTTCGCATCTCCGCCGCCGCGTTCGTCCCGCGCGGGCTCCCGCTCGCGGCGCCGCTCGACCTCGCGCTCGACGTCGCACTCGACCGCGCGGGACATCCGCGCGACGCGGTGCTGTCGGCGAAGGCCGGCCCGGGACGCGCCGCGCTCGGCGGCAGCGTGATCCCGTTCCTCGGCGCCACGTTCCGGGCGACGCTTCGACCGGACGGCCCTGCCGGATCCCCGCTCGCCAGCGCCCGGCTCACGCTCGATCGGCTGGCACTCCGGCTCGCGGGTCCCGGCGGGGCCGGCGGGCCGGTGATCACCGCGACGGGCGCGCTCGACGGCGACCCGCGCGCGGATGGCACGCTCGCCGGTGCGCTCCGGATCGCGCTCGACCGGGTGCCGGCCGCCGACCTTCCCCGCTACTGGCCGGATCGCGTCGCGCACGACGCCCGACGCTGGATCACCGGCAACATCCCGTCCGGCACCGTCTCCGCGGCCACCCTCGATGCCACGCTCTCGAGCCGGAATGGTCTCGCCGGGCTCGCGGTCCGGGGCGTCTCCGGCGGGTTCGACGCGCGCGACCTTCCGGTCCACTGGCTCCGACCGATCCCGCCGATCCTCGGTGCCGCCGGCCGTGTCGAGATCGTCGACGCCGACACGATCCTGATCACGCTCGCCACCGGCCGGCAGGGCCCGCTCGACCTCGCCGGGAGCCGGATGCGGATCACCGGCATCTCGGCGCCCGAGCAGATCGGCCGGATCGATGCGCGGATCCGCGGGCCGCTTCCGGCCGTGCTCGCAGTACTCTCCGAGAAGCGGCTCCGGCTCCTGTCCCGCCAGCCGCTCAGCTTCGACGACCCGCGCGGCACCGTCGACGGCAGGCTCGTCGTCACGCTGCCGCTCGACGACAGGGTGACGATGGACCAGATCGGGATCACGGCCGACGCGCATCTGGCCCAGGTCCATCTCGGCGACGTCGCGGCCGGCCAGTCCATCGACGACGGCACCTTCCGGCTCGACGCGGACACCGACGGCCTCACCATGGCCGGTCGCGCCGCGATCGCCGCGATCCCGACCGTGATCGCGCTCCGGATGGATTTCCGGGCCGGGCCGCCCGCGCAGGTGACCGAGACCGTCCACGTCTCCGGGCGCGCGACCGCAGACGGTCTCCGGCAGGCCGGCCTGCCGATCGGCCGGATCGCCGACGGGGCCGCCCGGCTCGACCTCTCCTACGCCCTCCACCGGGACGGCGACGCCTCGCTCGATCTCGGCTGCGACCTCGCCGACGCCGCGCTCGTGACCCCGCTCGGCTGGCGCAAGCAGCCGGGCGAGCCCGGCTCGGTCGAGGCCTCGATCGGTCTCCACGACGACCACCTGGTTTCGATCGACCGTCTGCAGGCGACCGCGCCTCAGCTCTCGATCCGCTCCCATGCGATCGTGGAGGCGGGACGCGTGCGCGGCCTCGCGCTCGACCGCGTCACGGTCGGCCGGACCGACGCCGCCGGTCGGATCCTGCTGCCGCCATCCGGAGGCGGCGCGATCGCGATCGTCCTGCGCGGGACGTCGCTCGACCTCGCTCCCATCCTCGGCGGGCACGCGCCGGCGCCGCGCGGGCCGCACCCCGCGGCGGCACCGGCACCCGTACCAGCACCCGCAAGCCGTCGCCGGCCGGCGCAGCCCTGGGAAGCCGCTCTCGACTTCGACCGTGTGCTGCTTCCCGGCAAGCGTGTCCTCGACCAGATCGCCGTCCGGGTACGCGGCGCAGGCAGCCGTCCGGCCGCAGGCCGCGTCACCGCGGGTGCGCCGTCCCCCGTGGTGGCGACGCTCGCGCCGGTGCCGGGCGGACGGTCGCTCGCCGTCACCGCCGGCGACACCGGCGCGCTGCTCGCCGGCCTCGATGTCACCGACGACATCAGCGGCGGCGGGCTCCGGCTCGACGGCCGCTTCGACGACGAGGCGCCGGGGGACCCGTTCCGGGGCCACATGGTGGTGACCGCCTTCACCCTCCGCCGGGTTCCCTGGGTCGCACGCCTGCTCCGCGACGCCACGGTCTATGGGCTGCTCGAACACTCGCCGAGCCCGAGCCTGACCGTGACCAGGCTCGACGCGCCGGTGCGCATCGAGAACGGAACGCTCGCCCTCGAAGACGCGCGCGTCTGGCAGCCGGCGCTCGGCCTGACCGCTTCGGGAACCGTCGATCTCCGCACCGCGAGCCTCGATCTCGACGGCACGATCGTTCCGGCCTACGCGCTGAACGCGCTGCCGGGACGGATCCCGGTGCTCGGCAAGCTGTTCAGCCCCGAGAAGGGCGGCGGCGTGTTCGCCGCGACCTGGCGCGTCCGGGGACCGATGGCGTCCCCGTCCGTCTCGGTCAACCCTCTCGCCGCTCTCGTGCCCGGCGTGCTAAGGAAGCTTCTCAGGCCTTGAGCGGGCGGTTTCTTTCAGTATCGTATCGACGCCCCTCCATCGAGGAATGCACCGGACTTGGCAACCCTCCTGAGAGCATCCCGGATCTTCGAAGGACTTCCGCAACCGCTGGGCGCGACATGGGACGGGCTCGGCGTGAACTTCGCGCTGTTCTCCGCCAACGCGACGAAGGTCGAGCTCTGCCTGTTCGACTACGAGGGACGCAACGAGATCGAAACGATCGAGCTTCCGGAATACACCGACGAGGTCTGGCACGGGTACCTTCCCGATGCGCGCCCCGGCACGGTCTACGCCTATCGTGTGCACGGACCCTACGACCCCGGGCGCGGACACCGTTTCAATCCGGCGAAGCTCCTGCTCGATCCCTACGCGAAGGCGCATGTCGGGCACCTGCGCTGGCGGCCCGAGGTCTACGGCTACCGGATCGGCGACCGCGACGCCGATCTCGTCCCCGACAACCGCGACAGCGCGGCGTTCATGCCGAAATGCCGCGTCGTCGATCCTTCGTTCACCTGGGGCCGCGACCAGCGTCCGCGCGTGCCGTGGGAGAGCACCGTCTTCTACGAGCTGCACGCCAAGGGTTTCACGAAGCGGCATCCCGCGGTTCCGGAGGCGCTCCGCGGCACGTTCGGCGGTCTCGCGACCAAGGAGGTCGTCGCTTACCTGCGTGCCCTCGGGGTCACTTCGGTCGAGATCCTGCCCGTCCAGACCTTCGTCGACGACAATCACCTGCAGGGCAAGGATCTCAGGAACTACTGGGGCTACAACACCATCGGCTTCTTCGCGCCGCATCCCGCCTACGCCTCGGGGACCACCGGCGGCCACTCGGAATTCAAGGCGATGGTCGCCCATCTCCACGATGCCGGCCTCGAGGTCATCCTCGACGTCGTCTACAATCACACCGCCGAAGGCAACGAGCTCGGCCCCACCTTCTCCTTCAAGGGGATCGACAACGCGAGCTACTACCGTCTGCTTCCTGACCAGAAGCGCTTCTACATCAACGATACCGGCACCGGGAACACGCTGAACCTCAGCCATCCGCGCGTGCTCCAGATGGTCACCGACAGCCTGCGCTACTGGGCGAACGAGATGCACGTCGACGGTTTCCGTTTCGACCTTGCGACCATCCTCGGTCGCGAGGCCTACGGCTTCGACGAGGGAAACGGCTTCCTCGACAGCTGCCGCCAGGACCCGATCCTTTCGGACCTCAAGCTGATCGCCGAACCCTGGGATTGCGGCCCGGGCGGCTATCAGGTCGGCGGTTTCCCGCCGGGCTGGGCGGAATGGAACGACCGCTATCGCGACACCGTCCGCGCCTTCTGGAAGGGCGATGCCGCGCCCGCCGAACTCGCGCAGCGGATCTGCGCCTCGGCCGACAAGTTCAACCGGCGCGGTCGTCGCCCCTGGGCGAGCGTCAACTTCGTGACCGCGCACGACGGTTTCACGCTCGCCGACCTCGTCAGCTACAACGACAAGCACAACGAGGCCAACGGCGAGGACAACCGCGACGGTCACAGTCACAACTATTCCTGGAACTGCGGCGTCGAGGGTCCGACCACCTCGAGCGACATCACCGCGCTCCGTGAGCGCCAGATCCGCAACATCCTCGCGACCCTGTTCCTGAGCCAGGGCACGCCGATGCTGACCGCCGGCGACGAGTTCGGCCGCACCCAGCACGGCAACAACAACGCCTACTGCCAGGACAACGAGATTTCCTGGATGGATTGGGGACTGGCCGGGTCGAACGGGGACCAGATCGAGTTCACCCGCCGGCTGATGGCGCTTCGCCGCGAATACAAGGTGCTCGGCCGCCAGCGCTTCCTCACCGGCCACCTGGACGAGACGCTCGGTGTTCGCGACGTCACCTGGATCAATGCCGACGGCAGCGAGATGCGCCGGGAGGACTGGTCGAACACCCTGATCCGGTGCTTCGGGATGGTGATGGACGGACGCGCCCGCAAGAGCGGCGTTCCGCAGGCCGGAACCGACGTCACCCTGCTTCTGGTCCTGAACGGCCATCACGACCTGGTCGAGATGACCCTTCCGCCCTACAGCGAGGCCGGCGTTTGGGAGCTCCTGCTCGACACCACCGACCCCGGGCTCGGCGGCGCGTCACACGACGTCGGCGGCCTCTACGCGGTGACCGGGCGCTCGCTGGTGCTGTTCAGGCTCGTCCCGTCCTGACGCCCTACCCGGTCGTCGTTGCGGCCGCGCTCGGCGCCGCGTTCCTCGCGCTCGCGTTCCTCCTCATCTTCCGCAGGTCCGGTGCGCCCGGGGAGCGGGACGAGCTCCGCGCCATCGCGTCCGATCTCGCGCGCGAGGGCGCTTCGCTCCGCGTCGCCGTCGAGGCGCGTCTCGGCGAGCTCGCGAGAGCCAACGCCGACGCCGTCTCGGCCCTCGGCGAGACGCTGACGCGCCGCCTCAACGCGTCCGTCGAGGACAACATGCGGACGAGCTTCGCCCGCGTGACCGAGCAGTTCGCGTCCGTCCAGACGGCGCTCGGCGACGTCCAGGCGACCGCCGCCCGCCTGGCCGATCTCCGACGCCTGTTCGGCAACGTCCGCGCCCGCGGCGCCTGGGGGGAGCGCCAGTTGAAGGCGCTCCTCGACGACACGCTGCCCGCCGGCGGCTACGAGACCAACTGCCGCCTTCGCCCCGATCAGACCGGCGAGAACGTCGAGTTCGCGGTCCGCATGCCGAGCCTCGACGGCGCTCCCCGCCTGCTCGCGATCGACGCCAAGTTTCCGACCGAGGCCTACGAGCGCCTGCTCGCCGCCGACGAGGCGGGCGATGTCGAGGCCGCCCGATCGGCCCGCCGCGCGCTCGAGAGTGCCATCCGCACCGAGGCGCGCCGCATCGGCAGCCGCTACGTCGTCCCGCCGGGCACGGCCGATTTCGCGATCCTCTACCTGCCGACCGACGGTCTCTACGTCGAGGTGTCCCGCCTTTCCGGCCTGGTCGACGAGGTTGGCCGCGTCCACCGCGTCCTGGTCATGGGACCTGCGATCCTCCCCGGCCTGCTGCGCTCGATCCAGCTCGGCCACGTGACGCTCGCGCTGTCGGAAAAGGCCTCCACGGTCGCGCGTCTCCTCGACGAGACCCGTGCCGAGATGGTCCGCCTCGATGCGGCGCTCGACCGGCTTGCCCGCAGCACCGAGGCGACGCAATCCGCGATCGCCGATGCCCGCCGCCGCACCCGCGTGCTCGGGCGGAAGCTCGGGGACGGCGTCGAGCAGACGCAGGATCCCGACGCCCT
>CAXUBX010000082.1:0-13725 GCA_964249405.1 uncultured Acetobacteraceae bacterium | reverse complement strand
GCCTGTCCGCTCCCCGCCCGGAAGGTCGTCGAGCGGACGCGCACCCGGGTCGCTTTCCATCGCGCGCCGGCAATGGGCGTACCAGCACCCGTCGTCGAACCCGGCCTTTCCGGTCGCCCAGCCGCAGACGATCAGCCCGTCCCGCGCCCGGGTCAGCCCGACGTAGAGCAGCCGGTTGTACTCCGCGAGCATCCGCTCCTCCGCCCGCGCGCGGAGGCGCTCGCTGCCGGAGGAGCGAAGATCCCGGCCCGGCACCCAGACCGGCAGCACCTCGTCCGGCGCCTCCGACCAGAAGAGCGTGTCCCGCACGCTCGGTCGCGAGGTGGTGTCGGCCAGCACCACCAGACGCCCTTCGAGCCCCTTCGAACCGTGCACCGTCATCAGCCGGACCTCGTCGGCACCCTCCGGGGCTTCCCGCTTGACCTCGGCGCCCGACCGGCGGAGCCAGTGGACGAAGCCCTGCAGGGACGGCACGTGGCTCGACGCATAGCCGATGGCGGCGGCGAGCATCTCGTCGATCGCCTCGCCCGCCTCCGGTCCGAGACGGGCGAAGATCCGCGCGCGGGCACCCTCGACGCCGAGCGCCTCGGTCAGCAGGGCGTGCGGGCTCGCCCAGTCCGCGCGCCCCCGCAACCGCTCGATCAACGCGAGCGAGCGCCGCCAGTCCTCGCGCTCGGAGGCGCGGTCCCGGAGCGTGTCCCAGAGCGTGCGGCCCCGGCGCCCGAGGGCGAGCGCCATCAGCCCGTCGTCGTCGGTGAAGCCGAGCGGGCTCGTGAGCACGGTCGCGAGCGCCAGGTCGTCGTCCGGCAGCAGGATCGCGTCGCAGAGCGCGAGCAGGTCGATCACCACCGGCTGCTCGGTCAGCACCAGGCGGTCGAGGCCGGCGACCGGCACGTCCCGCGCCTTGAGCGCCCGGACCACGGCGGTCGCGAACGCGCCCCGCCTTCGCACCAGCACCAGCACGTCACCGGCCTTCAGCGTTCCCGCCGCGATGTCGCGCGCGATCCGGGCGGCGAGCGCGTCGGCAAGGCGTTGCGGCGCCGTGATCCCGGTCCGGTTGACCCGCGCCGGCACCCAGGGGCCTGCCTCGCCCGCGTCCTCCTCCGCCGCCTTGGCGAGCGGCCAGAGCTCGACCCGGCCGGCGGCGTGGGGGCGGCTGCTCCGGTGCCGCGGCACCGAGCGTCCCGCCTCGGCGACGCCGGTCGCCGCCGCGGCGTCCGAGAAGACGCGGTCGACGAAGCCGAGCACCGGCGCGGTCGAGCGGAACGAGACGGCGAGCTCCGGTTCGACGAAGCCGAGCCCGGCGCCGCCGGCGCGGTCGCGGAACACGCGCCGCCAGAGATGGAAGGCATCCGGATCGGCGCCCTGGAACGAGTAGATCGACTGCTTGAAGTCGCCGACCGCGAACACGGTCCGTCCCGCTCTCCCGGCGGCCTCGCCGGCGAAGAACTCCTCCGTCAGCTTGCCCGCGATCCGCCACTGCACGGCGGACGTGTCCTGCACCTCGTCGAGGAGGAGATGGTCGAGGCCGCCATCGAGCTTGAACAGCACCCAGGCGACACCGGGCTCGTCGAGCAGCAGCCCGGTCCGCCGGATCAGGTCGTCGAAATCGACCAGACCGAGCGCCTCCTTCTCGGCCGCGTAGGAGGCGAGCGAGGGTCCGGCGAGCGCCAGCAGCGCCGCCGTCGCCCTCACCAGCGCGAGGCTTCGCCGCGCATCCTCGACCGAGAGGATCCGGGTCGCCTCGTCGGCGAAGGTCTCGTTGATCTCCGGATGCGCGGTCGCGAACCGGCCGGGCCTCAGGATCTGCCGCGGCGCGCCCCGGTCGGTGCAGAGAAGCCCGACCCAGTCCGCCCAGGACGACGCCCGGCCTGCCGGATCCTGCGCGAGCCAGTCGCGGATTGGGCCGGCCGAGCGCCGGTTCGCCTCCGAGCCGCCGGTCTCGATCGCTGCGAGCGCCACCCCGAGCCGCGTCTGGTCCACCTCTGCCGCGGCGCGGGCGATCAGCGAGGCCTCGTCGGCGTCGGTGACCCGGAGCACGGTCCGGAGCGAGGCCGCCAGGGCCTCGGGCGCGAGGTCGCCCACCCCGCGCAGCCGATCCGCCGCCCTGCCCAGGTCCTCCGTCAGCTCCGCGTGCCGCGCCGCCGCGATCACCGAGGCGATCGCGGCGACCGCGTCGGCCATCTCCGAGCGCCCGACCGCGTCTTCCCGCGCCCGCCCGAGCGCCAGCCGCACGTCCGCCTCCTCGACCAGCCGGAAATGCGGCGAGATCCGCGCCTCCAGCGGAAACCGGCGGAGCAGCTCGCCGCAGAAGGCGTGGATGGTGCCGATCCGGAGGCCGCCCGGCATGTCGAGGACGCGCGCGAACAGCGCCCGTGCCTCGCCCCGCACGGATACCGTCGCGGGCAGCGAGAGTGCGGCAAGCTCGCGGTCGAGCGCCGCGTCGTCGAGCACCACCCAGGCGCCGAGCTTGCGGCGGAGCCGGATCGCCATCTCGGCCGCCGCCGCCTTGGTGAAGGTGAGGCAGAGGATCCGGTCGGGCGCGGTCGCCTCCCGCCGGTCGCCCGGCAGCATCAGGCGAAGCAGCCGGTCGATCAGCAGCTTCGTCTTGCCCGACCCTGCCGAGGCCGAGACGAACGCCGAATGCGACGGATCCGACGCGATCGCCTGGAGCCGCCCGGCCTCCTCGGCGGCGTCCGGAAACAGCGTGTCCATCAGCCGCCCGCGCCCTCGCCATCGTCGCCGCCCGACGCGAGCCGCCATTCGCCGACCCGCGCCAGCGCCGCGAAGCGCGGGAAGCGCGGCACCCGCCCGGGATGGGGCTGCGCGAGATAGGGCGTGTCCGGATCGTCGTAGGCGGCGATCAGCGCGCGAAGCCCGTCCCAGGCCGCGTCCGCCGCCGTGGCCGCCTCCTCGCCCACGAGGGACGCGACCTTTCCCGGCAGGACGCCGCCCGACAGCTTCCAATGCACGAGCGCCGCGGTGCCGCGACCTCCGAACTCGTCGCCGAACCCGCCGAGACGCGCCATCGCCGCCTCGAGCGGGAGCTGCGAGGCCCACCCCTCCCGGACCTCCGCCCGCGTCGGCGGCGTTCCCGTCTTGTAGTCGAGGATGGTCACCGCGCCGTCGCCACCCCGCTCGATCCGGTCGGCACGCCCGGTCAGCGTGAACGCGCCGCCCGGACCCTCCAGCACGACCGTGCCTTCCCGCTCGACCACGACCAGCGACGTCCCGCCCGCCTCGGCCTCGCGCTCGGCCACGAAGGCCGCGATCCTCGAGAGCCGTGGCCGCCACCAGGCGGCGAGCCCCGGGCGCACCGACCTGAGATCGAGCGCCCGACCGAGCGCGCGCTCGATCGCGTCGGCGTCGCGCATGCCGGCGCCGAGCGCGTCGGCCAGACCCGCGTGGACGACGGTCCCGAACAGCGCGTGGTCCTCGTCCTCCTCGAGGTCGGGGAGCGGCCGGATCCCGAGCACGTAGCGGGCATGGATCGCATAGGGATCCTGCTGCCAGATCTCGATCGCGGTGACGGAGAGCTTCCGCGGACGCGCGTGCAGCGGCGGCCGGGGCGACGGGGGTGCGACCGGCACCGGCGGCCCGGCCGGCCGGTCGAGCCGTCGAGCCCAGCCCACCGCCGGATGGAGCGGCAGAGCGAGACCGGTTCCATGGAGGCAGGCTTCGATCCGCGCCAGCCAGCGCGACGCCACGGTGGGCGCCCGGTCCCGCCGCTCGCTCCGCGACAGCACCACCCGGTCCGCGCTGGCGACCAGCATCGCGAAGTCGTGCGCCTCGGCGCCGAGCCGCTCCTCCGGCGAGGGCAGCCCGACCTCGCTTCGCATCGTCCGTCCCATCCAGGGTCCGGTATCGGCGATGCCGGGCCAGACCGTCTCCACGAGGCCGCCGAGCACCAGGAAGTCCGGTCCCTGACCGCGGGCCTCCAGGAGGCCCCGGATGGTGACCCGGTCGTGCAGGGTCCGCGCCTGCCGCCCGCGGAGCGACGGCGCCCCGTGCACCGCGATCCCGACCATCGAGCCCTCCAGGAGGGAAGGCAGGATCAGCGGCGGCTCGGGATCGAAGCCGTGCACGGCATCCCGCAGCGACGCGAGATGGGCGGCGAGCGCGTCGCCTTCGACGCCGGCCCAGAGCGTTGCCGACCCTGGTTCGTCGTCCGTCGCGGCGACCCGCTCGGCCGCCTCGATCAGCCCGTCGAGCAGGCGCGAGGGCGGCACGCGCTCGGCCGCGACGAGCGCCGCGAGCGGCGAGAGCGCCACCTCGATCCGGCCGAGCAGCGTTCTCGCCCGCACGGTCCGGGCGCCGGACCCGAGCGCCCGCCGGATCGCGTCCGGTCCGGGCGGCAGGCGCGGCCCGCGCAGGGCGCCGAGCTCGAGCGCCCGTGCCGCGAGCCGGCAGGACGCGCGGTCGGTCCCGAACGCCGCCAGCGGATGGCGAAGCAGCGCCAGCAGCGTCGCCGGCGCCCAGCCCTCGGCGAGCACGGTGGCGACCAGCCGGACCAGCACGGCGGGCGGCGTCTCCGCCAGCGCCTCGCCGGCGCTGTCGTCGGCGACGACGCCGAACCGCGCGAGTTCCGCCACCACCCGACGGGCGAGCAGGCGGTCCGGCGTCACCAGCGAGGCCTCGGTCCTGCCGTCCTCGATCGCGTCGCGCAGCGCGAGCGCGATCGCGACCGCCTCCTCCTGCTCGTCGGACGCGACCAGCAGGCTCACCCCGGCGATGTCGAGCCCGGCCGCGTCCTCGCGCCAGCGCCGCGCGACGGCTTGGGCCGGCAGCAGCGCGCGGCGGAGCAACGCGACCCGGCCTGCCCGCGCCTCGCCGGGAGCGGCGACCGGCGCCACCTCGTCCCGGCGCACCCCGATCCGCCCGAGGAGCTGCTTCAATCCGGCCTGCGGATGGACCGGACCGATCGCCTCCCAGTCCTCCTCGTCGATCGCGAGATCGAGGCCCGGCAGGAGGACGCGCCCGTCCGGCATCGACGCGATCGCGCGCGCGAGCGCGGCCTCGGGCCCCGTCGCGGCATTCACGCCCGCGAGCCAGACCGGCACCGGCGACGGGGACGCCGTCCAGTGTGCGGCGAGGTCGCGGAGCAGGCGCGCCTGCCGCTCCGCCGGATCGAGGACGCCGCGCTCGGCGAGGATCGCGGGCCACGCCTCGGTCACGATCCGGAGGAAGTCGAGCGTGATCTCCCAATGCGCGGCGAGCGCGGCCGGTGCCAGGGTCCGGAGCGCGTCGCCGAGCGCCACCCCTTCCCGCGCCGCCTCGTCGAGCAGGCGGGCGAGTTCGACCGCGAGCGGCCAGGCGCGATCGAGCGTGCGCGGCGCCCCGTCCCGGCCGCCGCGCGCGAGCACGAGGCGCGACAGCAGCGCGAGCCGGAGCGTCGGCTCGATCGACGGCGCCAGCGGCGCGAGCCCGGACGCGATCGGCGCCCGCGTCGCCGCTTCCGCGTCGCCGATCGCGTTGATCCGCGGCAGCAGCAGCGCTGGGCCAGGTGCGGCCCGCATGAAGGCATCGGCGAGGGTCCGGGTCGCGCGCCGCGTCGGCACCAGGATCAGCCCGTCGCCCGAGCGGACCGGGTCGTTGCCGCAGGAGGCGAGCCAGGCGCGGGCGACCGTGTCGGCGAACGGCGCGGACGCCTCGACCGAGCCGAGCACTACACCCCGTTTCCGGCGACCCGCGCCGCCAGCACCTGCTCGGCCTCGGCGAGGTCGGCGGGCGTCGAGAGATGAAACCAGTCCCCGTCATGGACGAGGCCGTGCAGGCGACCCTCCCCGAGGGCCCGGTTCCAGAGCGGCGCCATGCCGAGCGGCGGCGGCGGCGCGGCGGCGAACAGCGAAGGCGCCGCGATCTGCATCCCGCCATAGAGGAAGGGCGCGACCTCCGCCTCGTCGGGGCGGCGGAGCACGCCGGACGGATCGAGCATGAAGTCGCCACCCGCGACCTCGGACCGGATGGAGGCGGTCCGCACCAGCATGAGCAGCCCGTCGCCGACCCTGGGGTCGAACCCGTCGATCAGCCGGCGGAGCGCCGGCTCCGGGCCGTCGTACCAGACGCTGTCGCCGTTCAGCACGAGAACCGCGCGGTCGTCCGCCAGCAGGCCGCGCCGGAACGCCTCGACCACCGTGCCGCCCGGCTGGAGCAGACGCTCTTCCGGCATCACCACCGTCTCCGGACCACCCTGCCGGCGCGCGAGATGGGTTTCGAGCCGGCCCCTCTGCCAGTGCGCGTTCACCACCACCCGGTCGATCCCGGCTTCGGCCAGCCGGTCGAGCGTCCGGTCGAGCAGCGACCGCCCCTGCAGCTCCAGCAGCGGCTTCGGCATCGACGCCGTCAGCGGCCGCATCCGCGTGCCGAGCCCCGCCGCGAGAACCAGGGCGGAGGGCGGGATCAAGCCGCGAACCCCGAAGCGTCGGCCCGGAGGGCCGCGATGGACCGAAGTGATGCGAGCCTCTCGTGGCTCCACCCGTCCAGGCTCGCCGTCCGCCGGTCCTCGCCGAGGATCCCGATCCGCACCGTCAGCGCGTCGGCCGGCCGCCACGGCCCGAGCCGGTCGGGCCATTCGACCAGAACGATCCCGCGCCGGAGCTCCCGCCATCCGAGCTCCTCCATCCCGCCCGGGCCGTCGAGCCGCCAGAGGTCGAGATGGGCGAGCCCGTCATAGTCCTGGACCAGCGTGTAGGAGGGCGACGGGACCGCGAGCGTCGGGTCCCGGCACCAGGCGCGGATGAGGGCCCGAGCCAGCGTCGTCTTGCCGGCACCGAGATCGCCTTCCAGCAGCACCGCGTCGCCCGGGCCGAGGACGCGGGCCATCGCGCGACCGAGGGAGGCGGTGGCGTTCTCGTCGTCGAGCCGGATCGTGCCATCCATGCGGCGCCTCATGCGACACATTCTGGCCCGTCGGCCCGGATTCCCACAATCGGGACCGGTCGGGGTCCTGGCGCCCGGCGGAGGTCGCCCGACATCGGAAGCGTGTCCCGCCTCTGGATCCCGCGTCAGGTCCTCGTGACCCCGTCCGCGCTCGCGACCCCGCACGGTGCCGCGATCGCCGAGCGGGCGGCGCGCCTCGGCGCGGACGTCGTGCGGCTGCCGGCCGACCGGCTGACCAACCTTCCGGACGCCTACCGCGACGCCAAGACGACGCTCGCGGTCGTCAACGCGAGCCCGAGCCGGCGCCGCCTGCAGCCGATCCCGCCATCGGCCGACTGGCGCTTCGACCTCGCCGAGGGCTGCCCGGCCCATTGCTCCTACTGCTACCTCGCGGGCTCGCTCGCCGGACCGCCGATCGTGCGCGTCTACGCGAACCTTCCCGAGATCCTGTCGGAACTGCCGTCCGCCGTAGGGCAGGGCCGCATCACCTCGCGCTCGGCGTCGCGCGCCGGGGAGGGCACCACGTTCGAGTGCTCCTGCTACACCGACCCGCTCGCGATCGAGCACCTGACGGGGCATCTCGCGGCATCGATCACCCATTTCGGGCGCTGGGACGCTCCGGCGACGCTCCGCTTCACCACCAAGTTCGACGCCGTCGACCCGCTCCTGGCGCTCCCGCACGGGGGCCGGACACGGATCCGCTTCTCGGTCAACGCGCGCGGCGCCGAACGGCACGAGGGGGGCGCGCCGCGCGTCGCGTCCCGGCTGGTGGCGCTCCGGAAGATGGCCGCGGCCGGCTACCCCGTCGGGCTGACCGTCGCGCCGATCATCCGGCTGCCCGACTGGCAAGGGGAATACGATCGCCTGTTCGCCGCGGTCGCCGACGCGCTCGGCGGCCTCGCCGTGCCCGACCTCACCGCCGAGCTCATCACCCACCGTTTCACGCCGCGGTCCCGGGCGGTCCTGCAGGGCTGGTATCCCGGCAGTCCGCTCGAGATGGACGACGCCACCCGGACGCGGAAGACGACGAAGTTCGGCTCGGAGAAATTCGTCTTTCCCCGCGAGGAGATGATGGCGATGCGGAGCGCGATCGAGGCCTCGATCGCGCGTCATCTCCCGGCGGCGCGTGTGCTCTACTGGACTTAGCGCTCACGCCGGGCTTCCGAGGCCGGAGACACCATCCGATCGATCGGCGGGACCTGTCCGCTCGTCCGGAGAGCACGCTCAGCCGTCGTCGGCGGCCCCTGTCCCGCGCCCTTTCTTGACGGCCCCGCGCCGGCCCTTCGCGTCGAGACGCCGGAGCTGGCTGCCCCAGGTGGGCCGCGTCTTCACCCGCCGCACCGGCCGGCGCTCCGCCCGCTCGATCAGCAGGGCCAGTCGTGCCCGCGCATCCTCCCGGTTGCGTTCCTGCGAGCGGAAGCGCTGGGCGAAGATCACCAGCACGCCATCGCGGTTCACCGCGCGCCCCGCGAGCGCCAGCAACCGCGACTTCACCTCCGCCCGCAGCGACGGGCTCTGGCGCACGTCGAAGCGGAGCTCGACCGCGGTCGCGACCTTGTTGACGTTCTGGCCGCCCGGTCCCGACGCGGTCACGAAACGCTCGACGATCTCGTCCTCGCCCACCATCGCCGCCGCTCCACGATCGCGTCACGATGCCGGCGCCACGCGCCCGGTGGCAACCGTCGGGCTCGGAACGTCTTTCGGGGCGATGACCGACGAACCTCCGGCCCCGGACCCCGCGCGACGCTTCGCCGACGGCCTCGCCCGCTTCGCGCCCGGCCGCCCGATCCTGCTGCTCGCCCACAACGACGCCGACGGCCTGTCCTCGGCCGCCCTGCTGTCCCGCGCGATGACCCGGGCTGATCGCGCCCACCGGGTCCGCCTGTTGGGACGCGGCGAGAACGCCTGGTCAGGTGCGACACGGGAGGCGATCGACGCCGACCCGGACCGGCCCGGCGGCCTCGTGGTCGCCGACCTCGGCACGCGCGGCGACCCGGTCGCGACCGCGATGCCGACGATCCTGGTCGACCACCACGTCGCGGGCGGCGCGCCGCTCCGGCCCGATGCCGACGGGACCACGTCGCCGATCGCGATCTCCGGCCTCGCGTTCGATCCGGCTCCGACGTCCAGCCTGCTCGCGTTCCGCTGCGCCCGCGCGCTCGCCGATCCGGACGATCTCCTCTGGCTCGCGGCGGTCGGGCTGGTCGGCGATCTCGGCGACAAGGCGCCGTTCCCCGAGCTCGCCGAAGCCCGCCGACGCTACGGGGCGACCGCGCTTCGCGAGACGACGTCGCTGGTCAACGCCCCGCGGCGGACCGCGCGCGGAGACGCCGCCGCCGCCCTCGACCTGCTGCTCCGGGCCGACAGTCCGCGCGACCTCCTCTCCGGCCGCCATCCCGGCCTCGACGTCCTCCGGGCCGCGCGGGACGAAGTGCGGCTCGCGCTCGAGGCCGGGCGGCGCGTCGCTCCTCGCATCGTGGGCGACGTCGCGCTGATCCGCCTCGACACGCCGTGCCAGGTTCATCCGATGGTGGCGCAGAGCTGGACCGGTCGTCTCCGCGGCCGCATCGTGCTGGCCGCGAACGTCGGCTACCGCCCCGGCTGGGTCCACTTCGCCGCACGCACCGGCGGCGATGCCGACCTGATCGAATTCTTCGCGACCCGTCGGCCGGACGGAGCCGACGAGCATTACGGCAACGGCCACCGTCGCGCGTCGGGCGGCGCGCTCCGCACCGCCGACTGGAACGCGTTCGCGCGAGCCCTGGGCTTCGGTCCCGAGGCCGCGGCATGAGCACGATCGCGGCCCCGCTTCGTCTCGGTTTCCCGGTCAAGGTCATGGCCCGGCCCGACCTCCGCAGCAACGACAGCCGCCGCTGGCAGCAGAACCCGCATCTCCGCCGATCGCTCGAACATCTCGATGCCGTGCTCGACCATTGCGACCGCCACGCGATCCGGATGTACCGGATGTCGTCCGACATCGCGCCCTACGCGACACATCCCGACATGCCGCAGTTCCACTCGATGGTCCGCGAGAGCACGGCCGAGCTCGCGGCGTTCGGCGCCAAGGCGCGCGCGCTCGACATCCGCCTGTCGTTCCACCCGTCGCAGTACATCGTGCTGAACAGCCCCGACCCCGCGCTCGTCGCGAGAAGCGTCACCGATCTCGTCTCCGAGGCCGAGATGCTGGATCGCATGGAGCTCGGACCCGAGGCGGTCCTCGTGATCCATGTCGGCGGCACCTACGGCGACCGCGGCGCCGCCTGCGACCGCTGGATCCGCACCTGGCACGGGCTTCCCGAGCCGGTGCGCCGGCGCCTCGTGCTGGAGCATGACGACATCCGCTTCTCGGCCGCCGACGTGCTGCACATCCACGAGCACACCGGCGTCCGCCTCATCTTCGACCACCAGCATTTCTGGTGTCTCAACCCCGAGCGTCTCGACATGCGGACGACGCTTCACCGGGTCCTCGCGACCTGGCCCGACGACGTGCGCCCCAAGGTGCATTTCTCGACGCCGAACACCGCGATGCGGGAAGCCAAGCGCCGCGACCGGAAGACCGGCAAGCGGGTGACGGTGAACCTCGCCCCGGTCTGGACCGGCCACGCCGATTTCGCGAACCCGTTCGAGTTCGCGGGCTTCATGCGGATGGCCGACGGTCTCACGTTCGACGTCATGCTCGAAAGCAAGGTGAAGGACCTGGCCGTGATCCGTTTGCGCCCGGACCTGCTCCGTTATGCGCCCGAGATCGCGGACCGCTTCGGACTGACCGCCGGGATGGCGGACACGCTGGAAGCCGAGGAGCGCGCCCTGGTCGAGGAGGAGGAGGCCTCGGGCGCGTGACCTCGGCGGCCCCGTCCAGCATTCTGGCCGCAAGCCATGCTGGCGGGCCCGCGGAGGAGCCGACGGTGGACGCAGACGTGCCTGACCACGGGAGAGCGGACCCGGCGGCCTCCGCCGTGCTGACGATCGACCCCGGCGCGGTGGTCGCCAACTGGCGCCACCTCGCGGGGCTTGCGGCCCCTGCCGCCTGCGCCGCCGTGGTCAAGGCCGACGCCTACGGGCTCGGCGTCGGCCTGATCGCGCCGGCGCTCCGGGACGCCGGCTGCCGCGACTTCTTCGTCGCGACCGTGGACGAGGCGGTCGCGCTCCGGGCGCTGCTTCCCGACCCCGCCCTCGCGATCCACGCGCTGAACGGCAGCCCGCCCGGCGCCGAGCCGCTCTGCGCCGCGTGGCGGATCGTCCCGGTCGTGAACTCGCTCGCGCAGCTCGAGCGGTGGCGGCTTTGCGCGCGTGCAGCGCCGGACCGGCTTCCCCTCGCGCTCCAGCTCGACACCTTCATGTCCCGGTTCGGCCTCGCACCGGAGGAGACGGTGGCGCTCGCGAGCGGCGCCGTGCCGCTCGACGGCCTCGACCCGGTCCTGCTGATGAGCCATCTCGCGTGCGCCGACAGGCCCAGCCACCCGGCCAACGCGCGCCAGCTCGCCGCCTTCCGGGCCGCGCGCGAGGTCCTCCGTCCCGTACTCGGACCGGTCGCGGCGAGCCTCGCCGCGTCGTCCGGGATCTTTCTCGGCCCGGACTATCATCTCGATCTCGTCCGGCCTGGAGCCGCCCTCTACGGCATCCGCCCGCAGGAGGGGGAACCCAACCCGATGCGCGAGACCGTCCGCCTGGAGGCCCGGGTGATGCAGATCCGCGAGATCGCCGCGGGCACCGCGGTGGGCTACGGCGCCACCTGGACGGCCGACACGCCGACCCGGGTCGCGACGGTCGCCTGCGGCTACGCGGACGGGTTTCTCCGCGCCGGCGGCAACCGGAGCGCGGTCTCGCTCGCTGATGGGACGCTCCTTCCCGTGATCGGACGCGTTTCCATGGACAGCATCACGCTCGACGCGACAGCACCCGAGGCCGCAGGACTCCGCGAGGGCGATTTCGTCACCCTGATCGGCGGCGCGCGGCCGGTCGACGATGTCGCCCGCGACGCCGGCACGATCGGCTACGAGATCCTGACCGCGCTCGGCGGGCGCTATCGCCGACGCGCCGCACCGCTCGTGGCGCGTGTTCCATGATGCCGAACCCGTCATGAGGGTCGTCGTGCTCGGCGCCGGTGTCGTCGGCGTGGCCTCGGCCTGGTATCTGGCCGAGGCCGGCCACGAGGTCGTGGTTCTGGATCGCGAGTCCGGCGCGGCGCTCGGCACCAGCTTCGCCAACGCCGGCCAGGTGTCGCCCGGCTACGCGTGGCCTTGGGCGGCCCCGGGCCTGCCGCGCAAGGTCGTCGGCTGGATGGCCTCCCGGCACTCGCCGTTCCGCCTCTATCCGACCCTCGACCCCGCGATGTGGCGATGGCTCGCCCGCATGCTCGCGAACTGCAACCCGCGAGACTACGAGATCAACAAGTCGCGGATGGTCCGGCTCGCCGAATACTCCCGCGATTGCCTCACCGACCTCCGCCACGCGACCGGGATCGACTACGACGGCCAGCAGCGAGGACTGGTCCAGCTGTTCCGCGACCAGCACCAGCTCGACCTCGCGGCCGAGGACACCAGGATCCTCGCCGAGAGCGGCGTCGCCTTCGAGCTCCTCGACGAGGCGGGCTGCCGCGGCTACGAGCCCGGCCTCGCGCGCGGCGTCGTCAAGGGCGGCTGCCGGCTGCCCGGCGACGAGAGCGGCGACGCCCATCTGTTCACCCGCAATCTCGCCGATCTCGCCGCCTCGCGCGGCGTCGAGTTCCGCTACGGCGCCGCGATCGAGGCGATCCTCGCCGAGGGCGGCCGCATCGCCGGCGTCCGCACCGCGTCCGGGATGGCGAGCGGCGACGCCTACCTCGTCTGCCTGGGCGTGTGGGGGGCGAAGCTCCTGAAGCCGCTCGGGATCGACCTGCCGGTCTATCCGGTCAAGGGCTACTCGATCACCGCGCCGGTGATCGACGAGGCGTCGGCACCCCGTTCGACGATCGCCGACGAGACCTACAAGGTCGCGACCACGCGCCTCGGGAACCGCGTCCGCGTCGGCGGGACCGCGGAGTTGTCCGGCTACAACCATGTGCTGCGTCCCGGGCGTCGCGAGACGCTCGCGCTCTCCGTCTCCTCGCTGTTCCCCGGCGCCTGCAATCTCGACGAGGCGACGTTCTGGACCGGGCTTCGTCCGAGCACGCCCGACGGTCCCCCGATCATCGGTCCGGGTGCCGGCTACGCCAACCTGTGGCTCAACCTCGGCCACGGGACGCTCGGCTGGACCATGTCCTGCGGCTCGGGCCGCCTCGCCGCCGACCTGATCTCGGGCCGGATCCCCAACATCGAGCACAGCGACCTGGGACTCGACCGCACGAGCAACGCGGCTTGAACCACCGCCGCCCGGTTTCGTGACGAGATTGTGATTGTGTCAACGGCCATGACAGCCACGGTTCTCGTGCGCGTTCACAGGCAGCGACAGCGCCGCTCCGACCGACAGAAGCTGACCTGCCTTGGTTAGAAGCAACACTGTTGGCCGCTGGACTTGCGCTTCTCCCGAGCCTGAACATGTCCTCGAGGAAGCGTCTCCCCGAGACAGCCAACCCAGAAGGACATGCCGGATGAGCCAGTCGACGATCATAATGGACACGTACCTGACCGGCCTCCGAAACCAGCACGCCGTCGAGACACAGGCGATCGGAACCATCAAGAACGAGCTCGGCCGGATGGAGCCTTTTCCCGATCTCCATGCGCGGATGCGGAACGAGATGGAACGGTCGACCGAGCAGGCGGCGCGTCTGGACAGGCTGCTCGCAAATCACGACACCAGCGCCTCGACCGCGAAAGAAGCCGCGAGCGGTACCATCGCGACCGTCGCGGGCTTCGTGCATGGAGCGGC
>CAXUBX010000081.1:0-14227 GCA_964249405.1 uncultured Acetobacteraceae bacterium | reverse complement strand
TCAAGGCCTTCACCACCGTCGGCACCGGCGGCACCGTCACCGGCGCGACCACGCCCGAGAACGATCCGGGCAGCTCGGTCGGGCTGAAGTATCAGTTCCGGTATTGAAGGGGGAGAAGGTCCGGGGCGCTGCCCCGGGCCCCGCCAGGCGCTGGGCGCCTGGACCTCCGAACCGACGGTCGCCCGACGAGCCGTATGCCTGCCCGGCCGTCCTTTTGGCTGGCAAGCCACAAGCACCACGTATATCCTCTCCGGATATGGAGACGGACATGCCCTCTCGCACGACCTTGTTCCTGTCCAATCGCTCGCAAGCGGTCCGCCTCCCACGAGCCGTCGCGTTCGGGAGTGGCATACGCGAGGTTGTCGTCATGCAGGATGGACCGCGCCGGATCATCGCACCAGCCGATGCATCTTGGGATGACTTCTTCGAAGCAGCTTGTGTGGACCTGGGTGACCGTCAGCAGCCGGAGGCACAGCAACGCGGCGGTTTCTGATGCTGCGCTACCTGCTCGACACCAACCTCTGCATACGCGTGATCCGCGACCGACCCGCCGGGTTGCGGCCTCGCTTCAACGCTGAGGCCAGCGGCTTGTGCACCTCGGACGTCGTCCTCTACGAGCTGCTCTACGGAGCCGAAAGGTCGGCCAGGCCAGCCGAGAGCCGCCAGGCGGTAGAGCGTTTCGCCGCGCGCCTCGGCATCCTGCCCTACGACAGCGAGGCCGCTGCCCATACGGCGGACGTTCGGGCCAACCTCGAACGTCGTGGCCTTCCGATCGGCGCATACGACCTCATGATCGCAGGCCATGCTCGAAGTCGGGGCTTGGTGGTGGTGACGGGCAACCTGCGAGAGTTCGAGCGGGTTGAGGGCCTGCGCTCCGAAGACTGGTTGTCCGAAGTGATGTAGGAGCTTTCGCGATTGAAGGAGCAAGGTCCGGGGCGCTGCCCCGGGCCCCGCCAGGCGCGGGGCGCCTGGACCTCCGGACCTTGGCCTTCAGGCCAGGCCGAGGAGGCGGATCAGGCCGAGGGTCAGCAGCGCCAGCGCCAGCAGGGACAGGGTGACGACGGCGGTCACCCGGAGGCCCGCCCGAGCCGCCACACGCAGGTCGGTGCCGAGGCCGAGTGCCGCCATCGACACCACGGTGAGCAGGGTGGCGGCCCACGCGGCCGGCTGCAGCGCCGCCTGCGGCACCAGCCCGACCGATCGCAACGTCGCCAGCCCCAGGAAGCCGACGATGAACCAGGGAACCAGCTTGTGCAGCGCCAGGCCGGGTTGCCTCGGACGGTCGCCGGCGGTGACGTGCGGCGGCGCCTCGTCGGGCTCGTCGCGGAGGCGGCGGGCCAGCAGCGACAGCACCAGAACCACCGGGCCGAGCATCAGCACCCGGACCAGCTTGACCAGGGTGCCGAGTTGCACCGCGAGCGCGCCGACCGGCGCGGTGGCCGCCAGCACCTGCGGCACCGCATACACGGTCAGGCCGGCCAGCACGCCATATTGCAGGTGCGTCAGGTGCAGCAGGGGCACCGCCAGCGGAAGCAGCAGCACCAGCCCGACCCCGAACAGGGCGGTGAAGGCGATCGAGGCGGCGACATCCTCGCCATCGGCGCCGATCACCGGCGCCACCGCGGCGATGGCGGAGTTGCCGCAGATGGCGTTGCCGCACGCGACCAGGGTCGCCATCCGGCGCGGCAGGCCGAGCATCCGCCCGATCCCGTAGGAACAGCCGATCGCCGTCACGACCACCGCCGCGATTCCGACCAGCAGGCCCGGACCGGCCGCCATCACGGTGCGCGCGCTGACCGAGGCGCCGAGCAGCACCACGGCGATCTCCAGCAGCATCTTCGCGCTGAAGTCGATCCCGGTCCGCCAGCGTGCGGACGGCGTCCACGCAATGCGGACGGCCGCGCCGACGATGATCGCCAGCACCAGGCTTTCCAGCCAGGCCGCCCCGAACACGCGACGTTCGATCATGGCCAGGAGGGTCGCCGCGACGGTGACCAGGACGCACAGTCCGACCCCTGGCAGCACACCCCACACCGAACCGAGATCGGGCAGCGTCGAGGAAGCGGGCGCGTCAGCGAAGCGCCGGGGATTCGGGAGGGGAAAAGCATCGGCAGCCATGGGGTGACCTCGTCTCGATCAGCCGAGGATGGGCCGCTAGCTGACCGTCTTCCAACGGATTAGTCTGGTCAAAGCGATCCGTCAGGGAGATCGATTGCGTGACGCTCGAGCAACTTCGCATCTTCGTCGCCATCGCCGAGCGCCAGCACGTGACGGCGGCGGCACGGGCCTTGAACCTGACGCAGTCGGCGGTGAGCAACGCGCTGGCCGCCCTGGAAGAGCGCCATGCCATCCACCTGTTCGACCGGGTCGGACGGGGCGTCGTGCTGAACGAGAACGGCCGCTTGTTCCTGGCCGAGGCGCAGGCGGTGTTGTTGCGAGCCCGCCTGGCCGAGACGGCTCTGGCCGATCTCGGCGGCCTCAGGCGCGGGCGACTCGCCATCGTCGCCAGCCAGACCATCGCGGGCTACTGGCTGGCGGAGCGGCTGGTTCGCTTCCACGAACGCCATCCGGGGATCGAGCTCGACGTCCAGGTCGGCAACACGCGCGAGGCGGCGCAGGCCGTGCTGAGCGGTGCCGCCGAACTCGGCTTCGTGGAGGGGGAGCTCGACCACCCGCTGCTGGCGCGGCAGGCGGTCGGACAAGACCGCCTCGTGATCCTGGTGCCGCCGTCGCACGCCTGGGCGACGGCCGGGCTGCTCCACGAACGCGACCTGGCCCGCGTCGCCTGGGTCATGCGGGAGCAGGGTTCGGGCACCCGGTCCAGCCTCGAAGCGGCCCTGACGGCCGCCGGCTGCGACCCGGCCGCCCTCTCGATCGCCATGACCCTGCCGTCGAACGAAGCCGTCCTGAGCGCGGTGCAGGCCGGCGCTGGCGTGACGGCCTTGTCGGAGCACGTTGCTCGATCGGCTCTCGCGGCCAGGGAGCTTGCGGCGGCGCCGTTCGGACTGCCGGAACGACGCTTCCACATGCTGCGCCATCGCGAACGCTACGGCAGCCGGGCCTCCGAAGCGCTCGCCGCGTCGATCGGCGAGAACAGGGCCGGATGACGCGAGGCGACGCTACGCGGTCGAGGACGGTTCGGCCGGCATCGCCAGCAGACAGCGGGACGTGATGACCAGGTAGGCGGCCGTCCCCGGGCCCGTCGCCTCGAAGGCGTGCTCGACGTCCGCCTCGAAGAACAGGGTGTCGCCGGCCTGCACGAAGGTGCGCTCGCCGCCTCTCACCAGGGCGAGCTCGCCCTCCTCCACGATGACGTATTTCTCCGTGCCGGGCGGGTAGGGCGGCAGGGTGCCGGTGCTCGAGCCGGCCGCGAGCGTATGGCGCAGCACCTCCACGGAACTTCCCTCGACCGTCGGAGACAGGATCTCGCGCGTGAGCCCGCTGTCCTCGTCGGTGAAGCGGAAGCGGTCCTCGAGACGGCGCACCGCCACGGCGCTCCGCGACTGCTCGCCGTTCAGCAGCGCCGACAAGGAGCCTCCCACGGCGTGAGAGATGCGCATGGCGAGCCCGATCGTCGGGCTCTTCTCGCCCCGTTCCACCTTGGACAACATGGCACGGCTCACGCCCGAACGCTCGGCGAGCTGCTCGAGCGTCAGCCCGGTGCGCTCGCGGAGCGAGCGGACGCGATCACCGAACTCGCGGCTGATCGGATCGCGAACCCACCCCGGGCGCTTGCTGGCATCCACGTCGCTGGTCACCGGTCCTCCGCGCGCCCGCCGGTCGGAGCGCTCCCGGGACAAAGGCGGCAACGGGGCGGCTGGATGCTGACCCGCAAAATTTCTCCTAATGAAGAAACTCGCCGGCCAGCGACGCCTTCTGTTCCCCGACCCGAGTTCTTCGATCGGAGAACATCGGGGCACGGGCGATCCCAAAGGAGCCGAGGCGGGTCATGGCGACGGTGCGAGAGGCCTTCTACGACGTCGCCCGCTCTCTCGGGCTGACGACCATCTTCGGCAATCCCGGCTCCACCGAGGAGACCATGCTCCGGTCGTTCCCCGGCGATTTCCGCTACGTGCTCGCGCTCCAGGAAGCGTCGGCGGTGGCGATGGCCGACGCCTACGCCCAGCGCATGTCGCGCGCGGCGCTGGTCAATCTCCACACCGCTGCCGGCATGGGCAACGCGCTCGCGAGCATCGAGACGGCGTTCTACAACCGCGCGCCCGTGGTGATCGTGGCCGGTCAGCAGACCCGCGAGATGCTGCTGCACGAACCCTACCTCATCAATCCCGTGCCGACCGCGATCGCCGCTCCGTTCGTGAAATGGGCCTATGAGACCGTCAGGGCCGAGGATGCGCCGGCGGCCCTGGTCCGAGCCCATGCCACCGCGGTCCAGTCACCCCCCGGGCCCGTGTTCCTGTCCATTCCGATGGACGATTTCGACAAGCGTTTCGACGCCGACATGCCGGTCCGGAACGTGGAGCCGTCCTTCGGCGCCGATCCGGAGCGCCTGTCGCCGATCATCGCGGCGCTCCGCGGCGCCAGGTCGCCGGGCCTGGTCATCGGTGGTCCGGTCGACGAGGGAAGCGGTTGGGCGGATGGCGTTCGGCTGGCCGAGCGCCTCCGGGCCAGGGTCTGGGCTCCGCCGGGCGAGGGCCGGCCCGGCTTTCCCGAGACCCACCCCTGCTATCAGGGTGCGCTTCCCGCCGGCATCAAACCCGCGGGCGAGGCGCTCGCGGGCTGCGACGTGGTCGTGGTGATCGGCGCGCCCGTGTTCCGCTACTACCCCTACGCGCCCGGCCCTCTGCTGCCGGAAGGGACGCAGCTGTTCCAGATCACCGACGACCCGCGGGACGCCGCGGCGGCATGGATCGGCCACAGCGTGCTGGCCGACCCGGCGCGAGCCTGCGCCGTCCTCGCCGGCGCGCTGGAGGAAACGAGCCGCGCCGGCCCCGAACCCAGGCCGCCCCAGGAGGAGCCGAAGCCCAGCCGGCCGATGACACCAGACTTCCTCTACGCCGCCATCGCGAGGGCGCGCGGCGGCGACGGCGTGATCGTCCAGGAGTCGCTCTCGACCCTGAAGATGCTTCGTCGGCGCATCCCGACGGCGAGGTCCAAGAGCTTCTTCTCCATGGCCAGCGGGGTGCTCGGCTACGGCCTGCCCGCCGCGGTCGGCGTGGCGCTGGCCGAGCGCGAGCTGGGTTCCGGACGCAAGGTCATCGCCGTGATCGGCGACGGATCGGCGAACTACACCCTTCAGGCGCTCTGGACGGCGGCGCGGTTCGGGTCGGACATCCTGTTCGTCGTCGTCTGCAACGGCGCCTACAATATCCTGAAATCGTTCGGCGACTTCCTGGGCACGCCCGACGTGCCGGGACTGGACGTGCCCGGCCTCGACTTCGTCTCGCTCGCCGGAGGCTATGGGCTCCGCGCGGAGCGCGTGGACGATGCCGACCGGCTCTCCGAAGTCCTGGAGCGACGGATGTCGGAGCCCGGCCCGTACCTGGTCGAGGTCGTCGTCGATCCGGAAGTCCCGCCGCTCATCTGAGCGCATTGCCATCTGCTGAAAGAGAAAATCATGGAAGCTGACGCGAGCAAATACGACGACGTCGCCAATCTCGGCGCACGCCTGGCAAACCTGCGCACCATCGACGGCTATGCGCTCGGTCTGGAGTCGGAGGGCGGCGTCGTCGACGTGACCGCCACCGCGGCGAAGCTGGGCTTGCCCGCCCCGAGGGACATCGACGACCTGCTCCAGACCGGGTCGGGCGCGCAGGTACGAGCGGTGCGGGACGCCATCGCCGAGCAGCCCGGCTCGGCCGTCACGGTCACGGACGCGCTCGTCCAGTTCGCGCCGCTGGTCACGCGGCCGCAGAAGATCATCTGCATCGGCTTCAACTACAGGAAGCATGCCGAGGAGACGCACACCGACATCCCAAAAGCCCCGCCGCTGTTCGCGAAGTTCCACAACGCGCTCAACCACCACAAGGGCATCGTGACCTTGCCCACCGCGGTCGACAGCCATTTCGACTACGAGACCGAGCTGGTGATCGTGTTCGGGCGCCGCTGCCGCAACGTGAGCAAGGACGACGCGCTGGACTACGTGGCCGGCTACACCATCGGCAACGACGTCAGCGCGCGGACCCTGCAGCAGCAGACCCCGCAGCTCACGGCCGGCAAGATCTCCGACGGCTTCGCGCCGATCGGTCCTTGGCTGGTCACCCGCGACCGCGTCGCGGACCCGAACAATCTTCGGCTCGAGACCTACCTCAACAAGGAGCAGAAACAGAACTGGACCACGAAGGACATGATCTACGACTGCCGCACGCTGATCGAGTTCGTCGCAGGCATCATGACGATCGAGCCCGGCGACGTCCTCTTCACGGGGACGCCGCAGGGCGTGATCCTGGGCGAGAAGCTGCCCGCGATGATGCGGCGGTGGCTCAAGCCCGGCGACGAGGTGGTCTCGGTCATCGAGGG
This sequence comes from uncultured Acetobacteraceae bacterium, assembly GCA_964249405.1. GTDB lineage: Bacteria > Pseudomonadota > Alphaproteobacteria > Acetobacterales > Acetobacteraceae > CAXTPV01. The sequence goes on along the minus strand of CAXUBX010000081.1, from coordinate 7,750 downwards.
GCTGGGCGAACTGAGCGTGGCCTATGCCTGACGCGCCGGGGAGCGGTCCCGTGGCCATCAAGCCAGCCGAGGCGGCGACCGTCGACCGTCTCTACGCACTCGACGGAGGCCTCGCGTTCGCCCCCGATCGGTCCGAGTACTCGCCCGGCATCGACCGGGGCGTCCCCGTCGCCCTCTGCTGCAACTGCTACCTCATCCAGCGCGCCGGCGAGTGGCTGATGTGGGACACCGGCCTCGCGGACGACCTCTACTACAGGTCCGGCGGGAAGGTCGTCGCGCACAACATCCGCGGCGTGGTCAGCCGCCCGGTGTCCACGCAGCTGAAGTTGCTCGGCCTGCGTCCCGAGGACATCGGAACCGTGATCATCTCCCACGCGCATTTCGACCACGTGGGCAACTGCAACATGTTCCCGCACGCGACCTTCTACGTGCAGCAGCTCGAGCATCTGCACATGTTCGGCAAGGACTACAAGGCGTACGGCTTCGTCCCATCGCTCTACGATGCCGTGAAGAACGGCAAGGTGGAACTGCTGGACGGCGACACCGACCTGTTCTCGGACGGGTCGGTCCGGGTGTTCTGGACGCCGGGCCACACGCCCGGGCACAGCTCGTTGCTGGTCAATCTCGAGCACAGCGGGCCCACGCTGCTGGCCGCGGACGTGGCACACTACCGGCTCAACCTCGAGAAGCGGCTCGTCCCGAAGATGAACAGCAGCGAGGAGGAGACCAGGCGTTCCATGGACAAGGTGGAAGCGCTCTGCCGCGAGTATGGCGCCACGCTGTGGCTCAACCACGACATCGAGCAGAACGCGACCATCACGCATGCTCCGACGTGGTACGACTGATGGGCCAGACCGCCGAAACCTGTTCACCGGCACCGTCACCGCGCGACCATGCCGGAGAACGATCCCGTCAGCTTACGGCAGGCTGAACGGCCATCAGAGGATCGCCTGCACGAGTTTGCCCGGTCGCAGGCTCTCGCCAATCTGGTCACGCGTGCATTGCCGCGGCGCCTTGTCGGGCCGCCATCGCAGCAGCATCGTCCCGTGGCGGAAACGGCCGTCCGTGACCTGATCGTAGCTGACTTCCACCACGAGCTCGGGGCGGAGCTTCTGCCAGGCGGCGGATTGCTCGGTCGCCCAGCGGCTCGGACCGCCCGGCGCGTCCCCCGTGAAGCCGACCCCGCCCCGCAAGGCTTCCAACCGTCGCGTCAGCGCAGGTCGCTCGGCCCCGCTGATCGCGGACGTGAAGCCCACGTGGTCCAGCCTGCCCTCGGCATCGAACAGGCCGAGCAGGAGAGAGCCGACCAGGCCCGTGTCCTTGCCATAGCGGAAGCCGCCGACGACGCAGTCGGCGCTGCGATGCGTCTTGACCTTGAGCATGTCCCGCTTGCCGGCCGTGTACGGCTGATCCAGGCGCTTGGCGATCACGCCGTCCAGGGCCCCATGCGCCCGTTCCAGCCATCGCGCGGCCTGCCGCCGGTCGCGCGTGAAGGGCGACAGTCGGACGCGGTCTGCCCGCGTGAAACCCCGCATGACGTGCTCCAGCGCGGCGCGGCGCTCCGACAGCACGTTCTGCAGCATCGAGCCCGCATCGGCGGTGGCCAGGCAGTCGAACAGCACCAGAAGCGCGGGCGTCTCGGCCGCGAGCCTGCGCACGCGGCTCTCGGCGGGATGCACCCGGTCCTGCAGCGCCCCGAACGACAGGGTGTCGCCCCGCGGCACCATCAGTTCCCCGTCCAGAACGAAGCCGTCCGCGCGGGCGTCCCGCAACGCCTCGATCATCTCGGGAAAATATCGCCCGAGCGGCTTGCCGGACTTCGCCCGCAGGTCGACCGCGCCGCCGGCCTTGTAGGCGAGGCAACGAAAGCCGTCCCATTTCGGCTCGAACTGCCACTCCGGACCATCCGGCAACGCGTCGACGACCTTGGCCTCCATCGGCTCGGTCCCGAGGCCGAGCGGGAACTCCGGCACGCTACGACGCCAGGCGCCGGATTGCCGCGGCCAGCGGCCGTTCAGAGTCGCAGTACTCCGCCCACGCCTTCGTCCTGGCCAGCAACCCCGGCACGCTGCGTATCGTGTAGCGCTGCGGATCCAGTCCGGCCTTCACCTGAGCCCAGGTCACGGGCATCGAGACGGTGGCGCCCGGCCGTGCTCGCGGTGACAACGGCGCGACCGCGGTCGCCAGCCGATCGTTGCGGAGATAGTCGAGGAAGATCCGTCGCGTGCGGAGCTTCTTCGCCATGTTCACGACGAACCGGTCGGGCGTCGCATCGGCCATCGCTTGGCAGACCGCCTGCGCGAATGCCTTCGCTTCGGCCCAGCTCGGGTTGCCCTCGGCCGCGCGGGCCAGCGGGGTCACGACGTGAAGTCCCTTGCCGCCCGTCGTCTTGCAGAAGCTGACGAGGCCGAGCTCCCCCAGTCGGTCGCGCACCTCCCGGGCCGCGTCGATCACCGCGCTGAACGCCACCTCCGGCCCCGGATCCAGGTCGAACACCAGGCGGCCGGGTATGTCGGGGTGGAAGGGATCGCAATTCCAGGGATGAAGCTCGAGCGCCGCCGTCTGCGCCACCGCCGCCAACCCCTCGACACGGTCGATCTCGAGATAGGGCTTCCGGTCGCCCGCGACGGTGACCAGTTCCAGCAGATTGGACGAGCCGGGCATCGCGTGGCGCTGGAAGAACGTCTGACCGCGCAACCCGTCCGGCGCACGGATGATCGAGCAGGGGCGGCCCTTCAGATGGCGGAGCAGCCAGGGTCCGACCGCCTCGTAGTAGCGGGCCAAATCCAGCTTGGTGACGGGCCGGCCGTCGTCTCCGGCCTCCGGCCACATCGCCTTGTCGGGTCGGGAGATCGGCACCCCCATGACCAGTTCGGACCCGGCCTTCGCGGCGGCCCGCTTCGGAACGGGCGCCGCAACGGGGGTCTCGGCGGCGGGGGCGGGCGTCTCCGCCACCACCTCGGCCGCCGGCTTGTCCTCCCGCAGGCCCTTGAACGAGGCCTGCCGAACCTGGCCGGCCGCCGTCCACCCGGCGAACTGCACCTCCGCCACCAGCTCGGGGCGCACCCAGTGGATGTTGGCGGCCGCGCGCGGGGCGCCGGGACCGGTGAACGGGCTCTTGCTCGTCGCCGCGGCCTTCAGCCTGGGCAGCAGGCGCGAAGCCACGTCGCGACCGAATCCGGTCCCGACCCGGCCCACGTGGATGAAGTGGTTGCCGCGATTGACGCCCACCATGAGGGAGCGAAACTGGCCGTCGGTGTCGGTCCAGGCGCCGATGACCAGCTCGTGGCCGCCGCGGCACTTGGCCTTGGTCCAGGTCTCGCTGCGGCCGGACCGATAGGGCGCGTTGGCCTGCTTGGAGACGATGCCCTCGAGCGACAGCTTGCAGGCCGAAAGCAGGACCGCGTCACCGCCGTTCTCGAAATGGTCGACGTAGCGCAGCAGCGCGGCCGCCGCTGGCGGGATCGCCGACAGCAACGTCTTGAGGCGGGCCTTGCGCTCGGCCAGCTTGAGCGGACGGAGGTCTTCGGCGCCGACCTGCAGCAGATCGAACGCGAAGAACACCAGCTCGTCGGTGCGCCCGTCGGCGAGGGCGGCCTGCAGCGCGGCGAAATCGGGCGCGCCGTCCGTGTTCAGCGCGACGATCTCGCCGTCCAGGATCGCATCCGGCAGGCCGGCGCACGCCCGGGCGACGGCGCCGAAGCGGTCCGTCCAGTCGAGCCCCTTGCGGGTGCGGATCACGGCCTCGCCTCTCTCCGCGCGAACCTGGACGCGGTAGCCGTCGAACTTGATCTCGTGCAGCCAGCCCTCGCCCGACGGCGGCCGCTCCACCGGGTGGCAGAGCTGCGGTTCGATGAACTCCGGCAAGGCGGCGGCAACGGTCTTCCTGCGTGTCCGCGACTTCGGCGTCGGCGCATCGCGCGTCGTCCTGCCTTCCGCGCGCAGGCTGGGCGCGAGGCCGACCGAGGAGTCCCACACCGCATCCTTGGCGACGACCCCGGCTCCGCCCGCCGCCTTGAACGGGGTTGGCGCACGGCCCTTGCCGGCCGCGATCGCGGCCATCGATCGCCCGGACGCGACGGAACGGTCTCCGGCCAGGAGCGCGTCGGCGTCACCCTCTCGGGCATGCTCGTCGCGGTGCTTGATCAGCAGCCAGTTCACCCGCTTGCCGGACCAGCCCTTGATCCGCACCAGCACCCAGCTGCCATGCAGGTGCTCGCCTTCCAGCGTGAACTTGAGGTCGCCCTTGGCCAGGCCCTCCTCTGCCGTCATCCCCAGCGGCGCCCAGTAGCCGCGGTCCCACAGCTGCACGGTGCCGCCGCCATACTGCCCCTTCGGGATGGTGCCTTCGAAGTCGCCGTAGTCGAGCGGATGGTCCTCGACCTCGACCGACAGGCGCTTGTCGTGAGGGTCCAGCGAGGGGCCGCGCGTGATGGCCCACGACTTGAACACGCCATCCAGCTCGAGACGCAGGTCGTAGTGCAGCCGTGTTGCGTCGTGCCGCTGGATCACGAAGCGCAGGCGCTCCGAGGTCTGCCCCGCAGCCGCACCTCGCGGCTCCACGGTCTTCGTGAAATCCCGCTTGGCCTGGTAGGTCGAGAGCTTGTCCACAGCCATTCCTTGAGCAGTGCGGAGACGCAAACGCCTCCGCCGTCTCCAGGCTCGGAATTCGACTATATCGACGTCGGTAGGCCGAGGCCATGCCGGAGGGTGAGGCGGAAGGTTCTCCAGCCGCACTCGACCTCTCTCGATCAGTCTGCCCCGGTGCCGAGATGGGCCAGCAGGAACTCCGTGCGGGCTTCGTCGACGCGCGCCCGTAGCGTCGGATCGGAAAGAAGGTGCGTTCCCGGCAGCAGCAGCAGGTCGTAGGGCTTGCCCGCCTCGAGCAGAGCCCGCGTGAGTTCCACGGTGTTGGCGAAGTAGACGTTGTCGTCGGTCTGGCCGTGGATGATCATGAGTGGCCGGGACAGGGCGGCCGCGTAGGTCAGGACGTTGCTCTTCCGGTAGCCGTCCGGATCGGCTTGCGGCGTGCCGAGATAGCGCTCGGTGTACGCGGTGTCGTATTCGGCCGCATCGACCAAGGGCGCCCCCGCGACCCCCACGCGGAAGACGTCCGGTCGCCGGATCGTGGCCATCGCGGTCATGGTGCCGCCGAAGGACCAGCCGGTGATGCCGACGCGCGAGAGGTCCATCTCCGGATAGCGGTCCGCGAGGGCCCGCAAGCCCGACACCTGGTCCTCGAGCGGACGATCGACGAGATCGCCCTTGATCGCCCGCTCCCAGTCGTGGCCGCGTCCCGGCGTCCCGCGACCATCCAGGCTGACGACGATGAAGCCGCTGTCGGCCAGACACTGGTTCTCGACGAGCCGCCGCGGCGTCCGGGTGACGACCTTGACGCCGGGTCCACCGTAGACCGAGAGGATCACGGGATAGCGATGACCGGACGTCATCTGGAGCGGGCGCTGGATGGAGGCGTCGAACCTGTCCGGCCCCACCTCGGTGTACTCGACCCGGACCGGCGGCGCGGCTTCCGCGTGATCCGGCAGGGTCGCCGTGATGCGACCGTCATCCGCTCGCCGGACAACCGTCGCCGCGCGACCGTCGGCGCCCTGCATCGCGTCGACGAACAGGCCGTGGTTGCCGTCCGTGAACCGCGCCGCGTGCTCTCCCGGTTCGGCGGCGATCGCGAGCGGCGCGCCGCCGTGGATCGGAAGACGATAGACGGCGGACCCCATCGAGTTCGGCGCCGCGAGCACGGTCACCGTTCCGCGCGGGACATCCACGTCGTCGAGCGACAGGAACGACAGGTCGGGCGGCGTCAGGACGTGGTCGAGCGTGCCATCGGCTCGATGCAGCTCGAGCCGCCAGGGTCCGGTGCGATCGGTGGCCCAGAAGAAGCCCGAGCCGTCGGGCAACCAGCGAGGCAGCGGCGACGAATGCCAGTTCAACCCTGGTGAGGTCAGAACCCAGGCGGGATCGGTCTCGCGCAGCAGCGTGGTCGCGTGTCCCGTCGCAGGTTCGACGACGATCAGCCGCTGCTCGGTCTCGGCGCGGTTCTGCACGACCAGCGTGAGCCGCCCGCCACCCCGAGGCCAGACCACGCGCACGAGATAGGGGAAGGCCGCACTGTCCCAGTCCACCCAGCGCGTCCGGCCGCCCGATCGCGAGACCAGCCCGAGGCGGACGCGGGCGTTCGCGGTCCCTGCCCTCGGATAGCGGAACTCGGTCGGCATGCGCTCGGGATGGGCGGGATCCGCGATCCAGTGCGGCTGCACGCCGCTCGTGTCGCTTTCCTCGTAGAGGAGCGTGCGACTGTCGGGCGACCACCAGGCGCCGTCCTCTCGGTCGAGCTCCTCCGAGGCGACGAACTCGGGCAGGCCGTGTGTCAGCGTCTCGGTGCCGCCACGGGTGAGCTGGAGATCGGCACCGGTTCCGAGCTCGACCACATGGAGGTCGTCGTCGCGCACGGCGGCGACGAAGCGCCCGTCCGGCGACAGGTGCGGCGCGATCCAGCCCGTGCCCGGCACCGGACGCGAGCGACCGTCCGCGAGCGAGACCATCGCGAGACGGTCTCCCTGACTGACGAGAGCGGCCGTGCCGTCCTGCGACATCTCGTAGTCCGTGATCCCCGACAGCGTCATGCGCGCGCGCTCGCGTCGCGCCTTCTCCTCCGTCGAGAGGTGCTCGGCCTGTTCCGGGGCGGCCAGCTCGCGTTCCACGCGCGAAGCGATGTCGTAGGCGAAAAATCCAAGTCGGGTGTCGCGCGGCCCGCTGCGGAGATACACGACGGTGCGACCGTCCGGCGTCACTTCCGCCTGCTGAGGCATGCCGAGAGTGTCGTTCCGCGTCGCTGCGGCGGCCGCGTAGCAGGCGCCCATCGTGACTGCGCTCGAGGCGCGCGCATGGATGTCGTGCGCGAGGAACAGGGCAGCCGTGAGGATCGACGACCTCAAGCGGAATGTCATCAAGGGCTCTCTGTCGCGGTGTCCGAGTGTTCTGGAGCGTAAGCGGTCCAGCCCTGATCGGATAGACGCGACCACGCCGGAGAGCGATCCGGGGCTCTGCCCCGGGCCCCGCCAGGCGCTGGGCGCCTGGACCTCCGGACCGACAGGTTGTCCGGGTGACTCAGAGCAACCCGTTGGCGTGCTCCGACCCTTCCTGCGGCGGGATCGCTTGCGGAAAGCCCCAGTGCTCGACGAGCTTGCCGGCTTCGACGCGGTAGAGATCGATGTAGGCACAGGGTCTGCCCTCATGCGTTCCCTTGGCAGCGATGAACACGAGATCGCCCTGGCCCGCGAGCAGCACGATCTCGTCGATCGTCCTCGACCGGGTCAGCACGGCGAGGTCCTGCTCGAAGGCCGCGACTCCGTCCCGGACGCCGGGCTCGTGGCGGATCTGGAGGTCGCCCGACATGAAGTGACCGATCCGGTCATGCCGTCCGCCGACGTGCACGGTCTCGTAGTAGTCCCGCACGACGGCCTTGGCTCTGTCCGTGTCCTGCCCGCGGCCGGGCTCGGTCGGCCCGTCGGTCTGAGTGTGCCCGCTCTCGTTGGGAGGAGCGCCAGGTGCTGCGAAACGCCAATGCTCGACGAGAAAGCCGCCTTCGAACCGGAACACGGCGAAGAACACCGTGCCTGCGTCGTCCCCACCGTCCCGGCCGTGCGCCACCACGAACGGGCCGTCCTCCAGCACCCTGACGATCTCCACGCCACCGGACGACCGGGCCGCCTGCTCGCGCAGGCCGTCCACG
>CAXUBX010000080.1:0-14945 GCA_964249405.1 uncultured Acetobacteraceae bacterium | reverse complement strand
GCGGGAACCGATCAGGCCGAGCAGCTCGCGTCTCGTGTCCGGCTGCGTGCGGAAAGCGCCCAGCATGCGGCTGGTGACCATCGAGACACCCGGCTTGTGGACGCCGCGGGTGGTCATGCATTGGTGCCCCGCCTCGATGATCACGGCGACGCCGTAGGGCTGGAGGACGTCCTCGATCGCCTCGGCGATCTGGACCGTCAGCTTCTCCTGGATCTGCAGCCGACGGGAGAACGCCTCGACCACGCGGGCAAGCTTGCTGATCCCGACCACGCGGCGCTTCGGCAGGTAGGCCACGTGCGCGCGACCGACGATCGGCACCATGTGGTGTTCGCAGTGGCTTTCCACCCGGATGTCGCGAAGCAGCACGATCTCGTCGTAGCCGTCCACCTCCTCGAACGTTCGGGCCAGGATCAGGCGTGGATCCTCGTCGTAGCCGCCGAAGAACTCCTCGTAGGAGCGGGCGACACGTGCCGGGGTGTCACGCAGCCCTTCGCGGGCGGGATCGTCGCCGGCCCAGCGGATCAGCGTGCGGACCGCCTCCTCGGCATCGTCCCGCGAGGGCTTGACGCGATCGCGTTCGGTCGTGGTCCTGGAGTTCGGAATCTGCGTATCCACGAGCCTGTCCCGTCGGTCGGCCCGTTCTTAGGGGTCACGAGCGCGCTCAGGAAGTGGGAGCGGTCTCTGCCGGTTGCGAGGCGCCGTCCGGACGGGGCGCGAGCAGCCGGTCGAACTCCGGGGCGGCCTCACGGAGCGACGAGACCAGCGCGGCCGCCTCCGCCGCGCCCGGGGTTCCTTGGCGTGTCCGGTCGCGGCACGCGCGCTCGAAATCGCGCGCGGTCCCGGCGAGACGGGTGAAGCCGAAGGTCCCCGCGCTCCCGGCGAGCGCGTGGGCCGCCTCCCGCAGCTCCTCCGCCGGCACGTCCCGCGAACCGATCGCACCCAGGAGATCCCGGCTTCGCCCGGCCAGCACCGCCAGGCAGGACGAGACGGCCTCGGGGTCGAGGAACGAGGCGACCCGCTCGAATTCGACCGGATCGAACACCGCCGGTGGGGGGGAAGCCGGCTCGGGTTCCATTGCAGGGTGCGGCGATCCGCCGCGCCGGACCCGCTCGACCGCGTCCAGCATCGCGTCCCGCGTCACCGGCTTGGCGAGATGGAGGTCCATCCCGGCGGACCGGCACTCCGCGACCTGCTCGGCGAAGACGAGCGCGGTGAGGGCGATGATCGGGATGTCGCGGACCGGACCGGGAAGCGCACGGACGCGACGCGTGGTCTCGAGCCCGTCCATCTCCGGCATGCGGGCGTCCATCAGCACGACGTCGAACCCGTGCCCGTCGGTGGAGAGCGCCTCGATCGCCTCCCGACCGCTCCCGACCGCGACCGGGTGGTGTCCCCCGGAGCGGAGAAAGCATCGTGCCACCTCACGGTTCGTGGCGACGTCGTCCACCACGAGTACACGAAGCGGGCGGGGCGTGGCCGGCCGCGGACCGGAGGGGTCGGACGATTGCGCCGGCGCCTCGACCGGGGCCGCCTGCTCGGTGTCCGGTTCCGCGGGAAGCTCGATCCAGAACACGCTCCCGCCGTCTTCGCCGTCCTCGTGGCCGATCGTGCCACCCATCAGCGACAGGAGCCGCGCCGAAAGCGAGAGCCCGAGGCCGGCGCCCTCGACGTCGGTGTGCCGCTCGATGTCGAGCCGATCGAACTCCCCGAACAGCCGCGACCGCCGACCGGGCGGGATGCCGGGGCCGCTGTCGATCACCAGCAGGCGAACCCGCCCGGGGTCGGCCATCCCGATCCGGACCGCGACGCCGCCGGTCGCGGTGAACTTCACCGCGTTGCCGAGGAGGTTCAGCATGACCTGCCGCAGGCGAAGCGGGTCGGCGACCACGCGGAGCGACGCCGATCGATCGTGGTCGAGCCGAAGCGCCAGCGATTTCGCCTCTGCGGCGGGCCGGACCAGTTCGAGGCATTTCCACGCTTCCCCGGCAAGATCGACGGCGGTCGGCCGGCATTCCATCCGGTCCGCCTCGATCGTCGACAGGTCGAGCACCGCGTTGATCATGCCGAGCAGATGCGCCCCGGCCGCCCGCATCGCCTCGACCCGCGCCTCCTGATCCGGGGAGAGGCCGCCATCGAGACGCAGCATCTCGCTATGGCCGAGCAGGCCGTTGAGCGGGGTGCGGAGCTCATGGCTCATGTTGGCCAGGAAACGTGATTTCGCCTGGCTCGCGTGCTCCGCCAGGTCGCGCGCCTCCGCGAGATGGCGCATCAGCCGCTCGAGCTGGAGATTGGCGACTTCGAGATCGCGCGCGCGCAGCTTGCGCTCGGCATCGAGCCGGCAGCGCTCGGTCGCGTCCCGCCCCACCCAGACGAAGCCGTCGAACCGCCCGGTCGCCGGATCGCGCACGGTCCGGAGCAGGGCTTCCATCCACACGGTCCGGCCATCGGCGCGGGGAACCCGGAACAGGACCTCCGCCTCCGCGTCCGCCCCGGAGCGCAGACGCTCGCGGACGGCAGCGACGGCTTCGCGATCCTCCGGATGGACGAGCTCGAGCAGATCCCTCCCGAGAAGATGCTCGGAAGGCATGAGGCAGGACCGGAGCGAGGAGGGCGACACGTAGGCGAGCCGTCCCGACACGTCGGCGCGCGCCACCAGGTCGACGGCGTGGTCGGCGAGAAGCCGATAGCGTGCCTCGCTCTCGCGAACGCGGGTCCGCTCGGCCTCGCGCGTCACCTCGGCAGAGACCCGCTCGCGGCTGAGGCGCTCGGTACCGGCGAGCGTCGCCAGGGCGGCCGCGACGAAGACCTGCAGCACGATGATCCGCTCGTTCTCGGGAACCGACGCGTCCAGGCAGACCGGTCCGTGCCCCGCGAGGGTCGCGATGCCGCCGATCAGCGCCACCGGCAGCACGGCCGTGGTGGCGGAACCACGACCGAGACGGGCCGGAAGTGCCACCAGGAGGAGTGGCAATGCGAACAGGAGCGGGTAGCGGGTCTGCGCGAACACCAGGCCGACCGCGACCGAGAAGGCGAGGAACGAGGCCGCCGCCGCGCGTCGCCGGCGGACACGCCGGAGCACGGCGCCGATGCGGCGCCGCATCGTGTCGAGCGCGACCGGGGTCACGATCGCGAGCCCGAGCGCATGGGAGGCGAACCAGGTCGCGGACACCGCGGCCGAACCCGAGACCGATCCCGCGAGGCCGGCGCCGATTGCGGGCCCGAGCAGCACCGCGAGAAGGAAGGGCTGGAGGGACGCGGGCTGAAGAAGGTCGGGCATGCGACCGAGCGGCCGGAGGATCAGGCGGGCGATCGCGGTCTCGGCGAGGTTGGCGACCGCGAACACGAGCGAGACACGCACCGGATGTCGGGTCAGGAGGTCGGCGGCGAAGATCGCGACGGCCAGGGAGGCAAGGATGCGGAGCGGCGCGCGCCATCCCCGATGGGCGAGCAGAAGCGACAGCGCGACGCCGTCGGCGGGCCAGAACGCGGCGGTCGGATGACCGAAGCGCGCGAGGATGACGCTGATCAGGCCGAGAAGCGCGAAGCTCGCGCCGGCGGTCAGGGTCGGAGCAGGACGGACGGGACAGGAGCGACGGCAGCGCGGAACCGGAACGTCATCGAGCGGCATGAACGGCGTCCAGAGAACGCAGCCTTATCGCGGATAAACGCTACCGGAACGTTGACGCACGTCGGACGCCCGGACGGCTCGTCCGGGATACCTCGATCAGTGGACGAGGCTCGACTGGTGCGGACTGTCGAGGCTGAAATCCGGAATCGCGACGTCGAACGCCTCGCCCGACGCGGTGGCCACCATGTGGTAGGCGCCGCGCATGAACCCGGTCGGGGTCTCGAGCGGGGTTCCCGAGGTGTATTCGAAGCACTTGCCCGGATCGAGCACGGGCTGCTCGCCGACCACGCCGTCGGCATCGATCCGCTGCGTCCGTCCGTGCGCGTCGGTGATCAGCCAGGTGCGGCGGAGGAGCTGCACCGTTTCGGCGCCGCCGTTCTCGATCCGGATCCGGTAGGCCCAGACATACTGGCGCTCTTCCGGATGGGACTGGTCCTCCAGGAAGAACGAGCGGACGGAGACGCGGATCTCGCGCGTCACGGCACTCCAGGCCATGTCGGTTCCGGCCCCTCCTGCCTCGCCCACGAGCACCTCCAACTCTCCCGTCGACGAACGCCTCAAGCGCCGCCGCTGTCCGCCCGTTCCGCAGGGTCGATCGCTCGCAAGGCGAGCTCCAGATCGGCGGTCAGGTCCGCCGGGTCCTCGAGGCCGACGGACAGCCGGATCACGCCGTCCCCGATGCCGAGACGGGATCGCGCCTCGGGGCCGATCTTCATGTGCGTCGTCGTCGCGGGGTGCGTCGCGAGCGACTTGGCGTCGCCGAGATTGTTCGAGACGGCGATCAGCCGGAGCGCATCGAGGAAGCGGAACGCGCCCGGCTTGCCGCCCTCGACCTCGAAGGTCACGAGGGTCCCGCCGCCGGTCATCTGGTCCCGCGCCAGCGCGTGCTGCGGGTGGTCGGCACGCCAGGGATGGAGCACGCGCACGATCCCCGTGCGGCCCGCGAGATGGGCGGCAACCACGAGCGCCGTCTGCTCGGACCGTTCGATCCGGAGCGCCATCGTCTCCAGCCCCTTGAGCAGGGTCCAGGCGTTGAACGGCGAGAGCGCGGGTCCGGTGTTTCGGAGAAAGGGCTGGAGCGTGTTCTCGACCCACTCGCGACGCCCGAGCACCGCGCCGCCGAGGACACGCCCCTGGCCATCGATGTGCTTGGTCGCCGAATAGACGACGATGTCGGCGCCGAGCGCCAGCGGGCGTTGCAGGAGCGGGGTCGCGAAGACGTTGTCGACCGCGACCAACGCGCCCGCCGCATGGGCGAGCTGGACCACGGCCCGAAGGTCGACCAGGTCCAGCATCGGGTTAGACGGCGTTTCCAGCAGCACCATCGTAGCCGGCCGCGCCAGCGCCGTCCGCCACTGGGCGAGATCGCTGCCGTCCACGAACTCGCGCTCGATCCCGTAGCGCGGCAGCAGGTCGTTCACGATCCAGAAGCAGGACCCGAACAGGGCGCGGGACGCGACCACGCGGTCGCCGGTCCGGAGATGGGAGAGCAGCGTCGCGTGCACGGCGGCCATGCCGGTCGCGGTGGCGCGGCAGGCTTCGGCGCCCTCGAGAGCGGCGAGCCGGTTCTCGAACGCGGCGACCGTCGGGTTCCCGAACCGGGAATACTGATAGTGGGTGGCCTCGCCCCGGAAGGTCGCCTCGGCCTGGGCCGCGTCGTCGTAGACGAAGCCCGACGTCAGGAACACCGCCTCGCTCGTCTCGCCATGCGGCGTACGATCCAGACCGCCATGGACCAGGACGGTGGCCGGACGGTAGCGGGAGGTGTCGTTCGGACGCGTCATCAGTTGCCCTCTGCTGCCCGGCGAATACGGGCCGGCCCGGCGGTGCGAGCAGCTTGGTATGAACTGCGTCCTCTTGCGTCAATTCAAAGCCCGGCGGCGGGCAAGGCACCGGGTCCGCCGCGACCCGCGGCCGAACTTGCGGCAAGCCCCGGAGGCGATCGCCCCCGCGGGACCCGAAAAGCGTTGCCTCCCGGGCAGCCGGAGCTTCTCGTGGCTACCCGAGGGAGCGGCACGATGGACATCGAAGCGGACGCGGCACTCCGGGTCGCCCTGCGGCACGCGGCCGATCATCCGGACGACGCCTCGGTCCAGTTCCGGGCGGCTGCGGCGCACGACCGCGTCGGACGCGAGGCGGCGGCGATCCCGTTCTACGAGCGTGCGATCGCGCTCGGGCTCGCCGATCCTGACGAGGAGGCGGCCGCGCATCTCGGCCTCGGAAGCAGCCTGCGCGTCCTCGGCCGGCACGCCGAGGCGGTCCGGATCCTCGAGGACGCCGTCGGCCGGTTTCCGGGCCATCGCGCGCTCGGCGCCTTTCTCGCGATGGCGCTCCACAATCGGGGACGCGATCGCGAGGCCGTCTCCTTGCTGCTCCACCTGCTGGCCGCGCCGACGGGCGACCTGTCCGTCGCCACCTACCGCGCGTCGATCAACTTCTACGCCGACCGTCTGGACGAGGTCTGGCCAGCATAGGCGCTCGGCCCCGGATCAACGGCGTCCGGTCAGCGCCGCCACCAGCCTCGTCGGGCCGGAGGCGCCTGCTCCGCGCCGACCAGGATCGGCTGGATCGCAGGGGCGGGTTCCGGCTCAGGCTCGGCCGCGGGTTCGGACGCGACCGCTTCCGGACCTTCCGGGACGGTGGCGGGAGCCGGTTCCGGCGCGGGAACCGACGGCTGCGTGGTCGCAAGCAGCGCCACCGAGGCGGCCGGGTTCACGACCTCGCCTTCGGCGCTCCGCTCCAGCGCCTCGAAGATGTCGTAGGCGCCATTGAACGGATCGGCGGGTGTCGGCCCGACATAGGGCGCCGGAGCGGGCTCGGCCGCCGTGGCCGCACCCTCCTCGCCCTGCCGACGCCGCCGCACCCCGCCGCGACGTCCCCGACGGGGTCGCGCCGGTTCGTCGGCGGCGTCCGGCGCCAGCTCCGGCGTGTCGACCCCGAGCGTCTGCTCGACCATCGGCTCGCCGCTTACCACGACGGGCATCACCGCCTCGTCGGGGGTCACCTCGTCCGGTCCGGGCGCTCCATCGTCCTCGGCCGCATCCTCGTCGTCGCCGGCGGCCATTCCGGCCTCGCCGGCTGCCTGTTCGTCGCCCGGCCGGCCGCCGCGCCGCCGCCGCCGGCGCCGCCGTCGGCGCTTGTCGCCTTCGCCGTCACCGGCCGCCCCGCTGAGCTCCCCGTCCGCGTCCGCCTCGGCCGCGACAGGCGGGGTCGCGTCCTCCACGTCGTCATGGTCGACGACCGCCTCGTCCTCGGCGATCTCCGCCTCGGTGACGGCGACCGGCCGGGCCGGCACCGGCGGCGGCACCTCGTCGGGTGAGCGGACCCGGGCCTTCACCAGGCGGAACGCCGCCCCGCTCAGCGTCTCGTCCAGCGCGAAGGCCACCGACATCGCGCACCGCCGCTCGATCTCCGTGAGCCAGTCCCGCTTCTGGTTCAGCACGTAGAGCGCCACCTCGGTCGCGACGTGGACGGTGAGCTCAGCGGTGTCGCGCGCCGCACCGGCGGCCTCGATCGCCCGGAGCACGTGAAGGCTGGCGCTCTCGGTCGACCGCTGCAGCCCGGTGCCGAGACAGTGCGCGCAGGGCGAGAACGAACTCTCGGCAAGCGACGGCCGGAGTCGTTGGCGGCTCATCTCCAGCAGGCCGAACGGACTGATCGAGCCCACCTGGATCCGTGCCCGGTCCTGACGCAGCGCGTCCTTGAGGCGCCGCTCCACCATCGCGTTGTGGCGGCGGCTTTCCATGTCGATGAAGTCGATCACGATCAGCCCGGCGAGATCCCGGAGCCGGAGCTGTCGGGCGACCTCGTCGGCGGCCTCGAGATTGGTCCGGAGAGCCGTCTCCTCGATCCCGCGCTCCCGCGTCGACCGGCCCGAGTTCACGTCGATCGCGACCAGCGCCTCGGCCTGATTGATCACCAGGGTGCCGCCGGAGCGGAGCTGCACGCTCGGATGCAGCATGCCGTCCAGCATGCCCTCGACGCCGGCCTTGGCGAACAGCGGCTGGTTCTCCCGCCAGAGCTGAACCTTCTTCGCATCCGGCGGCATCAGCATCCGCATGAAGGAGCGGGCGGCCCGCCAGCCCTCCTCGCCGTCCACCAGGATCTCGTCGACATCGCGGGAATAGACGTCGCGGATCACCCGCTTGATGAGGCTTGCCTCCTCGTGGATCAGGGCCGGCGCCACCGAACGCATCGTGGTGTCGCGGACGTCGTCCCAGAGCTGCAGGAGGTACTCGCCGTCGCGCATGATCTCCGCCTTCGGGCGCTGGGCGCCGGCGGTGCGGACGATCATCGCCATGCCGCGAGGGATCGCGAGCTCGGCGGTGATCTCCTTCAGGCGCTTGCGATCGGCGGCCGCGGTGATCTTGCGCGACACTCCGCCGCCACGTGGCGAGTTCGGCATCAGCACCGAATAGCGCCCGGCAAGCGAGATGTAGGTGGTCAGCGCCGCCCCCTTCGAGCCGCGCTCCTCCTTGACGACCTGGACCAGGATGATCTGCCGGCGCCGGATCACCTCCTGGATCTTGTAATGGCGAAGCAGCCGCTGGGAGGTCCGGCGCTGATCGCGCTCGTCGCCGCCGCCGTCGTCGCCGGCCTGCTCGCCGCCAACCGTCTCGGGAGGTGCTGCTTCCGCCTGGTCCGCCGCGGTTTCGCCCGACCCGGGATCGGTCTCGCCGTCGAAGCCCTCCGCATCGGTGGCCGTTTCGGCGTCGACGACCTCGTCCTCGATCGTGGCGGCGGCGGGTTCCTGCTCGCGCTGACGGTCCTCCTCGATCCGCTCGGCCTCGGCCTCCTCCTCCTGCATCTGGAGCAGTCGCTGCCGATCGGCGACGGGGATCTGGTAGTAGTCGGGGTGGATCTCGCCGAAGGCGAGGAAGCCGTGCCGGTTGCCACCATACTCGACGAAGGCGGCCTGGAGCGACGGCTCGACCCGGACGATCTTGGCGAGGTAGATGTTGCCCTTGAGCTGCTTCTTCGTCGCCGTCTCGACGTCGTAGTCTTCGAGGCGATTACCCTCGAGCACGACCACGCGGGTCTCTTCCGCGTGGCTGGTATCGATCAACATGCGCTTCGTCATCGAGGCGTGAACTCCGGTCGGCCGCCGACAGCGCCGGCGCGGCCACGATCGTGGCGGCGCCCGGACGCGCGGTCGCGGCGCGCGATGGGGGGAAAGGGATGGCCGACGCGATCGGCCCCGACACCCCGCAAGACCGCGGGAGGCGGCTCGGGGAGTTCGTCAGGGGCCGGGGATCGGTCGCTGTCATGGTGGTCCTGGCCGCACCGTCTGACCCGGCGTCCGGCATGTTCTAGATCGCGGGACGCCCGACCGCTGAGATCGGGACGCTCCACCGTAAGCTGCCAGGTCCGAGGCCAATCCCGCACGTTCGAACAGGCGGGTCCGGCGCACGGGGCTCCAGCAACGATGCACTGCATCGGAAGATGGCGAATTCCGGCCGCCCTCGCAAGGCGACTGGCCGTGTCCCGCCAGCCACAGACGTACGGCAATCGCCGGGCCGATGCGGACGGGACGCCCCGGGCCGTTCGTCGCTTGTTAGAAACCCGCCATGGCTTCCGAGCTCCGGATCACGCGGCGCGGCCTGCTCGCCGCGACGGCCTCCTCACCGCTCCTGGCGGTCGGTCAGGCGCTCGCGCACGAGAGGCATCGCCGCGGCGCGCTCGCCGCGCCTCCGGTGCTCCGCCGGGTGGCGCCCCCGAGGCCGCTCGTGATCCTCGACCCCGGGCACGGCGGCAAGGATCCCGGTGCGATCGGCACCGCCGGCACCTACGAGAAGCACATCGCGATCGCCGCGGCGACCGAGCTGCACGCGCGCCTCGTCTCGGCCGGACGGCAACGCTGCGTCCTGACGCGGGACGACGACCATTTCATCCCCCTGGAAGACCGGGTGGCGATCGCCGAGCGGCACGGGGCTGCGCTGTTCGTCTCGATGCATGCCGACGCGATCGCCTCCTCGCACGCGATCCGCGGGGCCAGCGTCTACACGCTCTCGACCACGGCATCGGACGCCCAGACCGCCGCCCTCGCCCGTCGCGAGAACAGCGCGGATCGCTTCGCCGGCCCCCGGTTCAGGTCGACGTCGCCCGAGGTGCAGCGCATCCTCGCCGACCTCGTCGAGGAAGAGACACGGGTCGGGTCGACGCGGATGGCGGGCGAGGTGGTCCGCTCGCTCGGGAGCGAGACCGGCCTGCTGCCGAACCCGAGCCGGCACGCCGCCTTCGTGGTGCTGAAATCGCCCTCGATCCCGAGCGTGCTGGTCGAGATGGGCTTCATGTCGAACCCGGAAGACGAGGCGCTGCTCCGCACCCGGCGGCATCGCGACCGGATCACGCTGGCGCTCCAGGGGGCGGTCGACGACTTCTTCACCCGGAGCGAGGGAATGACCCGGCTGGCGAGCTGAGCCTTGCTCGGGGCGACCTCCGCCGAAGCGTTCACATCATCGCGGCGTTCCGGTGTAAGCCTCCGAGCATGAACCGTCCCCTCCGCGCCGGCGAGCGGCTCCTGCCGGACGACGCACCTCCGCCGAACCGTCCTTCGGGACGGCCGCGTGGTGGCGGTGGCGGTCGACGCGGTCCCGAGCCGCGGCGACCGCGCTATGCCTGGGTGCGTCGGATCCTGGGCGCGACGCTCGGCCTCTCGGTGCTGCTGGTCGCGGTTGCGGGCCTCGTCGCCTGGCGCGCCTGGGAACATTTCTCGGCCGACCTCCCGACCGTGGCGGGCCTCCAGGACTACCATCCGCCGCTGATGAGCCGCGTCTACAACGCGGACGACACTTTGATCGACGAGCTCGCGACCGAGCGGCGGATCTTCGTCCCGTATGCCGCGATCCCCGACGTGGTGAAAAACGCCTTCATCGCGGCCGAGGACCAGAATTTCTGGACCCACAACGGGGTCGATCCGCTCGCGATCGCGCGTGCCGCGGTCACCGATCTGCAGAACCTGCACACCGGACGCCGCCCGATCGGCGCGTCCACGATCACCCAGCAGGTCGCGAAGAACATGATCCTCGGGAACGTCTCGACGTTCCAGATGAAGATCAAGGAAGCGATCCTGGCGATGCGCATGGAGCGCACGCTGTCGAAGGAGAAGATCCTCGAGATCTACCTCAACGAGATCTATCTCGGCCTCGGCTCCTACGGGATCGCCGCGGCGGCGCAGACCTATTTCGACAAGCCGCTCGACCAGCTCACGATCTCGGAAGCCGCGTTTCTCGGCGCCCTGCCGAAGGGGCCCAACAACTACAATCCCTACCGCTTCCCCGAGGCCGCCCTGGCCCGGCGCAACTGGGTGATCGACCGCATGGTCGACACCCGCGCGATCACCGCCGAGCAGGCGCGCGCCGCCAAGGCCGAGCCGCTCGTCCCGAGCGGGCAGCACCGGACCCCGCTGGTTGCCGGCACCGACTGGTTCACCGACGAGGTCAAGCGCGAACTGGTCGCCCGCTTCGGGGCCGACGAAGTCGATCAGGGCGGGCTGACCGTGCAGACCAGTCTCGACCCCAAGCTGCAGGGCGAGGCGACCGACGCGCTCCGCGCCGGGCTGCTCGCCTACGAGCGTACGCACGGGCTGTGGCGCGGGCCGGTCGCCCATCTCGCGCTCGACACCGGCCGCCGGGGCGAGATCGAGGGCGACGCATGGGCGCGCGCGCTCACCGACGTGAAACGGCCGCCCGGCATGCTGCCGGACTGGACGCTCGGCGTGGTGCTCGGCGAGACCGCCGACAGCGCGCGCATCGGCTGGCTCGACGAGCCCGGCGACGCGCTCGGACCTCCCGCGGCGTCGCACGTCTCGACGATGGACTGGTCGGACGCGTCTTGGGCGCGCACCGCCCGGGGCGCACCGCGCCGGATGGCGGACGTCGTGCGGCCGGGCGACGTCGTCGAGGTCGAGCTGCTCGACCGCGGCAGCCCGCGCGAGCACATGGCGCTCCGCCAGGTGCCGAAGGTTGAGGGCGCCCTGGTGTCGCTCGACCCGACCTCGGGCCGGGTGCTCGCGCTGGTCGGCGGCTGGTCGTACCAGAACAGCCAGTTCAACCGCGCGACCCAGGCCGAGCGGCAGCCCGGCTCGTCGTTCAAGCCGATCGTCTATCTCGCCGCGATGATGAAGGGGATCTCGCCGAGCCAGGAGTTCCTGGACGGGCCGTTCGCGATGGGGAACTGGCGTCCCGAGAACTACGAGATGGACTACAACGGCATGACCACGCTGCACGACGCGCTGCGGGAAAGCCTCAATCTCGTGACGATCCGGCTCGCGGCGCATATCGGCATGACCAGCGTCGCCGATCTCGCGATCGCCATGCACGAGACCGACACCGTCCCGAAATACCTGCCTTCGGCGCTCGGTGCGATCGACACCACGGTGCTCCGGGAGGCCGGGGCCTACGCGACCATCGCCGAAGGCGGTCACCTCGTGCTGCCGTCGCTGATCGACAGCGTGCAAGACCGTGACGGCAAGGTGCTCTGGACCCCGTCCGGCACCACGCTGGCGCCCGACGAGCCGGCCGACGCGCCCCCCGGTCTGGTGGACAACCGTCCGGAGGTCGCCGATCCGGACAGCGCCTTCCAGGTGCTGACGATGATGGAGGACGTGGTCAAGCGGGGCACCGGCACGCCGGCCGGGGCCGGCATCGACCGGCCGATCGCCGGCAAGACCGGGACCAGCCAGGATTTCAACGACGCCTGGTTCGTCGGCTTCACGCCGAACCTCGTCACCGCGGTCTGGGTCGGCTTCGACCAGCCGGCTTCGCTCGGCGACAAGGAGACCGGCGGCGCCGTCGCGGGGCCGATCTGGAACACCTTCATGAAGGAGGCGCTCGGCTCGAGCCCGGTGCTGCAGTTCCGGCCGACGCAAGGCGTCACGCTGGTCAGCTACAACACCGGGATGGGCGTCGCGGTCGATGCGTTCAAGGACGGTCAGGTGCCGGGGCAGAGCACGGGCCTCGGCGCCGTCGCCGGCGCAAGCGACACGACGCTCGGTCCGGAGGACACCGGAAGCGAGCTCGACGCCGCGATCCCGCCGCCGGAGGACGGGACGGCGGAAGCGGCCCAGGCCAGTGCAGCGGCTCCCGGCGCCGGCTCGCCCGGAACCCTGCATCAGGCGCCCGCCACCCCGGCCGGGTCAGGCGGGAGTGACATCGGGGTCGGCGGACTGTATTAGCCCGGCCGCCCTGTCCCACACGCACCCTCACCGGATACCGGACCATGTCGGCCGAGACGGACGCCCTGCACGACCAGATCAAGCAGTCGGTGGCACTGCTGAGGAGGCATCTTTGACTGGGATGCCGCCCTCCTCCGCCTCGACGAGCTGAACAACCGCGCCGAGGACCCGGCTCTCTGGTCGAATGCCGGGGCCGCACAGAGCGTGATGCGCGAACGGAACCGGCTCGCGGCCGGGATCGACGGGGTTCGCGCGATCGAGCGCGAGCTCGGCGACACGGTCGAGCTCGTGGCGCTCGCCGAGGCCGAGAACGAGGACCTGATGGTCGCCGACGGGCTGGCGTCGCTGCGCCGGCTCGCCGAGGAGGCCAAGCGGCGCGAGATCGAGAGCCTGCTGTCCGGCGAGGCCGACACCAACGACTGCTTCCTCGAGGTCAACGCCGGTGCCGGCGGCACCGAGGCCCAGGACTGGGCCGAGATGCTGCTCCGCATGTATTCCCGCTGGGCCGAGCAGCACGGCTATCGCGTCGAGATCATGGAGACGTCCGAAGGCGAACAGGCCGGACTCAAGTCGGCGACGCTGCAGGTCACCGGGCCGAACGCCTATGGCTGGCTCAAGACCGAGGCGGGGGTGCACCGGCTGGTACGGATCTCGCCGTTCGATGCCGCGGCGCGCCGACAGACCTCGTTCGCGTCGGTCTGGGTCTATCCGGTGGTGGACGACAGCATCGAGATCGAGGTCAACGAGGCCGATCTCAAGGTCGACACCTTCCGGGCGTCCGGGGCGGGCGGCCAGCACGTGAACAAGACGGAGAGCGCGATCCGGATCACCCACCTCCCGTCCGGCATCATCGTCGCCTGCCAGACCGACCGCTCGCAGCACCGGAACCGGGCGACGGCGATGACCATGCTGAAGGCCCGCCTCTACGAGGCCGAGCTGCGCAAGCGCGAGGAAGCCGCCGCCGCCGACGAGGCCGCAAAGACCGAGATCGGCTGGGGCCACCAGATCCGCTCCTACGTGCTGGCGCCCTACCAGCTCGTGAAGGATCTCCGGACCGGCGTGGAGCGCGGCAGTCCCGATGCGGTGCTCGACGGCGATCTCGACGATTTCATGGCAGCGTCGCTCGCGAGCCGGGTCGGGGCGACACGATCCGAGGCGAGTGCCGCGGCCCAGTAGGTCGGGATCCCGGCCGATGATATCCCGGCGTCCCGCCCCATGTCGGCAACCCGGCGCGCCCGCGCGCGTCGCCCCCTGGCATGACGGCGCGCCACGAAGGAGTGTCCCTGCGTGAACCGACCCACCGCTCTCCTCGCGTTCACCCTCGCCTCGCTGTTCTCCGGGGCCGCTCCCCTCGCCCAGGCGCAGGCCACCTCCGGAAGTCCGGGTCCGGCGGGGTCAGGCGACGCCGGCCCGGGAAACACGGTCGCAGGCACCCAGGCGACGCCCCAGGCGGGGACAACACAGGCGGGGGCAACACAGGCGGGGGCGCCGGCGAACACCGCGCCCGCCGCCCCGGCAACGCCCGGCTCCAACGGCAGCGGCACCGGCACCGCCTCGACCCCGCCTTCGGTGACGACGACGCAGGGGCCGGCGCAGGCCGCGGGCACGGCGACCTCGCCGCCGGCCGTCCCGCTCGCCGCCGACGCGCTCGCCGTCAAACCCGGCCATTATCGGCTCGATCCGGATCACGGGAAGGTCACCTGGTCGGTGAACCATCTCGGCTTCTCGACCTATGTCGGGCAGTTCCCGGGGGTCACGGCGGACCTCGATCTCGATCCGCGGGACCTGTCGAAGACGACGCTCACCGCCACCGTCAACCTGGTCAGCGTGGACACCGCCAACCCGAAGCTCGACGACCAGCTCAAGGGCGACGGCTTCTTCGCGGTGACCAAGTTCCCGGAAGCGACCTTCAAGTCGACGCGGATCGTCGCGACCGGCCCACGCACAGCCCGGATCGACGGCACGCTCACGATGCGGGGCAAGACCTCGCCGATCGTGATCAGCGCGACCTTCAACAACGCCGGCGTCGACCCGGTGGACAAGCAGTACACCGTCGGGTTCGAAGGGGCCACGATCATCCGGCGATCCACCTTCGGCGTGTCGCAATACGTGCCGCTGGTGGGCGACGACGTGCTCGTGCGG
>CAXUBX010000079.1:2518-15059 GCA_964249405.1 uncultured Acetobacteraceae bacterium | reverse complement strand
GCCGGCCGGTCGCCGCCGATCCAGGAATACACGCGGATGCGGTCGCGGCACGGGCCGCCGAGCAGCTGGTGGACCGGAACCCCGAGCGCGCGCCCCTTGATGTCCCAGAGCGCCTGATCGATCCCGGCGAGCGCGCTCATGTGGATCGCGCCGCCGCGATAGAAACCGCCACGATAGAGGACGTTCCAATGGTCCTCGATCAGGCGGGGATCCTTTCCGATCAGGTAGTCGGCGAGCTCGTCGACCGCGGCCGCGACGGTGTGCGCGCGGCCTTCGACGACCGGCTCGCCCCAGCCGACGACGCCGTCATCGGTCTCGATCTTGAGGAACACCCAGCGGGGCGGGACGATGAACGTGGCGAGCGAGGTGATCCTCATCGTGCCGGGCCTTTCCTGTCGGGTCCCTGCGAGCGCCAGGCCGCGACGAAGCGTCGGGCGGCGACGCCCACCTCCTCGGCGCTCCGGCCAGGCCGGTAGAGGGCGGATCCAAGGCCGAACCCCGCGGCACCCGCCTCGATGAAAGGCCCCATGGTCTCGGGCGTGATGCCACCCACCGGCATGAACCGCGTGCCGTCGGGAAAGACGCTGCGCATGGATCTCAGCACACGCGGCCCCATGATCTCGGCCGGGAACAGCTTGAGCGCGTCCGCTCCGGCGGCGAGCGCCGCGAAGCCTTCGGTCGGTGTCGAGATCCCCGGCGTGCAGAGCAGTCCGGCGGTCTTGGCCGCCCGGATGACCGCGGCATCGCCGTGCGGCATGACGATGACGCGGCCGCCGGCATCCGCGACCTCGGTGACCGCGTCCGGCGCGAGCACCGTGCCGGCGCCCACCAGGATGTCGGGGCCGAGGGCGCGTGCGAGGCGGCTGATGCTGTCGAGAGGCGCGGGCGAGTTGAGCGGTACTTCGATGATCGCGAAGCCGGCGTCGACCAGGGCGCGGCCGACCGGAACCGCGTGTTCCGGCGTGATGCCGCGCAGGATCGCGACGAGCGGCATGCGGTCGAGAAACCGGGCGAGCTCCATCGGCAGAAATCTCAATCGTCTGAGGTTGCGGGATGGACAAGATTGGACGCGGCCGCGATCCGCCACAGCCCGTTCGGCGCCGCATCGTCGATGATCGTCGCCTCGGTCCCGAAAAGGTCGAGGGAAGCGGCATAGAGACCACACAACGCGGGTTCGCCGATCAGGGTGACAGGGCCGCCCGGCTCGGCAAGGGCTGCGCGGATCTCGTCCCCGATCAGCAGACCCGACAGATAATCGAGGCTGGCCGACGGGTCCAGTTGCCCGGTGAGAACGAGACTGCGCGCGGTAAACAGCAGGGTGGCGATGCTCTCGCCCGCCTCGCGCGAGGTCACGACGCCGCGGACGAAGGCCTCCGACGCGGTCGGCCTCGGCTCCCGGTCGACCGGCACGAAACGGCCGAGGATCGAGTGGCGGCCGAGCACCGCGAAGAGCTCGCCCGTCATGAAGGTGCGGAACCGTTCGATCCGACCGTCCACGACGACGACCCACTTCGAATGCGTGCCCGGCAGCACGATCCGCCGTTCGCCCTCGGACATCCCGTCCGACGCGGTCGCGCCGATGATCTGCGTCTCTTCGCCACGCATGACCCCGGGAAGCCGGCCACCCTGGAGCACGCCGGGAACGATCGACGGAACGCCGCCGCAAGCGGGGGTGATCGCGGCGGCGATCTCGGCCAGCGACGCCGGACAAGGAACATAGGGCGCCTCGCGCCATCCCTGCCGGCTGCCGATCATGCCGGAGAGCAGGATCGGCAGATCGTGTTCGCGCCAGGGCGACACCACGTCTTCGAGATGACCGGCGAACTCGTCGTTCTCCACGGCCATGATCCCGCGCGGAGCCGAACGCCTGTCGAGCACGGTGCCGCCGTCGCCGAGCAGGTAGGCGCGAAGGGAGGACGTGCCCCAGTCGACGCCGATGAGCCTCGGCGTGCCGAGGTCCGGCACGTCGGGGTCAGTCGCCATGCGTCGCGTCGGAGCCGGGCATGTCCTCTCTTCTCCCGCCGATCCTGTGCGGGCTCGCCCAGTCCCGTGCCGACCACCGATAGAAGTCAGATGACTGACATCGTCAAGGCGCGCTGGGGCTCGACGTCACGCGGCTGGGCGCGATTGCTCTGCAAACTCACGCGCCGGAAGCCCGATCGCTGGCTGCCACGCCTCGTCAGAGCCGAGGGACGACGGCGCCACTCGGCTCTGACTGACGCGGTCGGGGTCACCGCTGAGAAAGACTGGGCGACACGTCGGTTCGTTGCAGCTTCGCGGTCGGCCACCCTGGGCCGGCCGCCCGGATCATCGCAAGGGAAGAACCCGTCCGTTCACGCGACCCCCGCCGCGGTCGCCGGAACGAGCCCGTGCGCCGGCTTGCACATGTCGTGGCAGGCCCCTTCGAGCGAGCAGCAGAGCGAGCAGATATGCCCGGAGTGGAACGGGCAGCTCGTCATGTCCTCGTGCTCGTATTCGAAGTTGCAGGCGACGCACGTGACGGTGGCGCCGACGCTGCGGTCGTCGAAGGGCGGGCGTGCGAGATAGTAGCGGCCGCGCGTCATGATCGCGACGATCGGCGAGGCGACGAAGGCGAGCGCGAGCGCAATGAAAGCCGAGAAAGCCTGCGCGTAGGCGCCGAAATACCCGAAGAACGCGATGATCGAGATGATCGACGCGAACACCATCGAGCCGAAGCCGACCGGGTTGAAGGCGTAGAGATGCGCGCGCTTGAACTCGATGTGGTCCGGGCTGAGCTTCAGGATCGGTTTGTTGATCACAAGGTCGGCGGTCACCGCGCCGATCCAGGCGACCGCCACGTTCGAGTAGAAGCCGAGGATCTTGCCGAGGAAATGGAACATGTTGAGTTCCATCATCGTGAGCGAGATACCGACGTTGAGGAAGATGTAGACCACGCGCCCCGGATGGGCATGGGTCAGGCGGGAGAAGAAGTTCGACCAGGAGAGCGAGCCGGAATAGGCGTTGGTGACGTTGATCTTCACCTGGCTCAGGAGGACGAAGAAGGTCGCGATCGCGAGCGCGCCGACCGGTGCGAAAAGGTAGCCGTAGCCGGTGATGTACATCTGGATCGGCTCGTTGGCGCTCGCCGCCGGCGTGCCATGCGCGACCGCGACGGAGGCGAAGAACGAGCCCATCAGCTGCTTCGCGGCGCCGAGGATCACCCAGCCGGGCCCGGCGAGCAGCACCGCGATCCACCAGCGGGACCGGTTCGACGGTGTCTCGTCCTTGAGGAAGCGGAGATAGTCCGCCTGCTCGCCGATCTGCGCGATCAGCGAGAGCGCGATCCCGGCCGCTCCGCCGAACAGCAGCCAGGAGAAACGCGGGCCCGAGGGCGACACCCCGCCGAAACCGGTCCAACGCGCGAACGTGGCCGGATCGGCGATCAGCGTCGCCACCGGCGGGGTGAACAGCAGCAGCAGCCAGAGCGGCTGGGTCCAGACCTGCAGCTTCGCGAGCAGCGTCATCCCGAACACCACGAGCGGGATGATCACGAGCGAGCACACCGCGTAGCCGAGCCAGAGCGGCAGTCCGAAGAAGATCTCGCACGCCTGGGCCATGATGGAGCCCTCGAGCGCGAAGAAGATGAAGGTGAACGAGGCGTAGATCACCGAGGTGAGCGTCGAGCCGAGATACCCGAAGCCGGCGCCCCTCGTGAGGAGATCGATGTCGACATTGTAGCGGGCGCAGTAGATCGCGATCGGGATGCCGGTCAGGAAGATGACGACGGCAGCGGCGAGGATGCCGCAGAGCGCGTTCGTGAAACCGAACTGAACCGCGAGCGACCCGCCGATCGCCTGATCGGCCATGTAGGCGATGCCGCCGAGTGCGGCGGTCGCGACGGCGTATTCGGACCAGGTGCGGAAGCTTCGCGGCGCATACCGAAGCGAGTAGTCCTCCAGCACCGGGTTGTTCACCAGCCTGTTGAACGAGCGGACTTTCCCACGAGCCGCGACGTCGGACATGCCATCCCCCTCCGATCCTGTCGCGATCCTAGGGGAGTGGTCGCCTCGCTCCGTATGCGTCGAATGACGTAGGAGGCCGGCCGTCGCTGAACGCGACTCCGTCGGAGCCGTCGTGACTAGGCGATCGGGCCGGTCTGATGAACCCTGGTGACCAGCCAGACAGGCGGATGCTCAGGACCCGCCGTCCTGCACCACCCAGCCATCGCCCATCAGCACCAGCGTTGCATGATCCTGCGTGCGGTGGACGGTCGCGAGTTGCGCGCCATAACGGTCCTGGACGGCGCCGTTCGACACCCAGGGTTGCCAATGGGGATCGACCGTGAACGTGACCTGGCTGACCGTCTGACCGCCGCTCGCGGTCGGCGCGGTGAAGCCGTCGACCGAAGCCACGTCGTAGTGCCCGGCGCAGAATCCGCCGCTGCCCCCGTCGCCGGCATGGAAGTCGGTGCGGCCGGTATCGGTGAGCGAATACGTCTTCGTGATGGTGCGGGCGGTGCCGATGCCGAGCGGGCCGGGATGTTCGCTGCTCGCCTGGCTCGCGGTAAGCAGCCCCGCCGACACGAGCGCATCGAAGCGGCTGGTGTCGGTCGCGCTGTCGATCGTCGCCGGATAGGCCGTCAGCCCAACCGACGGCGTGATGAAGAGACAATGGTCGGCGAAATGCTTGTCGAGCGCGGCCTTGAAGTTGGCGTCATTCGCCGATTTGGAGTTGCCGCAGGACGCGAGCGCCACCAGTGCGATGACGGTGCCCGTGACGCGGCAGGCCGTCGTCATTCCGGTTGATCTCCTGGCTCTCATGGAGCATCGAAACGAACAACGCCGGGAAGGTTTCCCGTCCCGGCGTTTTCGCACGATCGATCCGGACGATGAACGGATCAGTTGCTGTTGGTGCGTGTGCCTGTCAGCTGGAGCAGCATGGTGAACAGGTTGATGAAGTTCAGGTAGAGCATCAGCGCGTCGTACACCGAGCGCTTCGCCGCCACGTCCGGACCCGCCGCATACAGGTACTGCGTGTAGGTGAACTTGATCCGCTGGACGTCGAACGCCGTGAGACCGGTGAACACCAGCACGCCGATGACGCTGGTGACGAAATAGATCATCGGGCTGTGTAGGAAGATGTTCGCCACCATCGCGATGATGATGCCGAACAGGCCCATCACCAGGAACGACCCGAACCGGGTCAGGTCGGTCTTGGTCGAATAACCCCAGAGGCTCATCGCGGCGAAGGTCGAGGCAGTGATGAAGAAAACCCGGACGATCGAGACGTCGGTGTAGGCGAGGAAGATGTTGGTGAGGCTGGCCCCCATCGTGGCGCAGAACACCCAGTAGAGTGTCTGGGCAGCCGTGCGGGACAGGCGGTTCACGCCGAAACTCAGCACCAGGACGAAGGCGAGCGGGGCCACCATCGAAGCGAGGCCGAGCGGGGTCGGACGCAGGACCTGCTCGTAGCCGAGATCGACGCGCTGATAGAACAGGGTCTGAAGGCTGGAATGAGCCACACCGAAGGCGACGATGCCGGTCAGCACCAGTCCGGAGGTCATCCAGTTGAAGACGCGGAGCATGTGGGCGCGGAGGCCGGCATCGACCACCGCGAAGCCGGAAGCCGAGCTCCTCGAGGTTGCCCTGGTGTCGGGAACGAAGGCCATGGATCGGTCCTCTGAAGCGGTCGCGGGGATGGCGGGGCAAGACGCCCAGCCGGCAGCATTCGTCTCGCGACCAGTCTGGTCGACGCTAATTTCGGTGATCGCTCCTGTTTCATCAAGCGTGCCCGCCGCGGCGGCGGACAGGTTGCATCGATTTTAGGCGAAACGGTCCAAGAGGACACACCGGACCCCGAGGACCGGGGCTGGTTCGGTTGACCACCGCGCGGCCCGGCGCCACCCTCCTCGTTCATGAGGTTGTTCATCGCCTTGCCGCTGCCCCAGGCGCTCCGGGACGACCTGTCCGACCTCGCCCACGGCGTCCACGGCGTGCGCTGGGTGCCGCCGGAGAACTACCACGTGACGCTCCGCTTCCTGGGCGAGGTCGCCAATCCCCTCGCCGACGAGATCGACCATGCGCTCGCGGCGCTGCGCGGCAGGCGCCTCGCGGTTTCCGTCACCGGAACGGGCGTCTTCGAACGAGGCGGCCGCGTGACGACGCTCTGGGCAGGCATCGATCGCGACCCGGCGCTCGACCATCTCCAGGCCAAGATCGAGACCGCGGTCCAGCGCGCCGGCGTGCCGGCGGAACGTCGACGGTTCCAGCCGCACGTGACGCTCGCCCGGGTCGACACCGTGCCTCCCGAGCGGCTCGCCTCATGGGTGCAGGCGCACAATCTCCTGCGTTCGGGGCCGCACGCGCTTGAGCGGTTCGTCCTGTTCAGCTCGCAACCCGGGCACGAGCAACCCGTCCATACGCCGGAGGTGGAGTATGATCTCGTCTAGCTGGCGCCGGTACGCAGGCCGTTCGGCGGTCCTGCTCGGCCTTGCCGTGCCGCTGCTCGCGCTCGACCAGGTGCCGGGCCCGATCCGGATCGGGCCGTCCTGGGGCCAGGGCGATCAGAACAACCATTCCGCCGGCCTCTACACGACACTCATCAACCGGGGCGTCCTCGCCGACCGGCTCGCCGGCGGCGCCTGCCCGGGCTATGGGCGTGTCTCGCTGGTCGGGATCGATCCCGCGACGGAGAAGGGCGATCGACCGCAGGACCGGGGCGTCTTCCTGCCACCGGGCGGCACCGAGAGGCTGACGCCGAACGGACCGCACCTTGCCCTCACCGATGCGACCCGATCGGTGGCCGACGGGCAGCTGATTCCCTGCGCGCTCTCCTTCGTCCATTCCGGGCAGCGACTCGTCATCTTCGCGATCGGCGCACCGGGACCGCAGACGTTCG
Source organism: uncultured Acetobacteraceae bacterium (assembly GCA_964249405.1). Classification (GTDB taxonomy): domain Bacteria; phylum Pseudomonadota; class Alphaproteobacteria; order Acetobacterales; family Acetobacteraceae; genus CAXTPV01. Next base: position 8,201 of record CAXUBX010000079.1, on the reverse strand, counting down.
AACCCTAGGCGAGATCGACTTCGAGAAGGGCGCGATGGCCGACAGGCTTGCGTCCCTCGCGCGCGAGGTGCGGGCGTGCCGGCATTGCGCCGCCTCCCTCCCGCTCGGGCCGCGTCCCATCCTGCACGTCTCGACGACGGCGCGGCTGCTCATCGCGAGCCAGGCGCCGGGCACGGCAGTCCATGCGAAGGGCCTCTCGTTCTGGGATGCGTCGGGGGACCGGCTCCGGGACTGGCTCGGCATCGACCGCGAGACGTTCTACGACGAGAGCCGGATCGCGATCCTGCCGATGGGCCTCTGCTACCCGGGTCGGCTCCCGAACGGCGGCGACAGGCCGCCGCGGCCGGAGTGCACGCCGCTCTGGCGCGCGAGGATCCTGGCGCTGATGCCGGCGATCCGCCTCACGCTGCTCGTCGGGAGCTACGCACAGAACCACGCGCTCGGGAGCCGCGAGACGATCACCGACCGCGTCCGCCGGTTCCGCGATTTCCTGCCCGCACGGTTTCCGCTGCCGCATCCCTCCTGGCGGACCGGCGTCTGGGCGCAACGCAACCCGTGGTTCGAGACCGACGTGCTGCCGGTGCTGAAACACGAGGTCGCGCGGGCGCTGCAGGACCCGGCGGCATGACCGGTCCGGGCGCGCCCCGCCCTGCCAGGATCGTCGTGCTGAACGGCGTCGGCAGTGTCGGGAAGAGCTCGACCGCACGCGCCCTGCAGGCCGTGGCGGCCTCGCCGATCCTGCACGTCGCGATGGACGCGTTCTGCGAGATGCTCCCTCGGCATCTGATCGGGCATGACGACGGTCTCTGGTTCGAGCCCGTTCCGGACAATGGCGGTCCCTGCCTCGCCGTCAGATCGGGACCGGTGATGGCGCGCACGATGCGCGGCATGCGCCGTGCAGTCGCCGCGATGGCGGAGGCGGGGAGCGATCTCGTGGTCGACGACGTGATGGTCGACGGGGGCGAGCAGGCCGACTATCGCGCGCTGCTCTCGCGGTTCGACCTCCGTTTCGTCGGTCTTCACGCGCCGCTCGACGTGCTCGAGGCCCGCGAACGGGCTCGCGGCGATCGGGCGATCGGCCTCGCGCGCTGGCAGTTCGACCGCGTTCACCGGGGCGTCGAATACGATCTCGAACTCGACACGACGACCGGCGGGGCCGAGACCCTCGCCAGAACGATCATGCTCGCCTTCGGGTGGTGAGGATCCGGAGACGCGTACGCGCGGCGGCTTCGGGCGCGAGGCCGACGGCGCGGAGCACGGTGCCGAGTTCCGCGTCGTCCGGGAAGCACACGAAACGCTCGGCCGGGTCGGAGACGAGCGGCCCCTCGAAGGCCGGTCGGGGTCTCTCGTCGGGCCCGAGCGGCCAGGCGATCAGGCCGAGACTGTTCCAGGTCTGGAGGAGTTCGGGACCGGCGCGCCAGACCGCGGTCGCACGCCCCTCCTGCACCGCGAGATCGCGGAGGCGCCAGATCGCCGAGATCCGGTCCGGCGAGGGGCCCGCCGGATCGCCGAGGCCGACCAGCACGCCGCCCGCCCGCCGGAACGCGATGCAAGACCGGCCTGTCTCGCCGAGCACGATGCCGTCGGCGTTCTCCGGCAGCTCGGCACCGGAGCCCTCGAAGAAGCGACGCGCCTCCTCGGTCCAGGCGAGCGAGGCGACACGGCCGGGACGGATCAGCCGCCAGGTCGCGAACAGGAACACGACCACCAGCAGCGCCACCGAGACCCGAAGCCGGCCGGGCAGCGTCGAGGTCATCACCAGCTGCCACCAGGAGGTGTTGTCGAGATAGCGGAAATCCGGGGCCAGCATCGCGAAGGCGAGCACCGACCCCGCGAGCGCGATCAGCGGCACCGCGGTGCCGGGATCGAGCGGCTCGGCGAGCAGCCGGGCGTGGCGGTAGTAGGCGTTGCGGAACGGCAGGGTGACCAGGGCGGCGACGAACTCGGAGACCGCGATCCAGACCGGCGCATGCTGCAGCACGCAGAGCACGGATGCGATCAGCAGCAGCACGATCGAGGCGCCCCAGGCGAGCGTCACCCGCTGGGCGAGCCCGATCGCGAGCACCATCAGCCCGCAGCCGATCAGCGAGGTCGCGTAGTCGCTGGCCCCGGTGGCCAGGAAGCCGAGCCGACCGAGCGTCGAGGCCCATGGAATCGCGACCTCCGGTTCAGCAACCCCGATCGCGAGCAGGAGCGCGCCGGCGATCGCGACCAGGCCGGTGGAGACGGCCACCGAGAAATCCGCCTCGCTCGCCCGGATCAGGCCGGACGAGCGGGATTTGAGGCGGCCGCGGGTCGGGCTTCTGAGATAGAGCTCGTGGCCGGAGAACAGGATGCCTGCGAGGAACAGCGGCACGACGTAGTAGAAGAGGCGGAAGACCAGAACCGCGCCGATGATGGTGGGCGCCGGCAGGTAGGGCCGGAGACCGAGCAGCATCGCTGTGTCGAACACGCCGAGGCCACCCGGCAGGGAGGCGATCAGCCCCGCCGCGTAGGACGCCATGTAGATCGTGAGGAAGCGCGTGTAGTCGAGGCCTTGGGCCGCCGGCAGCAGCGAATAGGCGATCGCCGCGGTGGCACCGACATCGGCGGTCGCGAGCACGACCTGATTGATCGCGGTGCGAAAGCCTGGAAGGGCCACGTCGTGGCCGGCGATGCGGATCAGCGGGATCCGTCGGGCCAGCGTCACGTAGCCCGCGAGCACGGCCCACAGAACGATCCCGACCGCAACGATCACGAACCGGGGAAGCGCCGGACCCGCCACCGGCACCGCGCCCGGCTCGGTGATCGCGACCGCGCCGCCGATCGCGAGCGCGCCGAGGCCGAACGTCAGCGAGCAGAAGGCGATGACGCGCGCGATCGCGGCGGGGGTCAGGCCCCAGGCGGCATAGAGCCGGTAGCGGACCGCGCCGCCCGACAGCGCCGAGAAGCCGAGATTGTGGGAGAGCACGTAGGCGCAGAACGAGGCGAACGCGGTGCGCGCATAGGCGAGGCGATGCCCGGCATAGCGCGTCGCCAGGCGGTCGTAGAAGGTCAGCACGAAGAAGGACGCGAAGGTCCAGGCCCCCGCGATGGCCAGCGACCGGCGCGGGATGGCGCGGACCGCGGCCTCGATCTCGTGCGGGCGGATATGGCGGAACTCGCGGGTGACGACGAACCCGGCGCCGATCAGGAGTGCGATGCCGAGGAGGGTCGGCAACCTCCTCACGAGACCGGACTGATCCTGTCGTCGATCAGCGCCGCCGTCGCTTCAAGGCCGTAGACGGAGGCGAAGATGCCGAAGCGTGGCCCCTCGGACTGGCCGAGCAGGACCTCGTAGAGGCAGCCGAACCAGGCCCGGAGCGGCTCGATCCGATGGCGCTTGCCGACCGCGAACACCGCATCCTGCACCGTCTCGGCGGGCGCGTCCGGCGGCAGGCCACGCAAGCCGGCGGCGAGATCGGCGAGGGCCGGACGTTCGGCGTCCGTCGGCGCCCGGAACCGCTTCGCAGGACGCACGAAGTCCCGGTAATAGGCAACCGCGTGCTCGGCAAGGCGGGCGAGGAACGGCATCGCGTCCGGCGAGGCGCCCGGGGCGTAGCGCGAGATGAAGCCCCACAGCACGTCGGGCGTCTCCGCGTTGGCCACCGAGGCGAGGTTCAGCAGCATGCCGAACCCGAGCGGCGAGCCCGCCGCGTTCGGGATCCGGCCGCCATGAATGAACCAGGCGGGGTTGTCGTGGATCTCGGTTCCGGCCGCACCGTCCGCCCGCATGCGTTCCACGTTCGCGACATACTCGTCGACCGCACGCGGGATCACGTCGAAGAACAGACGTTTCGCGCGCTGCGGCTGATTGAACATGTACTGCGCGAGACTCTCGGCGGGCGCGTAGCGAAGCCAGTCCTCGACGGCGATCCCGTTCCCCCGCGACTTGCTGATCTTCTCGCCGTGCTCGTCGAGGAACATCTCCGCGGTCAACCCGAGCGGCGGCTCGCGCCCGAGAATGCGGACCACGCGCCCCGACAACCGCACGCTGTCGATCAGGTCCTTGCCGGACATCTCGTAGTCGACCCCGAGTGCCGCCCAGCGCATCGCCCAGTCGGCCTTCCACTGCATCTTGGCGGCACCGCCGAGCACCGAGGTCTCGAACCCCTCCCCGCTTTCCGGATCGCGCCAGGTGACGGTCGCCCCCTCCGGATCGACCCGCTCGATCGCCACCTGCATCACGATGCCGGTTCGGGGATGGATCGGCAGCACCGGCGAATAAGTCGCGCGACGCTCCGGGCCCAGTGTCGGGGCGATCACGTCCACGATCGCATGGTGACACGCGAGCACGCGCCGCAACGCCGCGTCGAAGCGGCCGCTCCGGTAGGCGTCCGCGGCGGAGACGAACTCGTAGTCGAAGCCGAACCGGTCGAGGAAGGCGCGAAGACGCGCGTTGTTGTGGGCGCCGAAACTCTCGTGGGTCCCGAACGGATCCGGGATGCGCGACAGCGGCTGGCCGAGATGACGCGCGAGCATGTCGCCGTTCGGCACGTTGGCCGGCACCTTCCGCAAGCCGTCCATGTCGTCGCTGAACGAGATGAGCCGGGTCGGGGCGCCGCCGCTCAACGTCGCGTAGGCAAGACGCACCCACTCGGTACGGGCGACCTCGCCGAAGGTCCCGACATGGGGAAGCCCGGACGGCCCGTATCCGGTCTCGAACAGCGCCGGCCGGTCATCGCCGCGCGCCCGCCGCGCCTCGGTGCCGGCCAACAGCCGCGCGGCCTCGGCGAACGGCCAGGCCTTCGGCAATGCAGGATCCGGGCTGTCGACCACGGCCGGACGACTACGACGCTTCGACGAGGGCCAGGCACTTCCCGACGACTTCCGCACCGCCGCGGACGCGGTCCGGGGGCCCGGAGAGCCGTTCGACCGCCTGCTCGTCCGGCCGGCCTGCGCGGCGATGCTCCAGAACCAGGTTGTCACTCATCGTCACAGTGTAGCCCTTTTCGGCGTCCCGGCGCCACTCGGTGCCGATGGACGCAGGGTGGGGTGGCCGCCATTGTCCGGCGATGTCCTCCTCGCCGACCCCCGCCCTCGTCGCCGGTCATGCGCGGGCGACGCTTCTCACCGGCGACGGCGAGTTCCTGACCCTCTCGCCGGAGGACGCGCGGCGCCTCTTGCCGACACTGCCACCGCCGCTGGTCGTGCATCTTCCGGCGACGGCGCGGCGGCTCGGCGTCGCCGGCTTCCCGGCGCTCGATCTGCTGGAGCTGTTCGCCTTCGTCCGCCCGGCCAGCGGCGCCGCACCGACGCCGCGCGGCCTCGCGCTCGCGCTCGAACTGCCCGTCCCGGCGGACCAGGAAGGCGAGGCGGCGCTGCTGCCGCGGATCGCCGACACGCTGCTCGACCGGCTCGGACGCATGAAAGCGACGCCGACCGGCGCCGACGCGGCGTCGCTCGCGACGGTGCTCGCCGAGGCCGGGTGGTCCTGGTCGCGATCGGTGCTCGCCGCCCTTGCCGGAGCGAAACCCTCGTCCCGCGGCGGCGAAGCGCTCGCGGTCTGGCGCCGGCTTCCGGTCTGGGAAGAGACCGCCCCGCGGCCGGCCCCGGCATCGCACCCGGTGCCTCCCGAGGCGAGCCGGCGCCGGCTCGCTTCCCTGCTCGGCGACGGGGCCGAGGAGCGGCCCGGCCAGTCCGATTACGCCCATGCCGCCGCCGG
>CAXUBX010000079.1:0-2418 GCA_964249405.1 uncultured Acetobacteraceae bacterium | reverse complement strand
TGCCTGCTGAACTACGAGGATGCCGTCCGGACCGCCCGCGGACGGGATGCGGCGGCCGGTCCCGGGCGAAGCGCGGGGAGCGCGACCGTGCCGCTGGCGCTCGTCGCGCGCTGGGCGCTCGCGACCGAGAACGGCGATCTCTCCAGCGGCGACTTCCCCGGCTGGCTCCGCGACCTGTTCGGCGCGCCGTTGATCGCCTCGCTCGCCGACCGGCGCGGCGAGTGCATCCACGGCGCCTGCCCCCATTACGGCGCCTGCTATGTCGAGCACTCGATCCGGCGGGCGCGCGACGCCGACCTGGTGATCGCGAACCATGCGCTCGTGATGTCGCAGGCGGCCGAGACGCGTGGTGGCGGTCGCGCCGAAGACCGCGTGCCGACACGCTACGTGTTCGACGAAGGACACCACATCCCGGAAGCCGCCGACGGCGCCTTCTCGATCGAACTCTCGGGTCTCGAGGCCGCGGAGCTCCGGCGCTGGCTGCTCGGCGCCGAGGGAGCCCGCTCGCGGGCACGCGGCCTCCGCCGACGGCTCGACGACCTCGTCGCGGGCGAAGCGACGCTGGAAACCCCGCTCGAAGCCGCGTTGACGGCGGCCGGGCAAGCGCTGCCGGCGCCGGGGTGGTCGGGCCGGATCACGGGAGCCGGAGCCGTCCCGGCCGGATCGCCCCCGAACCCGGCGGAAGCGTTTCTCGCTCTGCTCCGCGAGCAGGTTCTCGGGCGCGGCGAAGCGGAATGCGACCTCCATCCCGCAGCACCCGGCGTCACCGAGGCCGCCGATGTGCTGGCTCGAGCGCTGGACCGGATCCGGGCGCCGCTCGCGACGCTGGCGGAGCGGCTCTTCGCCAGGCTCGAAGAGGAAGCGGCCACCCTCGATGCGCCGACACGGAACCGGATCGAGGCCATGACCGGCGTGATCCGGCGGCGCGCGCTGCTGCGTCTCGCGGCCTGGATCGAGATGCTCGGTGCGACGAGCGCACCGCCGTCCGCCGAGCCGGGCGCGCGCTCCGAGCACGTCCACGTGGTCAGGCTCGCCGGACGGGAGGGCGGGTCGTCGGAGGACGTGGCGCTCTGCCGGCACTGGCTCGATCCGACGCTGCCCTTCGCGCTCTGTCTCGGCACGACCGCGCACGGGATCCTGGTGACCTCGGCGACGCTCCGCGACCGCACCGGTGAGACGCAGGACGGGAACGACGCGGAGCGCGCCTGGGAGGCGGCCGAGGCGCTCGTGGGCGCGCCGCACCTTCCCTCGCCGGCGATCCGGGCGGCGCTGCCGAGCCCGTTCGACTACGCACGACAGACGCGCTGCCTTATCGTGACCGACGTTCCGCCCAACGAACCCGAGACGCTCGCCGGCGCCTTCCGCGCGCTGTTCCTGGCCGCCGGCGGTGGCGGCCTCGGGCTGTTCACCGCGATCGCCCGACTGCGCGCGGTGCATGCGCGGATCGCGGTCCCTCTGGAGCAGGCCGGGATCCCGCTTCTCGCCCAGCATGTCGACGCGATGGACAATGCGAGCCTGGTCGACGTGTTCCGGGCCGAGATCGATTCCTGCATGCTCGGCACGGATGCGATGCGCGACGGCGTCGACGTTCCGGGCAAGGCGCTCCGGATCGTGGTGTTCGAGCGCGTGCCCTGGATGCGGCCGGACATCCTGCACCGCGAGCGACGGCTGCATCTCTCGGGCGGCGAGCCCGCCGCCTACGACGACCGGGTCGTCAGATTGCGGCTCCGGCAGGCGTTCGGCCGGCTGATCCGGAGCACCACGGACCGAGGCGTGTTCGTGCTGCTCGACCGGCGGATGCCGAGCCGCCTGATGGGCGCGTTCCCCGAGGGCGTCTCGCCGGAGCGGGTCGGGTTGGCCGAGGCCGTGTCGCGGGCCCGGCGGTTCCTCGCGGAGCCCTGACTTTGCAATCGCGCGCCGCTTGGGCAGGGTGCGGCGCGCGAGGGAGGACAGGATTGCGATGGAGATCCAGACGGACACGGTGCTCGACCCGCAGGAAGCGCTGATCTGCACGATGGTGCTGGTGGCGGCCGCCGACGGCGCCGGCATCTCCGACCGCGAGATCGGCGTGATGTCGGGCCTGGTGCAGACGCTGCCGATCTTCCAGGACGTGTCGAGCGAGCGGCTTGACCACGCGACCGGCGCGGCGATCGCGCTGCTTCGCGAAGAGGATGGCCTCAATCACGCGGCGCGGCTGATCCGCGGGGCGCTGGAGCCGCGGTTGCGAGAGACCGCCTACGCGCTCGCCTGCGAGGTGGTGGCGGCGTCGGCGAAGGCGAACCAGCCGCTGCTGGAGATGCTGGAATTCGTGATGGCAGAGCTCGGCGTCGATCCGCTGGTGGCCGCCGCAATCGAGCGCGGCGCGCGGGCGCGGCATCAGCGGCCGGCGCGGGACTGAAAACGAGAACCGCCCCGGAG
>CAXUBX010000078.1:0-15797 GCA_964249405.1 uncultured Acetobacteraceae bacterium | reverse complement strand
GCCGACGATCTCATCGAACGCGACGGACGCCAATGGGGCCCGCTCGAAGAGGAGTGACCGTTTGACCGTCGGAACATCCGGACGCTCAACGTTCGGCCAACAGGGACCGAGGATGTTTTACTCTAGCTATCTCAACATTCGGATTTGTCGGTCGTGTCATTTGGGACCGGCTGATGGTGCTTGACGTCGAGAAGCTCGTTGATCCCGCTGTCATTCGGCTGCTTCTTACGATTGCCGAGACTGGACGTTTCGCCGCCGCTGCGGCAGCGCTCGGCGTGACACCACCCTCAATAAGTCAGCAGGTCCGACGCATCGAGGAGTTCGTCGGACGTCCCCTCTTCCGTCGAAATCGACGCGGTGTGGAGCTCACCTCGGATGGTGAAGCCGTGATCCTCTACGCCAAAGCTATGCTCGGCATCACGGCTGGTCTGCGGGACCGTCTCAGCCGAACCGCAGAAGGTAACGAAATCGCGGCTGGCATGTCGGAGGACTTCTGCCGGACTGCCCTTCCGTCCGTTCTCCGCTTGTTCGTGCTTCAACATCCAGGAGTGCGGATACGGATCATATCGGGCACCTACGACACATTATCGGCTGCGCTGGAGAAGCGGACCGTCGACTTCGCGATTATACGACGTTACGACCGCTTTCCAGATGCGGAGCTCGTCTATAGTGAAGAGCTCGCTTGGTTTGGTGGCCTGGGTTTGCGCCTACCGATCGCTGATGCAGTCCCTCTCGTCTTGCCGATAGCACCAAATCCTTCGCGAAGCACGGTCATTGATTGCCTGCGCGCCGCTGGGCGAGGCTTCACTGTCCAGTTTGAAAGCATTGGCATCGCCGGAATGGAAATGGCGCTTGGAGCGGGTCTCGGCGTCTGCGCCGGTCCAAGATTTATGCGACTACTCGGGGCGGGACCTCTACCGTCCAGGCACGGACTGCCCCAACTTCCTCGGGTAGATTTTGTCATGGTCCGGGCGGGTTCTGCGTTAAGCGATGCCGCACGCGCTTTCGCGGACGTGCTGACTCAGGCAGCACGAACGCGCTTCTCGCTCCTGGATGAGGCGCGTAGGACCGCCTTCACGTTGATCGATCCGGCGATTGAGGACAAACCAAGCAGGGTGACATCGTGCCATTGACTTGCCGATCCTTCGCTGTTCCGGCTGATCGATCTTGCTCGTGAGACCCGCCAATTTATTCAAAGCCCGCCTAGGCCTTCGGCGGCGTGGACTAGCGTCCTGCTTTCTGATGCTGCCGCTTGCCGACTGCACTGGAGCGCCCGCAGTCAATGTCGTCGGTTCCTATTTCCCCGCCTGGATGCTGTGCATCCTGATCGGCGTCGCGGGAGCTGTGGGCTTTCATCAGATCCTGGTCATTCTCGGCCTAGAGCGCGTTCTTGTCCTACCGTTCATCACTCACGTCGCGGTTACGCTCGTGGCGACGTTAGCGGTTTGGCTCATCTGGTTTGGGCATTGATCGGTCGGACATGCGCAGAGGACTGGGCGTTTTAATTAGCCTTCTGGCTCTCCTCTCCGCCGCGATTGCGATCGTGCTGGTTATCAATCGGCTTGAGCTGCGGCCACGGACCGATGACGGCTACCTGGCGGCCGATCTTGTCCACATGGCTCCCGACGTCAGCGGTCGCATCGTCAGGCTCGACGTCGAGAACAACCGCCATGTGCGGGCGGGCGATGAGCTGTTCGTCATCGACCCGGAGCCGTTCCGCTATGCCCGCGATGCAGCGTCCGCCAGGCTCGCCTCGCTTCGGGCTCAGTATGACATCGACACCCGGCAGGTCGCCTCGGAGAACGCTCGCGCCGCAGCGGCGGCCGCGACCGTGCAGTCGGAGGCCGCGACGCTGGCGCTGGCCCGCTCGACGCTGAGCCGTCTCGAGCCACTCGGCGGGCAGGGCTTCGTCACGCGCGAGCAGGTCGATCAGGCGCGAACCAACGTGCGGACCGGCGTCGCCGGGCTCGCCTCGTCCCGCGCCGACGCGCTGGCCGCGTTGCAGGCGGTGACCGACACGGCGCCGCTGCTGGCGCAGATCAAGGAGGCCGAAGCCGACCTCGCCACCGCCGCGCGCAACCTCCGCCTCACCGTGGTGCGGGCGCCGTGCGACGGCCAGATCACCGGGCTCGGCGTCGCCGCCGGCGAATACGCGACCACCGGGCAGCCGGTGTTCACCATCATCGACACCGACCGATGGTACGCGATCGGCAATTTTCGCGAGACCAACCTGGCAGGCCTGCATCCGGGTCAGCACGCCACGGTGTGGGTGCTGGGCTTCGGCGCCAGGGCGGTGTCCGGTCACGTCGACAGCTTGAACGGCGGCGTCGTGCCGGACGAGGGCTCGGTGTCGAACGGCCTGCCCGACGTGCCCCGCTCGCTCGAATGGGTGAGGATCGCGCAGCGCTTTCCCGTGCGCATCCTGCTCGACAACCCGCCGCCGGCCCTGATGCGGATCGGCGCCACCGCCTCGATCATGATCGACCGATGAGCCGCCGGACGACACGAGCACCGGCCGTCGACGAGGGCGAGCCCTTCTCGATCGTCGCCCTCGCGCTGGAGGTGCTGGCACCATCCTGGAGCCGCCTTCATTCCACCCTGCTCGTGCTCGTTCCCATGATGGCCGTGCTCGTGATCTGGGAAACCTTCAGGCTGCCCGAACCGGCGATCGCCACGTTCCTGCTGCTGCTGATCGCCCGCGGCGATGCGATGTCGACGATCAGCAGCTCCTTCCTGGTCGCGACCACGGTCTCGCTCGGCGCCCTGCTCGCGGTGACGGTGCTGGCGTGCTCGCTCTCGCAACCGGCGCTCCGCATCCCGCTGATGGCCCTGATGACCTTCGCGACCATGCTCCTGGTACGCGGCACCACGCTCGGTCCGATCGCCTTCCTCGCCGGTTTCTTCGCGATCTTCGGGAGCACCGAAGCCGACAACCTCGCGGGCCTCGCGGCAACTCCCGCCGACATCACGAACACCGAAGGTTTCGGGCGTCCGGCGATCGACTATTTTCCGCCGGAGGAAGCGCTGCTGCACGCTCTGCTCTGGCTCGGCGTCATCGCGGCCGTCCCCGCGATGCTGCTTGCCGCCGCGAATCGCGTGGCCGGCGCCAACCCTCTTCGTCTCATGCTCGCGCAATTCCGTACCCGGACCGATGCGGTGACGGCCTTCTGCCACCGCGAGCCCGGCGCCTCCGATCGCCTCCGCGGCCCCGCCCGCGAGGGGCTGGCCCCGTTGCTCGCGCTGATGGGCGCCGCCGAGCGCGCCCACGGCACCGCGTCGCTGCACGAGGCGCACCTGCGGATCGCCGGCGGCCTGAACCGGCTCGTCCTGCTCCTGGTCGCCTGGGACATGGCGAGGCCGCCTGACGGGACCGATCGTGAGGCGTCGTTCCTCCGACCGGTCGGCGATTTCGCGACGGCGCTCGCCGGCCATCTCCATCCTCGCCGCAACGGCGACGCGCCGCTGCCGCCCCCGCCACCCGACGGCGCCGAGGACGCGCTTGCCGGTGCGCTGCCGTCGCTCGCGGCCGAGATCCGCATCGTCCTCGACCTGCTGCGCGCGGCCGAAACAACGCGCCAGCGCGACCTTGTGGCCTCTGCAGCCGCGCCGCCGCCGCCGAAGCCGTTCTGGCAGCCCGGCGCCTTCGCCGCTCCGAACATCCAGAACGCGCTCAAGGTCACGCTTACCGTGATGGGCGCCTATCTCATCGAGAGCGGTCTCGACTGGCAGGACCTCAGCTCCTGCATCATCACGTGCCTGTTCGTGGCGCTCGGCACGATCGGCGAGACCGTGCACAAGATGACGCTCCGCATCGTCGGCTGCCTGTTCGGCGCCGCGCTCGGTCTCGGCAGCATCCTGTGGCTTATGCCCGTGATGACCGGCCTCGGCCAGCTCGTCGTCCTGTTCGGTGCCGTCGCGTTCATCAGCATCTGGATCGCGGTCGGTTCCCCGCGCATAGCCTATGCCGGCTGGCAGACCCTGCTCGCGTTCGGGCTGACCACGCTGCAGGGTTACGGACCAACCCTCGACATGGAAGCCGCACGGGACCGCGTGATCGGCATCCTGCTCGGCAATCTCGTCATCACCCTGGTCTTCCTCTTCGTCTGGCCGGCGCGGATCGGCGACGCCGTGCGCCGCGACATGGCGTCCGCCTTCGAGACCCTGGGCAAGCTCCTGGCGCTGGAAGGCGACGCCGCCGGAGCGGACGGACGACGCGCGGCCGAAGCTCGCCTGCGCGACGGGTTCATGGCCGCGGTCACGCGCGTCGGCGTGATCATGCCGGACGATCGCTTCGAGCCACCGCATGGGTCGGGTGACGGCGCCGGCCGCGTCGGGCGCGGCGCGCTCGGGCGCCTGTCGCGTCTGATCGCGCCGGTGTCGGTGATTGCGACCGACGGCGTGGAGCCGCTGCAGCGCGACGCCATTCCGCAGGGCGTGCGCGACGAGGTGCGCGCCTATCACCGCGCCATGCAGGACTGGTTCGGACAGGCCGCGCGCTGGATCCGCAGCGGCGAGCGGCAGGACCAGCTGCGCGCCGCCCTGCCGCTTCCGCCCATCGTCGGCGACCTCTCCTCGGCGCTCCCCGCCGCTCTGGCCGGGCGGATCCGCGGACGGGCGGCGCTCTACGCGCTGCTGACGCGGCAGGCGACCGAGTTCCTCGACGACGCGCTGCCGCCGGACACGCGCCCGATCGCCGCCGGCGCCGAGCGGAGCTCCTCGATTGCCGTCGGCTGACACGTCCCCGCGGGGCCGGCTGACCGCCGCGGCGCTCCTTCTGCTGCCCGGCTTCCTCGCGGCCTGCAGCAACGACACGCGGGATCTCGCGCCGCCCGACCCCTCGAGCGCGTGGCAGCCGGTGATCAGCGTCGGCGACGGCACGGTCCGGCCGGCGACGGGCGACAAGGCCGCCGGCGCCCGCGCCGCCCCGCTGCCGACCGGATCGGACGCGGTTCGCGACTTCGATCTCCCGGCCGACCCCGAACTGCCGTTTGCGGATCCGCATCCGGTGATCGATCCGGATCACGTCTACACGCTGGTCGAGCTCGTCGACATCGCCGAGCGCAACAACAAGCAGACCAGGATCGCCTGGGAACAGGCGAGGCAGGCGGCGATCGAGGTCGGGATCAGCCGGGCCGCCTACCTCCCAGCATTGACCCTGAGTGCGCTGGGCGGCTTCCGACATGAGACGACGCCCGCCGAGGTCCCGCAGGGCTACGTGGCGTCCGACACGGAGGCGTTGTTCCCGACGCTCGCGATCACCTACCTGTTGGTCGATTTCGGCGCGCGCGACGCCGCGGAGCGGGCGGCGCGCGAAACCTCCGAAGCCGCCGACGTCGAGTTCACCGGCGTGCACCAGCAGCTCATCCTGTCGGTCGCCCGCGACTACCTGTCGCTCGCGACCGCCGAGGCCGAGCTTGACGCGGCTGAAAGCGCGCGGAAGAACGCCGAGCTGCTGGCCAGCTCGGCGTCGAGCCAGCTGCAGCAAGGCGAAGGCACGGTCACCACCGCTCTCGACACGAAGAGCGCGGTGGCGCAAGCCCGATACTCCATCGCGACCGCGGAGGCGACGGTGGACGCCGACCGCGACACGCTGTTGGAGGTGCTCGGACTGCCTCCGCGCACCCAGATCCGCGTCGAGTCGCTCGACGACCGGCCGGTGCCGCGCGACATGGCGAACGACCTCGACGGGCTGATGCGGGAGTCGCTCCGCTCCCGCCCCGACCTGCTGGCGGCGCTCGCCCGGCTGCGGGCGAGCGAGGCCGATACCGCGCACGCCCGCGCCGCCCTCTACCCGACCATCTCGCTGAACACGAAGATCGGCGGCGACATCGGTCACATCGACGTCGAGGGGATCGCGTCGCACAGCTTCGACCAGCCGGAAGCCGGCGTGTATCTCGACTTCGAATGGAGCTTCTACCAGGGAGGCGCGAAGGCCAACCAGATCCGCCTCGCGGAAAGCCAGCAGCGCGAGCAGCTGGCGACGCTGCAGGGGGATGAGGACCAGGCTATGCGCGAGGTCGCGGCCGCCTACGACGAGCTCGAGGCCGGCGTGTCCGAATACGACGCGGCGGTGGCGCAGCAGCGCGCCGCCCACACGGCGTTCGGCGCCGACGCCGATGCCTTCCGTCACGGCGTCGGCACGGTGACCGAAGCGGAGGCGGCTGCCAACACGCTCGACCAGGCCGACGCCACGCTCGCCCGCACGCACGCCCAGGTGCTCGCCTCGGCGGCGACCCTCGCCTTCGCGACGGGCCAGCTCACCTCCACGGCGGACCTGTCGCCGGGCGGCTTCGGGCCGCGTGCGCAATGAGATCGCGGGTGACGAGCCAATGACGGCGGCCGCCTCGCCGGGGCGCTCCGCGGAATGTCCCGGTTGCGGACTGTTCCAGCTGCTGCCGCCGCATTCGGAGCGCCGGGCGCTCCGTTGCGGTCGGTGCCGGACCTCGTTCGGCAAGGGCGTCGTTCGGCGCAAGGTCGCGCTCGCCTTCGCGAGCGCCGCGCTGGTCCTGTTCCTCGTCGCGAACCTGTCGCCGTTCCTCGCGATCGAGCTCGGCGGCCGGCGCCAGACCATCTACCTGCTGTCCGGCGTCGACGGCTTCGCGAGCCAGGGCTTCGTTCCGCTCGCCTTGTTCGTGCTCGGCATCTCCGCGGTCGCACCGTTCGCGCGCGTCCTCGCCCTCGCCCTCGTTCTCGTCCGGGTGCACCGCCCCGGGCGGCGCGGCGGCCTCGCCCGGCTGCTGCGTCTCGCCGAGCGGATGCGGCCCTGGGCGATGCTCGACGTGTTCCTGATCGGCACGCTGGTGGCGCTGACCAAGCTGCAGGACCTCGCGACGGTGGACGTCGGTTCCGGTCTCTGGGCGCTCGGCCTGCTGGTCGTCACCGTCGCCGTGATGGAGGCGGCGATCGATCGGCACGAGCTCTGGGAACTTGTGAGCCCGGCGCCCCGCGCACCCGATGCGGTCGGCGCCCCCATCCTGTCCTGCACGGCCTGCGGGCTGGTGCAGGAACAGCGGGCGCGCTGCGCCCGCTGCACGCACCGCCTCGCTCGACGCAAGCCGTCGAGCCTGAGCCGCGCGGGCGCGCTGGTGATCACCGGCCTCGTCCTCTACCTCCCCGCGAACCTCTACCCCGTGATCACGGTCGTCTCGTTCGGTCGTCGCACGTCGGCCACCATCATCGGCGGTGTCACCGAACTCCTGAACGGCAGCGACTGGCCGCTTGCCGTCATCGTCTTCACGGCCAGCATCGTGGTGCCGCTGCTCAAGCTCGTGGGCCTCGCGTGGCTTCTCCTATCGACGCGCCTGCGCCGCCGCCGGCGTCTCGCCGACCGGACACGCCTCTACCGGCTGATCGAACTGGTAAGCCGCTGGTCGTCGGTCGACATCTTCGTCTCCGCCCTGCTCGCGGCGCTGGTCACTCTCGGCAACCTCGCGACGATCGAGCCCGGCCTCGGCGTTCTCTCGTTCGGTGCCGTCGTGTTCGTCACCATGCTGGCCGCGGATTGTTTCGACACCCGTCTGATGTGGGATGCCGCCGGAGCGAACGATGTCTGACGGGAACGTCGCCGAGACGGTGCACGACCGCCACCGGCTGCCGCTCGTCTGGGTGGTTCCGCTCGTCGCGATCGTGGTCGCCGTGTGGCTCGCCTGGCAGACGCTCTCGGAACGAGGCCCGGTGATCGAGCTGACCATGCGCACCGCGGACGGGATCGAGGCCGGCCGAACGCAGGTAAGGCACAATCAGATCGAGCTCGGTGTCGTCGAGCAGCTCGAGCCGAGCGCCGACCTGTCGCGGGTCACGCTCCGGATCCGAATGAACCGCTACGCGGAAGGTCACCTCAACAGCGGTACGCAGTTCTGGGTCGTCCGTCCGCGCCTGTCGCTGCAGGGCGTCTCCGGGCTCGGCACCCTGATCTCCGGCTCCTACATCGAGATGGAACCCGGCGCGGGGGCTCCCGCGCATCGTTTCACCGCCCTCGAGGATCCGCCGGTCGTCAACGCCGAGGTCCCCGGCACCACCTTCATCCTGCACGCCTCTCGTCTCGGCTCCGTCGGCGAAGGAACGCCCGTGTCCTATCACGGCATCGAGGTCGGCGAGGTGCTGGGCTACACCCTGTCGGACCTCGACGGCAGCGCGACCGTCCGGATCTTCGTCCGCGCGCCGCACGACCGCCTCGTCCATGAAGGGACCCGCTTCTGGAACGCGTCCGGAATATCCCTCGAGCTCGGAAGCGCGGGATTGCGCGTGCAGACCTCGTCACTGGAGTCGATCCTCGCCGGAGGCGTCGCGTTCGACGTCCCCCAGGGCGGCACGGCCGGTCCGGTGGCGGGACCCCTTGCCGGCTTCGACCTCTTCGCCGACGAGGAGGCCGCGCACGATGCGCTGTTCACGCGTCGCGTCCCGTTCCTGCTGCATCTGTCCGGAAGTGCCGCAGGCCTCGCGGTCGGCGCGCCGGTGCAGATGCGCGGCATCCGGGTCGGCGAAGTGACCGACCTGCACATGGAATACGACGCCCGCACCGATCGCGTCTCCATCCCCGTCACGATCGAGTTGCAGCCGCAGCGCATCACCATCCTCCATCGTGCGGCGTCGGACATGGACTTCCGGCAGAAATCCTACGCGACCTTCCGCATGTTCGTGGCGCGCGGGCTGCGCGCCCGCCTCCGGTCCGGAAGCCTCATCACCGGGCAGCAGATCGTCTCGCTCGATTTCGTCCCCGACGCGCCCGCGGCCACGATGATCGAGACCGGGCCGATCCCGGAGATCCCCTTCGTCGGGACCGACGATCTCGGCGCCGTCGTCGCATCGGCGAAGACCCTCCTCGACCGGGCCGGCAGCACCGTCGCGACCCTCGACGGACTGGTCGCGTCCCCGCAGGTCCGGCGATCGCTCGCCTCGCTCGATGCATCCCTCGCCAACCTCGATCACGTGACGCGCGCGGCGAGCGTCCAGACCGCACCGCTGCTGAGGGAGCTGCGGTCGGCCTCAAGATCGGCCGACCAGACCCTGAACCAGGCGACGGCCACCCTCGCGGTGACGGACGCCGCTCTCGGCGACGGCGGCAGCGGCGGAAATCTCGCCGCCACCCTGGTCGAGCTGAAGGACGCGGCACGGTCGCTGCGGGATCTCGCCGACTACCTGGAGGCGCATCCGGGATCCCTGCTTCGCGGCAAGAGCGGGAGCCCGGAGCGATGAGGCCGGCGCTCGCGCTCGGCTGGCTCGCGCTCGGCTGGCTCGCGGTCGCCATCGCGGGATGCGCGGCGCCTCCCGAGACCAGCTACTACCAGCTGGCGCCCGCCGTGAGCGGCGAGGCGACGCCGGTGTCGCCCGACCCGTCCGAGGCGACGCTCACGATCACGCTGCCCGCGGTGCTCGACCGTTCCGAGATCGTCGAGGAAACCGGCCCGCAGACAGTCCGCGTCCGGGAGTTCGAGCGCTGGGCCGCACCGCTCGACGAGATGGTGCCAAGTGTGCTCGCCCGCGACCTTGCCGCGGCCGAGCGCGGCGACGCGACGCCGGACAGCCGCCACTTCGTGATCGGCATCGACAATTTCACCTTCGGCGACGACGGCATCGTTCGTCTGGACGGAACGTGGTCGGTGCGTCCGGACGAGGCGGCGCGACCCGGTCGACGCTGGCGGTTCTCGTTCCGGGCGACGACCGATCCTCGACAGGTCCCGGCGGCCGTCGCCTCGATGAGCGGACTACTTGCTCGACTGGCGGCAGCCATGGCGAGCGCCTCCTGAGATGCGGCAGCATCGATCGGCACCCAACGACCAGTGAGCGGAGCAAACCGATGCCTCTCGACCTTCTCGTCTTCTATGGTTCCTACCGGAGCGATCGCGCAGGCATCAGGCTCGCGCGCTACCTGACGGCGCGCCTCGGCGCACGTGGCCACCAGGCGACGCTGATCGACGCCCGCGACGTGGGTCTGCCCTTCCTGGACCGGATGTACAAGGAACACCCGAAGGGCGAGGCACCGGAAAACATGGAGCGCCTCGCCCGCCAGCTGCGCGCCGCCGACGGCTTCGTCATCGTGGCGGGCGAATACAACTGGAGTGTCCAGCCCGGCCTTAAAAATCTCACCGACCACTTTCTCGAGGAGTGGTTCTGGCGTCCGGCCGCCGTCGCCAGCTACTCCGCGAGCAGAGCCGGCGGCGCTCGCGCCAATCTCGCCTGGCATGGCATCCTATCGGAGATTGGAACGGCGGTCGTCCCGAGCATCCTGACGGTCGGCCCGGTTCTCGAGACCCTGGATCCGGACGGCAACCCGTCCGGCGACGCCGGCCAGGCGCTCGAACGCTCGTTTCCGCGGTTCGCCGCCGACCTTGAATGGTGGGCCGAAGCGGCCCGTGCCGCGCGCGCTCAGACGCCGCCGCCATACTGACCGGGATCGGCCGCAACCTGCCCCGTTGCAGGCTGCCGGCGAGCCCGACCCACACCGACCGGTCCGGTCCGTCGGGGAGGCGTCCGCCGTCGCGGCGAGGTTCAGCCGTCAACCGTGATCGGCGGCGCGCCTCCCGGATCACGCAAGCGGCGCTGCACGTCGCATCGGCGACCGTGTTCCTGGCGGCCTGTCTGCCGCTCGGCGGTTGCCTCACGATCGGAGCGGATCGCCTGTAGCGCGACGAGATCGACTTCTCGCGTTCGCTCGCGATCTCCCAGAACGAGCAGACGCTGCTCAACATAGTCCGTCTGCGATACGCGGAGGCGCCGACCTTTCTCGACCTGACCCAGGTCATCTCGGGCTATCAGGCGCAGCAGAACGTTACCGGATCGTTCGATCTCTTTCCGACCAACAACCCCAGCACCTACCTCGGCGGCGGGGGGTTCGCTGCAACTGCAGGAGAGCCCCACCTTCACGTACGAGCCGGTGACCGGTGAGCAGTTCGCCGAAACGTTCCTCCGACCGCTTTCTCCGGCCACCGTGCTGCCGCTGGCGCTCGGAAGCGTCCCGATCGACATCGTCCTCGGAATGGTGCTGCAGTCGGTCAACGACGCGGACAACGCGGAGGTCCTGTCGGGAAGCGACGGAGCGGCGTCGCCGCGGTTCCGGAGGCTCTTGCACGATCTCCGCACGCCTCAGGAGGCCGGTCTCCTCGATGTGCAACTGGGTCATCCGTCGGGCGCCGGGAAGGGCGGTCGTCCGAAGGGCACGACGACGACCGCGGAGGATGAGACCTCCATGACGGTCCGCGACAGTGACGATCCGACGCTCGAAACGACGGTGTTCGAGACAAGGCGCCTGCTCGGATTGTCTCGCGGGAAGGCGACGTTCGACATCGTCTACGGTCGCCGGCCGCCCGGTCCGTCTCAGGTCGCCATGCTCACCCGGTCGCTGCTGACGACGCTGGCATCGGTCGCCTTCGCGATCGACGTCCCTCGCAACGACGTGTCCAGCGGCCGGACCATGCCGACGATCGCGAAGGCCAGCCCGATCATGATCCATGCCGGCAGAACGGTGCCGGGCGACGCGTTCGTGGCGGCTCGATATGATCGGGAATGGTACTGGGGTTCGATCGGACGACTTTCGGAGCAAGCTCGCCTTCGTCGTGCTGCAGAACCTGCTCGCGCTTGCCGAAACCAAGCGCGTTCCAGGCGCGGTGGCGCGGACGGCCTTGGCGAGTTCGTGGGGTATCGCCAGGAGCAATCGTTCCTGCCCGTTCAGAGCCGCGACGATCTTTTCCATGGCCTCCGCGACCGGGCTCGGTCCGGCTTCCTGGGTAGCCGCCTCAAGGATGGCGTCGAGCTTTTCGTTGTGGATCTCGAGCGCGCCCATAATGCGGTCCGCAATCGTCGCCAAGGCGCTCTGGGTCCGCTCAAGGCGGTCCATGAATGCGAGCATTTCGGCTTTCGAAGGCGTATCTTCGGCCACGGTTCGGCCCCCTCCCCGATCGTCTTCGGCGGAAATCCTACGCGCCGCACCCAGCCACGCCCCACCGAAAGCCGCACCATACGGGTGCAGTGGTCTGTAAGAGACTTACCCTATCCGTTTGCCCGACGGATCCACGACGAAACTCTCAGGACGTCCCGCGCAACACCGCCGGATCGCTGACACTCGACACGGCAAAACTCCGACGTCTAATCTGACGCGCCATGACGACGAAGCGATCCCCACCTGACCGGTCCAGCGTCACGTCGGTTCTCGCGGACATGCGAAAGGCGAAGCCGGGCGGTCGGGGCCGACGCTCTCCGCTTTACCGGTGGTTTCAGGCGAACCACGACGAGCTGGTGGAAGCCTTCCGCCAGTCCGGGCCGGCTTGGGATGCGCTCGCGGCCAGTCTCGGCGAGCGCGGCATCCTCGACGGACAAGGGAAGCCTCCGAGCGCACGCGGTGCCCGTGACGTGTGGTTTCGGGTCAGGACCGACGTGGCGACCAGGCGCAAGAAGGCAAGCACGACCGCAGGTGAGATCGCGCCCGGTGTCCAGGCGATTGCCCCGCTTGTGTCGGCGGCACCAGCAGCCGTCACGGCTCCCGAGCTACCGGAGAACCGTCCACGTCATCAGTTCCGTCCTATGAGGCTTCGCAACGCGACCTCTTCGGATCTCGGTCGATCGACTGACCGCACCCCCCAGCCTCCCGCGACCGGAGAAAAGTGATGCCCGATAAGCCGAAGATTGTTCCCCTGTTCGGTCGCGCAAAGCCGATAGAGGACATCCCGGAAGTCTCGTTCGCGCCCGTGCCGGTTGCGTCGCGGGAGCGAACGAGCTCGAGGGCTACGGCATCCAATGTCGTCGACCTGTCAAAATCGCCAAAGGTGGTTTTCCTCATCGGTCCAGGCGGAACGGGCAAGACCACCCTCGCTCGTTGGCTCGGCTGGCGCTCGGCCGAAGGAGACCGGCCGATGATGATGGCCGCTCTCGACCCACAAAATCGTTCGCTTGCGAGCTGGATGGAAGACGTCCAGATGCCGCCGTCCACCGACGCGGCACAAACAGCCCGGTGGCTGCAAGACCTGCTCGGCTACATGATGGACACGAAGACGGGCGGCGTCCTCGACTTCGGCGACGGCGACACGGCGCTTGCCCGGTTCATCGAGGCAACACCGGATTGCACCGAGGTCATGCGGGCGGCCGGGATCGAACCGGTGGCGCTCTCACACTGGCCCCCCGACAGGACGACTTGGTCGTGCTCGAAGGCCTTGAGCGAGCCAAATTCCAGCCACGCGCAACGGCCCTGGTGCTCAACGAAGGCCGGGTCGACAGCGTGATGGACCCAGACGAGGCGTTCGCGAGCGTGACGCGCCATAGTGCCTATCGCGCTGCAATCGCGCGCGGTGCGGTCCCGCTCTCGATGCCTCGCCTCGAACCGGAAGTCGCGCAGGAGATCGAGGTCAAGCGCCTGCAGTTCGGGGCCGCTCGAGACGGCCAGGTGCCTCCGGGCGCGAAGTTCGCTCCAATCGGCAGTTTCAACCGCTCGATGGTCCGCCGCTGGCTCGTACGCATGGAAGAAGAGTTCGCCCCCGTCGCGTCGTGGCTTCCTTGAGCGGTGGGCGGCAGCCCGCCCTAACCAGCGAGCCTTTCGAGACGGCGATCCGCGAGGCGCAAGCCGAGATCGCGCGGAGCGTCGACAAGGGCGGGCTCCGGGATGACCCGATGCGCTACCCGCTGGCGGCGCTGTCGACGGTGGTCGGGCTGTTCCCGGACTTCCTGCGATCAATGCGAGAGGCTGCAGGTGACGCCCGTCAGCCCTTGGATGCGGCCGCTGTAGACCGCCTGGAAAAGGCGGCAGCGAAGGGCGCCTCTCGGGCTTCGGCAGAACTCGTGCAGTCGCACAATCGGCGATCAGTCCTCGTTGGCTCTCTAGCAGTCGCCGCGGCTGTTTCAGCCGGTGTCGGCGGCGGCTTTGTTTGGGGCCGCGCCGACGCCACGACGCAATTCCGGATCGCGGATGCAGGATTCGCCGCGGTAATTCACTACAACCCCGTGGCCGGCACCGGCTGGCTCGAGCTCGCCCGGCTGAATGACTACGGAGCATTGATGGCGGCGTGCCACGGGGAAAGCGGCTTTACCGATGCCTCCGGACGTCACGCGTGCATGGCGCCTCTTTGGCTCGACGAGGCCGCGCCGGCTAGCGCCCCGAAGCCGGCGTCTATCGCTCCAACGAGAAACGCCTCTCAGAGGTGAGGATCCACTCACTCAACGAGGCGCATCGAATTTCTCGCTCACCTGCCAGCTTATGGCCGCCGGTATGCGACAGGCTCGCTAAGGATTACGAGCGCGGCGAATGATCGCCTGCCAGATCAAGCAGCGTCTGCTTCCAATGTCGCGAGGTCGACCGGTTGGATCGAGAACCAGATCGTGTCCTGACTGCGAGCCGCGCTACGAAGGATTGGCTTCACGGCCGAGAGCAGATCGTCGATGGAACGGAACGGCGTCATGTTTTCGTCGCCTTCAGCGGTTCGCATTACTAAGCCAAAGCCAACCTTGGTCAGATTGGCGCCTACGTTGCGGCTCTTTGAGGGCACGGCCTTCGAGCCGGGCAGGTCAGCAACGCTCGCGAAACTCCATCCGGAGCCGGTGGGCTTTCCTCCGCCAACTGCGGGATCTTGTGCCGCCATGGGAGCTGCTCTGGGCAGACCGCCGCCTGCGTCGCCGTGAGCGGGATGCTCGCGGTCAGGTAAGGCAGACTTCCTTGTGATCGGTTCGATCGATGGCTCCGCCGATGGAACAGCTCCGCCGGCGAAGAGGTCTTCAGGCAAGATCGCGACCGGAGCCGGAACTTTGACGTCCTCACCAGGGTGGTTCGAAAGGGATGCGTCGACCACCTCAGCAACGGTGCTCTCGTGGACAGCACGCGCGCGGGTCGTCTGACGAAGCTTGCCAAGAAGCGCGTAGATGTTCGCCGGTGTACATCCGTATTCCGCCGCGACATCGGCAACGCGGACGTGTTCATTATCCACTAAGTGCAAGATCCTGGGATGCTCTGTCTTCGCGATCCGCGCCAAGCTCGACTCCACTTTAGAACAAACAGTGAACTTGATTTACATAGGGACGGCCTGTTTGCCAACACCAAATTTGAGCCCGGCGACGCTTCGCCTCCGACGAATACGGAAGGATCACTCCAAAGCTGTCCCGTCTACTGAGAGGCCCTTGCCGCCTCCCGCCGGCGCTGAACGCGTCCGACCGGTGGTTTCCATTCTTCTCGCTTGCGTGCGGTCCAGGCATAGCGGGGATCGCCCTCAAGCAGGTGGAGCTGCTCGGATAGACGGTTGCGCTCAAGCCAGCCGATCGCCGCCTCGAGCTCCGGCAGGGTCATGCGCGCCCGGCTCCGGTCGCCCATGACCCGCTTCAGCGCGGCATTGTAGCGGTGGTAGAGCCCGGGTCCCGCGAAGCCGTTCCGCAGCCCGGCGCGTCCGGCCTCGTCTTCCACCGCCTGCACCGCCACCATCTCGCCGAGCCGCGCCCGAAGGCGTCGCTCCGCCGCCGAAGGGAGCTCGATCAGCTCCGCCTCGGTCGCCTCCTGCTCCGGACGCCGCAGCGCGAGGTCCGGACCGGGCCGGAGCGTGTCGTAGCGCAAGGCAAGCGCGTTGGAGGACAGTGGCTCGATGTGTCCCGCTGTCGGAGGCAGTTGATCCAGGAGCCAGAGCGGCAGCGCGCTTTGGCCTGGTGCTGGTCTCGGCCGCCGGGCCAGCGTGCCCTGCTCGGTCTCGACCCGTCGTCGGAACTGCGCAAAGAGGGGATCGTCCGGGTGGAACACGAGCGCGCGTTGCGTCTCGTAGCTGCCTGCGTTCAGGTCGATCCGGGTCGCCCGTGCGACCATCTGCTCGAGCCAGGGTCGCGAGCGAATGTGGGTC
>CAXUBX010000077.1:0-16011 GCA_964249405.1 uncultured Acetobacteraceae bacterium | reverse complement strand
AGCGCCTCGTCCTGCGTGCAGACGCCGACCGGGCAGGTGTTCGAGTGGCACTGCCGCACCATGATGCAGCCCATCGCGACGAGCGACGCGGTGCCGATCCCGAACTCCTCGGCACCGAGCATCGCCGCGATCACCACGTCGCGCCCGGTCTTGATGCCGCCATCGGTGCGGAGCTTCACGCGATGGCGAAGCCGGTTCAGCATCAGCACCTGGTGCGCCTCGGCGAGCCCGAGCTCCCACGGCAGGCCGGCATACTTGATCGAGGTCTGCGGCGAGGCGCCGGTTCCACCCGAATGGCCCGAGATCAGGATCGTGTCGGCGCCGGCCTTGGCGACGCCGGCGGCGATGGTGCCGATCCCGGACCGCGCCACGAGCTTCACGCACACGGTCGCGTGCGGGTTGATCTGCTTCAGATCGTAGATCAGTTGAGCCAGATCCTCGATCGAGTAGATGTCGTGGTGCGGCGGCGGGCTGATCAGCGTCACGCCTTCGGCGGAGTGACGCAGCCGGGCGATCAGGCCCGAGACCTTGAAGCCCGGGAGCTGGCCGCCTTCGCCGGGCTTGGCACCCTGCGCCATCTTGATCTCGATCTCCCGGCAGCTGTTGAGGTACTCGGCGTTCACGCCGAACCGGCCGGACGCGATCTGCTTGATCGCCGACGACGCGTTGTCGCCGTTCGGGCGCGGCCGCGCGCGCGCCGGATCCTCGCCGCCCTCGCCGCTGTCGGATCGCGCGCCGATCCGGTTCATCGCGATCGCCAGCGTCTCGTGCGCTTCCGGTCCGAGCGCGCCGAGCGAGATGCCGGGGGCGATCAGGCATCGCCGGATCGCCGTCGTGCTTTCGACCTTCTCCACCGGGACCGCGATCCGGCCCTCGCGGAAATCGAGCAGGTCACGGAGCGAGACCGGCGGCTGGCGCCGCACCGCTTCGGCGTAGCGGCGATAGGTCGAGAAGCTGTCGGTCGCGACCGCGGTCTGCAGGGTATGGATCAGGCCGCCGTCGAAGGCGTGCACCTCGCCATGCCGGCGGAGCTTGTAGAAGCCCCCGACCGGGAGCGTGACCACGCCCTCGTCCCAGGCACGCCGATGGAATTCGAGCACGTTCCGCGCGATGCCGGGCAGCCCGATGCCCGAGATCTTGCTGATCATGCCGGGAAAGAACTCGGCCACCAGCGCGCGCGACAGGCCGATCGCCTCGAAGTTGAAGCCGCCGCGATAGGACGCGATCACGGAGATGCCCATCTTCGACATCACCTTGAGCAGCCCCTTGTCGAGGGCGCGGCGGTAGCGAGCGACCGCCTCGCGGAGCGGGATGTCGCCGAACAGGCCGCGGCGGTGCCGGTCGGCGATGCTCTCCTGCGCCAGGTACGCGTTGACCGTGGTGGCCCCCACCCCGATCAGCACGGCATGGGCGTGGATGTCGAAGGCCTCCGCGGTCCGCACGTTGACCGAGGTGAAGGTCCGGAGCGACTGGCGCACGAGATGGGTGTGCACCGCGGCGGTCGCGAGGATCATCGGGATGATCGCGCGCTCCCGCCCCTGGTTCTCGTCGGTCAGCACGACATGGGTGCCGCCGGCGCGCACGTGGTCCTCCGCCTCGCGGCGGATCCGGTCGATCGCGGTGCGGAGGCCGGCATTGCCGCGATCAGCCTCGAAGGTGCAATCGAGCGTGACCGCACCCTCGCCGAGAACCTCGATCAGGGCGGCGAACTCCGCGTTCGACAGCACCGGGCTGTCGAGCTGCAGCATGTCGCACTGCTCGGCGCGCTCCTCCAGCACGTTGCCGAGATTGCCGAGCCGCGTCTTGATCGACATCACCTGCGTCTCGCGCAGGCTGTCGATCGGCGGATTGGTGACCTGGCTGAACGCCTGACGGAAGTAGTGGTGGAGGCCGCGGTAGCGGTCGCCGAGCACGGCGAGCGGCGTGTCGTCGCCCATCGAGCCGATCGCCTCGTTGGCGCCCGCGACCATCGGGTGGAGGATCGTCTCCAGCTCCTCCAGCGTCACGCCGACCGCCACCTGATGGCGTCTCAGGGCCTCGCCGGTGAGCGTCACGGTCTCGTGCGCCTCGGCGCGCACCCGTGCGTCGATCGATCGCGTGCGCTTCGTCCAGGACCGGTAATCCTGGCGGGCGGACAGCATGTCCTTCATCTGACGCGCGTCGTACAATCGCGCCTCGTCGAGATCGACGCCGATCGTTTGACCGGGGCCGAGCCGGCCGCGGGCGACGATCTCGCTGTCCGGGATCACGACCATGCCGGTCTCCGAGCCCACGATCAGCCGTCCGTCGGCAGTGACCGTGTAGCGGAGCGGACGAAGTCCGTTGCGATCCAGACCCGCGATCACCCAGCGCCCGTCGGTCGCCGCGATCGCCGCCGGACCGTCCCACGGCTCCATCACCGCGTTGGCGTAGAGGAACATCGCGGCGTGCTGCTCGGACACCGCCGCTTCCTGGGTGACGCTCGCCGGCACCATCAGCGTCTTCGCCGCCGGTGCGTCGCGACCGGCGCGCACGAGAAGCTCGAAGACGTTGTCGAACGAGGCGGTGTCCGAGCCGCCCGCCTGCACCACGGGCTTGAGGCTGTCCATGAACGGGTCGAGCGCGGGTGCCGCCAGCCTGGTCTCGTGGCTCCTCATCCAGTTGACGTTGCCCGAGATCGTGTTGATCTCGCCGTTGTGCGCGACCATGCGGAAGGGCTGCGCGAGCTTCCAGGTCGGGAAGGTGTTGGTCGAGTAGCGCTGATGATAGATCGCGAAGCGCGACACGAACCGGCTGTCGGCGATGTCCGGGTAGAAGTCGACCAGGTTCTCGGCGAGGAACATCCCCTTGTAGATGATCGACCGGCAGGACAGCGAGCAGATGTAGAAGCCGTCGATCTGCGCCTCGATGACGCCGCGTTCGATCCGGCGGCGGATGACGTAGAGGTCGCGCTCGAACTCGTCGTCCGGTGAGCCGAGCGCGTTGCGGATGATGATCTGCTCGATCTCGGGCCGGGTCGCGTTCGCCTTCTCGCCGATCACCGCGGTGTCGATCGGCACCTGACGCCAGCCGTAGATCGTGTAGCCGAAGCGGAGGATCTCGGTCTCGACGATCTGCCGGCAACGTTCCTGGGCGGTGTAGTCGGTCTTCGGCAGGAACACCTGGCCCACCGCGACCCGCCCGGCTTCCAGCGTGTCGCCGAAGCGCGCGATCTCGTCGGCGAAGAAGTCGTGCGGGATCTCGAGATGGATCCCCGCACCGTCGCCGGTCTTGCCGTCGGCGTCGACCGCGCCGCGATGCCAGATCGCCTTGAGTGCGGCGATGCCGGCCTCCACCACGTCGCGGCGCGGCGTGCCGTCGAGGGAGGCGACCAGGCCGACGCCGCAACTCGCGTGCTCGTCCGACGCGCGATAGGCCTCGGCATCCGCGAGACGCGCCGCATTCTCGCGCCACGCCGCCACGAACGCGTCGGCGTGTTCGGTCGGAACCGGGCGCGGGGTCGAGAAGAGGTCGTGCTGTCCTTCGGTCACAGGCTCACTCCCCGCTTCCTCAGTTCGTCGGCGTGGGCCCGGATCGTGGACGCCAGCTGATTGCGGATGATCGTCGGCACGGCCGTAGCGATCTCGGCCGCGACCAGCGGGCCCTTGGCGACCAGCTCACGACCGAGCGGGGTCGCGTAGAAGGCCTGGAGGCCTCGGAGGTCGGCGACGCTGTAGTTGCGGGCGTAGACGTCCACCGCGAGACGCTGCATCGCCGGTATCGCGCCGCGGAGGCTCGGCATGATGAGGTCGTCGATGATCCGCGCGACCTCGGCTTCCGACTTCGCGCTGCTCCCGGCGACCTGCCGGATCAGCGCGCCGCGCACCAGCGTGAACGTCTCCTCGAAGTCGCGCGTCGCGCCGGTGGTCGCGACAAGCCTTGCCGCGAGGTCGTGCGCCTCGTCGGCCTTGGCCGCCTCCGGCAGCAAGCCGGACGACAACACCGCCGCCAGCAGGACGGCGCGGGTCCGCCCCCTCATGCGGCCCTCGACGGGGCGTCACGCAGCAGCCACTCGTGCATCGCGGCGGCGGCATCGCGTCCGTCGCGGATCGCCCAGACCACCAGCGACGCGCCGCGCACGATGTCGCCGGCGGCGAACACGCCGGGGAGGCTCGTCATCAGCGTCTTGTGGTCGACCCTCAGCGTGCCCCAGCGGCTGACCTCGAGCGCGCTTTCGCCCCAGAGCGTCGGCAGGGGCTCCGGATCGAAGCCGAGCGCCTTGATCACGAGATCGGCTCCGACCGTGAACTCGCTGCCGTCCACGCGCTCGACCGTCTGGCGGCCGGTGCTGTCCGGCAGCCCGAGCCGCATCCGTGACGCCCGCACCGCGGTCACCGCGTCGTCGCCGAGGAACGCCTCCGGGGCGGCAAGCCAGAGGAACTCGACACCTTCCTCCTCGGCGTTCCTGACCTCGCGGGCCGAGCCCGGCATGTTCGTCCTGTCGCGTCGGTAGAGGCAGCGCACTGAGGCGGCGCCCTGCCGGACCGCGGTCCGGACGCAATCCATCGCGGTATCGCCGCCGCCGATCACCACCACCTGCTTGCCGCGCGCATCGAGCAGGCCGCTCGCGAAATGCGGCACCTCGTCGCCGAGCCCGATCCGGTTCGACGCAGTGAGATAGTCGAGGGCGGCGACGATGCCGGCGAGGCCGACCCCCGGACCGCCGATGTCGCGCGCCCTGTAGACGCCGGTCGCGATCAGCAGCGCGTCGTGGCGCTCGCGAAGCGCGCCGAAGCCGACCGTGTCGTCCGCGGTCGCGGCCCCGACCCCGCGCCCGACATGGAACCGGATGCCGGACTCGGCGAGCAGGTCGTGCCGGCGCCGCACGATCTCCTTCTCCAGCTTGAACCCCGGGATCCCGTAGATCATCAGGCCGCCGACACGGTCGTACCGGTCGTAGACTTCGACCTGGTGGCCGCGCTTCCTGAGTTGTTCCGCGGCGGCGAGACCGCCGGGCCCGGCGCCGACGATGCCGACCGAGGTCGCGCGCTCGAACAGGGGCCGGACGGGCTTCACCCAGCCTTCGGCCAGGGCGTGATCGGTGATGAAGCGCTCGACCGCGCCGATGGTGACGCTCTCGAACCCGCGCTCGATGACGCAGTTGCCCTCGCAGAGCCGGTCCTGCGGACAGATCCGGCCGCAGATCTCGGGAAAGTTGTTGGTCGCGGACGAGACCTCGTAGGCCTCCTCCAACCGGCCTTCGGCGGTCAGCTTCAGCCAGTCGGGAATGTTGTTCGACAGCGGGCAGTGCACCGAGCAGAACGGCACGCCGCATTGCGAGCACCGGCTCGACTGTTCGGCGGCCCGCGCCTGCGCGAAATCCTGGTAGATCTCGTGGAAGTCGACCTTGCGCTCGGCGACCGCGCGCTTCGCGGGCTGGGCCTGCGACACCGAGACGAACTGCAGCATGCTCCCGGCCACGCAGGCGTTCTCCCAGGGCCAAGTGTCCCACCGGTGATAAAGTCCGAACGGACGCGATAAAAGGCAGTACCGCTGTCCTGATCCGGAAGTTTTCCTCGCACGGGTCCGGTCTTGGACCGAAGCGCCCGACCAAAAGGTCCGTTTCGGCCCTAGGACGGGACGATGCGTCGGAGCCCGCCCGGGCGGTAGCGATCGAGATAGTGCGGAACCACGAGTTCGATCGGCATCGGCGTGATCCCGAGCTGCTCCAGTCCCGCCGCCCCGGGCGCCACCACGTTGTCGTACCCGAGCATCCGAAGCTGGTCGCGGGTGAACGGCTTGCCCGGCAGACGCTCGGCGAAGGCCGCCTGCAACGAGGCGATCCCGGTCGGCACGGTGACCAGAGGCCGCCGCCGATGGGTCTCGCGCAGGATCCATTCGAGGATCTCGCGGAACGTCATCACCGCCGGCCCGCCGAGCTCGAAGACGCCGGACCGCGCGTCCACCAGGGCGGTCTCGATCGCCGCCGCGACGTCGTCCACGTAGACGGGCTGCATCCGCGTTCCGCCCCGGATCACCGGCATGATCGGCGAGAACATCGCGAGCGACGCGAAGCGGTTGAAGAACTGGTCCTCGGGACCGAACACCAGCGAGGGCCGGAGCACCGTGGCATCGGGAAAGGCCCGGAGCACCGCCTCCTCGCCTGCCGCCTTGCTCCGACCGTAGAGGCTGTCGCTGTTCGGATCGGCGCCGATGGCCGACACCTGGACCAGCGCGGTCACGCCGGCCCGCGACGCCTCGGCGGCGATCCGGCCGGCGCCGTCGGCATGGACCCGGTCGAAATCGCCGCGCCGCCGCTCGGCCAGGATGCCGACCAGGTTGACCACCAGACGCGCCCCATCGATCGCGCGCGCCACCGTCTCGGCGCGGGCGAGGTCGGCGAACAGCGGCACCACCTCGCCCCGCGGCCCCTGCATGCGGAGGAAGTTCGCCCGCCCCGGGTCCCGCGTCGCGACCCGCACCACGTAGCCTTGCCGGCGCAGTCTCGGGACGACATACCGGCCGAGGAAGCCGGTGCCGCCGAACACCGTCGCCAGCCTGCGTTCCCTGGAGCGTTCCATCGGAAGTGCCGCTGTCGGTGCCACTGTCATTGCCGGATGCCTCGCGTCGACCTGCGGCCCGGTCCTACGTCACGGCCGGTCCGCCGTCGATCCAACCAGGAGCGGGCGACCCCGTTCCTTGACGGCGCAACGTCGCGGGGTTAATCGGCGCGGTTCCAGCCCCCTGCCCAGGTGGCGGAATGGTAGACGCGCAGGTTTCAGGTACCTGTGGCCGCAAGGTCGTGGAAGTTCGAGTCTTCTCCTGGGCACCATGGGGCCCGCATCGTGGTCCCGCGGATCGGAGGGCCGGACGCCCCCCGCGGCAAACGCTGTCGGCGGCCCGAACGAGGCCAGAATGGACACCGGTCACGTCACGCTTCACCAGGACGACCTGCCGCCGGATCTCGCCTTCGGTCCGGTGGTCGCCGTCGATACCGAGGCGATGGGCCTCAACCCGCATCGCGACCGTCTCTGCCTCGTGCAGATGTCGGCGGGCGACGGCACCGCCCATCTCGTCCAGATCCGCCCGGGCACCCCGAGCCCGCGTCTCGCCCGGCTTCTCGCCGACCGCGCCGTCGTCAAGCTGATGCATTTCGCCCGCTTCGACGTCGCCCTCCTGCAGCACCATCTCGGGGTCGAGGTCGCTCCGGTCCGCTGCACCAAGATCGCCGCGAAGCTGGTCCGGACCTTCACCGAGCGCCACGGGCTCCGCGAACTCTGCCGCGAGCTGCTCGGCATCGAGATCAGCAAGCAGCAGCAGACCTCGGACTGGGGCGCGCCGACCTTGAGCGAGGAGCAGATCCTCTACGCCGCCTCCGACGTGCTCCATCTCCACGCGCTGTGGGCGCGTCTCGACGCGCTGCTCGCCCGGGAGAACCGACAGGCGCTCGCGGCCGCCGCGTTCGACTTCCTCCCCGCCCGCGCCCGGCTCGACCTGCTCGGCTACGATGCTCCGGACCTGTTCGCCCATTGAGCGCCGTCCGCCCTCCCGCTCCCGGAACGCTCGCCCGTGCGGTCGAGATCGACGGCGCGCGCGACGTGCTCCGCCTCGAGGCGCTCGCGCTCGAGAGCCTCGCCGACGCGCTGTCGGGATCGCTCGGCGACGCCTTCTCGGCCGCCGTCGAGCTGATCGCGAGCGCGAGCGGACGCGTCGTGGTCTCCGGGATCGGCAAGTCCGGCCATGTCGCGCGCAAGATCGCGGCCACCCTCGCCTCGACCGGAACCCCGGCGCTCTTCGTCCATCCCGCCGAGGCCTCGCACGGCGATCTGGGCATGGTCCTGGAAGGCGACCTCCTGCTTCTGGTGTCGCGCGGCGGCGAGACCGCGGAGCTCGCCGACCTGATCGCCCACGGGCGGCGCTTCGGGATCGGGCTTCTCGCCATCACCGCCGAGCCGCACTCGACGCTCGCGCGTGCCGCCGACCTCACCCTCGTGCTGCCCCGCTGCGCGGAAGCCTGCACGATCACCGCGGCGCCGACCACCAGCACCACGATGCAGATGGCGCTCGGCGACGCGCTCGCCGTGACCCTGCTCCGGCGACGCGGCTTCACCGCGAGCGAGTTCGGCCTGTTCCACCCGGGCGGCAGCCTCGGCGCCCGCCTTCGCCGCGTGTCCGACGTCATGCACCGCGGCGAGGCGATGCCGATCGCCGGCCCCGAGACGCCGCTCCTCGACGCCGTCCTGCTGATGACCCGGAAGGCGTTCGGCTGCGTCGGCGTGGTCGACGACGACGGGCGTCTCGCCGGCATCGTGACCGACGGCGATCTCCGGCGGGCCATCGACCGCGATCTCCGCGCGCTCACCACGGGCGCGATCATGACGCGGACCCCGCGCACGATCGGCGCCGACCGGCTCGCCGTGGATGCGCTCCGGATCATGAACGCCGGTTCCCGACCCGTGCTGAGCCTGTTCGCGGTCGACGGGCCGGGCCGGCCGGTCGGCATCATCCACATCCACGACCTGCTCCGGGCGGGGATCGCGTGAACCCGACGCCCCCCGGGCCGCCGCCGCCCCGTCCCGACGCCGCGCCGGCGCGGCCGCGCGAGTTCGGCGCGCCGGTCCGGACCCGCGCCGTCCCGAACGCCGCCCGGATCGCGAGACGCGCCCGGCTGGTCCGCTGGTCGAAGCTCGGCCTCCCGGTGCTCGCCGTCCTGCTGCTCGGCTCCGTCGCCCTCTGGCCGGAGATCGACCGCCAGACCCGGATCGGCCGCACCTCGCTCCGGGAGGACGAGGCGGTGATGGCGCGCACCGGCGTGATGGTGTCGCCCCGCTACCACGGGATCGATGGCCACGAGCGGCCGTTCCTGATCACGGCGGCGACCGCCCGCCAGATCTCTCCCGATCGCGTCGACCTCGTGAAGCCCAAGGCGGACGCGGTGAGCGCCTCCGGGACCTGGGCGATGGCGACCGCCGACCGCGGCGTCTACTCGCCGCATTCGCAGATCCTCGATCTCGCCGGCCACGTGGTCCTCTACCGCGCCGACGGGACCATCCTCACGGCGCCGGTCGCGACGATGGATGTCCGGCGCGACATCTCCTTCTCGCCCGCCTGGGTGCATGTGGAGGGACCGTTCGGCGTGCTCGACGCCCAGCGCTCGTTCCTGTCGAGCGGCGACGGCGTCCTCCAGTTCGGCGGGCCGGCCCGCCTCGTGCTCAACCAGTCCAAGGGAGCCGGGTCGTGAGAGCGGCGGTCGCCTTGGCGCTCCTCTCGCTCGCCGTCCTCGCCGCCGCGCCCCGGGATGCGCGCGCGCAGGCGATCGACCTCAGCCAGGGCGGCTCGATCACCGTCACCTCGCTCGACGGGATCAACTGGGACCAGAAGGCGCAGACCGTGACCGCGGTCGGCCAGGCGCGCGCCGTCCGCGGCGACGTGACCGTGGATGCCGACCGGCTGATCGCCTTCTACCGGAAGAAGGCGCCACCGCCGGGCTCTCCCGCGCCGGCACCGTCCCCGCCACCGGCCGCCGGCCTGGCGGCGCCGGGTGGCGGCTCGCCGGACGAGACCGGCGACAACGAGATCTATCGGCTGGAGGCGATCGGCCACGTCCATATCTACACCGCGACCGATCAGGCCTGGGGCGACCAGGCCCTCTACGACATCGACCAGTCGGTGCTGGTGCTGACCGGGCACGATCTGCGCCTGGTGACGCCGACCGACACCGTCACCGCGCGCGACAGCCTCGAATACTGGCCGCAGAAGCGGATGTCGGTCGCGCGCGGCAACGCCGTGCTGGTCACCAGCGACGCGCGCCGGATCGCGGCCGACGTGCTGGTCGGCTTCTCGGCGCCTTCGAGCGCGCCACCCGCGAACGGCGCGTCGCATCCCCCGCCGGGGGTCCAGCCGGTCTCGGCCGCGGCGGTGCCGCCCCGGACCGGGGCGGGCGGCGGCAAGCCGCAGGACCCGCTCGCCGCCTCGTCCGGCAAGCTCCAGCGCGCCGAGGCATACGGCGACGTGGTGATCCGGACGCCGACCGAGACCGTCCGCGGCCAGCGTGGGGTGTATGTCGCGGCCACCGGGATTGCGCGCGTGCTCGGCGACGTCCACATCACAAGGGGCGAGAACCAGCTCGACGGTCAGGCCGCCATCGTCAACATGCGCACCGGCATCGCGACGCTGACGAACGACCCCGGCGAGCGCGTGCAGGGACTGATCGTGCCGAACAGCGACAGCAACGGAAGCGGAACGAAGGCCGGGCCCGAGACCGCCTCTCCTGCCCGGAGGAACGGCGCTTGACGCCGCCCGACGGCGCCGCCGCGCCCGAGAGCGAAGGACGCGCGCTCCGGCTGGTCAGGACCGCCGCCGGGCTCGTCGCCTCCGGCGTCGGCAAGAGCTACAGGAAGCGCCCGGTCGTCCGGAACGTGACGGTCTCGGTCCAGCGCGGCGAGGCGGTCGGCCTGCTCGGCCCGAACGGTGCCGGCAAGACGACCACGTTCTACATGATCGTCGGCCTGGTGCGACCGGATACCGGCTCGATCAGCCTCGACGGCGCCGACGTCACCGGCCTGCCGATGTATCGCCGGGCGCGGCTCGGGGTCGGCTACCTCCCGCAGGAGGCCTCGATCTTCCGCGGCCTGAACGTCGAGCAGAACGTGATGGCGGCGCTCGAGGTCGTCGAGCCGCGCCTCGACCGGCGGGAGATGATGCTCGACGAGCTGCTCTCGGAGTTCGGCATCTCGCATCTCCGTCGCGCGCCCTCGCTCGCGCTGTCGGGCGGCGAGCGGAGGCGCCTCGAGATCGCCCGCTCGCTCGCGAGCCAGCCCTCCTATATCCTGCTCGACGAGCCGCTGGCCGGCATCGACCCGATCGCCGTCGGCGAGATCCGCGACCTCATCTCGCACCTGAAGCATCGCGGGATCGGCGTGCTGATCACCGACCACAACGTCCGCGAGACGCTCGAGATCGTGGACCGCGCCTACATCATGCATGGCGGCCAGGTGCTGATGGAGGGCGCTCCCAAGGAAGTCGTCGCGCACGAAGACGTTCGCCGCGTCTACCTCGGAGAAAGGTTTTCGTTGTAACCTCGTATCCGATGGCAATCGGCCCCCGACTGGAGTTCCGGCAGTCCCAGACCCTGGTCATGACGCCCCAGCTGCGTCAGGCCATCAAGCTGCTCCAGTACTCGAACCAGGAAGTCACCGTCTTCGTCGAGGAGGAGCTCGAGCGGAACCCGCTGCTCGAGCGCGACGAGCGGCCGGAGATCATCGGCGAGCGTCCCGCTCCTGATCAGCGCGCCGGCCCGGATGGCGGTGCCGACGGCGCGACCGCCGACACCGCGTCGCTGCTCGGCGACGCCCACATCCCCGCCGATGGCGCGGCACCGCTCGACGCCGATCTCTCGACCGACCTCGAGACCGGCGATGCCGGGCCGGCGCTCGGCAGCGGTGGTCTCCGCAACGCGGGAGGCGGAAAGGGCGACTTCTCCGACGAGGAGTGGGGCGTCGACGACCTCGCCGAGAACCCGCGCCCGCTTCGCGAGCATCTCGCCGAGCAGCTGCGTCTCGGGTTCGGCGACCCGCGCGAACGGATGATCGGCGCCCATCTCATCGCGCTGCTCGACCAGTCCGGCCGTCTCGCCGCCGAGCCGGAGGCGGTCGCGGCGGCTCTCGGGGCCTCGGTCGAGCAGGTCGAGGCGGTCCGTCACAGGATCATGCATTTCGACCCGGTCGGCGTCT
The DNA here is from genome assembly GCA_964249405.1 of uncultured Acetobacteraceae bacterium. Classification (GTDB taxonomy): domain Bacteria; phylum Pseudomonadota; class Alphaproteobacteria; order Acetobacterales; family Acetobacteraceae; genus CAXTPV01. Next base: position 4,321 of record CAXUBX010000077.1, on the reverse strand, counting down.
GCGCCCGCTCGCTCGCCGAATGTCTCGCCGCCCAGCTCGTCGAGCGCGACCGGCTCGATCCGGCGATGCGGATGCTGCTCGACAATCTCGAGCTGCTCGCACGGCGCGACCTCAGGCGGCTCCAGGCGCTCTGCGAGGTCGATGCCGCGGATCTCGCCGACATGATCGCCGAGATCCGGGCGCTCGACCCGAAGCCGGGCGCGAGCCACGACGCGCTTCCGCTCGTCGCGGTCATTCCGGACGTGCTGACGCGCGAGAAGCCGGACGGCAGCTGGGTGCTGGAGCTCAACCCCGACACCATGCCGCGCCTTCTCGTCTCGGAAGCGTTCCACGCACGGGTTCTCGTGAATGCCGCGCGCGACGAGCGCGTCTTCATCGCCGAGAAGCTCGCGAGCGCCAACTGGCTGATCAAGTCGTTGCAGCAGCGTGCGCAGACGATCCTGAAAGTGGCCGCCGAGATCGTGCGGCGCCAGGACGGCTTCATGCGCCACGGGGTCAGCCATCTCCGGCCGCTGATCCTCCGCGACATCGCCGACGCCGTCGAGATGCACGAGAGCACCGTGAGCCGCGTGACCGCGAACAAATACATCGCGACCCCGCGCGGCACCTTCGAGCTCAAGTATTTCTTCACCACCGCGATCGCCGGCATGACCGGCGAGAGCCACAGCGCGGAAGCGGTGCGCCACCGGATCCGCGGCATGATCGACGCCGAGACGCCGGCCGCCATCCTGTCGGACGATGCGATTGTCGCCGCACTTCGTCGTGAGGGCGTGGACATCGCCCGGCGGACCGTGGCCAAATACCGCGAGGCGCTGCGCATTCCGAGCTCCGTGCAGCGGAAGCGGGAGAAGGCTCTCTCCGCCTGAAACCTGCGACGGGCGACGCGCGAGACCATCAAGCGGCGACCCATTCCGCTCGGGCCTGATCAAGGCCGAAGGAGGCAGGACATGGAGATCACGGTTTCGGGCCGGCATCTCGATCTTTCGGAGGCGCTGCGCACCCGCGTCGCGGGCCAGCTCGACGTGATCGCACATAAATACTTCGACCATGCGCTGGAAGCGCAGGTGACGTTCGGACGCGCCCGCGCCTTCTTCACCTGCGACATCAACGTCCATGCCGGGCGGGGACTGACGCTGCGGGGAGAAGGGGAGGCCGCCGACGCCAACAGCGCCTTCGACGACGCGGCCGAACACATCGCCAAACGGCTGCGTCGGTACCGCCGACGGGTGAATGGCCACGCCCGCGAACTCGCGCAGGGGCGGGCACCGGAAGGGGTCGGGTCGCGTGCCCGGCCGGAGATGGCCCGCGAATACATCCTGCTGGAGAACGACGACCTGCCGGCCGACCTCACGACCTCCGGCATCGCCGACGCCTACGCGACCGTGGTCGCCGAGATGCCGACCTCGATCGATCGCCTGACCGTCGGCGAGGCGGTGATGCGGATGGACCTTGCCGACAACACCGTGCTGATGTTCCGCAACGCGGTCTCCGGCGAGCTCAACGTCGTCTACCGACGTCTCGACGGCCATCTCGGGTGGATCGACCCGACCGCGACGCGCAACTGACGGGTCTCGGAGCCTCGACGGGACGCTCGACCTGCGAAGGACGGCTCAAGGCGGATCGCCGATCCGCCGAAGCGATCGCGCCGCCGCGAGCGCCCCTGCGCGAACTCTCAGTGCACGAGCGCCGGCACCAGCTCGTGCTGGCTGACCGCGGCCATCGCCAGCGCCAGATCCCCGGCGAGCGCCATCGGCGTACCGTCCGCGGCATGGATCGAGTAGGCACGCTCCCCGTTGACCGTGACCGGCCGCAGATAGGCGATCTCGGTGATCCCCAGAGCCGCGAGCTGACGGGCGGTCAGCCGCCTGATGTCGATGCTCGAGAAGGCACCCGTCTTGTCGTCCATGTCGATATCCTTTCCGGCGTCCATCACTCGTCGCCGCGCCCGGCGGCACGAACCATGCGGGGCACGGGACGGGTCGGGACAGTTTCGGGCGACGCGCTGCGCCGGCCGCCGATCTCGATGTGCCGGACCCTCGCCTCGGGTTCGGGACGCGTCAGATCGATGTGGAGCAATCCATTGTCGAGCCAGGCGCCGGTCACCTCGATCCCTTCGGCGAGCACGAAGGCACGCTGGAACTGGCGTGCGGCGATGCCCCGGTGCAGGAACTGCCGCTCCGCACCGTCGTCCGACTGGCGGCCCCGGATCACCAGCTGGTTGTCTTCCTGGGTAAGCTGGAGCTCGCCCATCGCGAAGCCCGCCACCGCGAGCGTGATGCGGATCCCGTTCGGCGAGACCTGCTCGATGTTGTACGGCGGATAGCCGTCGGACGACGTCTTCGAGGCGCGTTCGAGCATCTGCTCGAGATGGTCGAACCCGAGAAACATCGGTGACGCGAACAGACGCGTGGTCATGAGCCCCCTCCTCCGAGCGAGACAGTAGGCCGGAACCCTGTCGGCATTCCAGCGAGGCTCGAATATGGGGGACCGGCCGTCACGCGACAAGCGGGTGACGCCTCGCCTGATCCGTCGCCCGGTATCCGTTGCGAGGGGAGCGTCGCCTCGCTACATCGCCACCATGGTCCAGACGATCATTGCGGGATCGGCCGCCGCGGCGCGACCGATCCTCCGGCTTCCGGCGGCATCGCTGCGCCAGACGGCGCGACCGGTGACCGACGCGGATCGCGACGAGGTGGCCGCTCTCGTTCCGGTCATGCTCCGGACCATGTACGAGGCGCCGGGGATCGGCCTCGCGGCCCCGCAGATCGGCGTGCCGCTTCGCGCCGTGGTGATCGATCTCGCCGACGAGGACGATCTCGCGGCGCGCACGCCGCTCGTGCTCGTCAACCCGGAAATCCTCACGACCAGCGATGAGCGCGTGGTCCGCGAGGAAGGCTGCCTGTCGATCCCGGGAGTCTACGCGGATGTGGAGCGACCCGCCCGCGTCACCGTCCGCTACCAGGACGCCGGCCTGGTGTCGCGCGTGCTGGAGGCGGACGGCCTGCTCGCGGCCTGCGTCCAGCACGAGATCGATCACCTCGACGGCGTGCTGTTCGTCGACCATCTCTCGGCCCTGAAGCGCAGCATGCTGCTTCGGCGGTTCGCCAAGGAGCAGCGCAACGGAAGCGGCGAGAAGGGCAGGACCGGGCGCGCGCGCGCGCCCGCCTGAGGCCGTGACCCGGCTTCGGCTCGCCTTCCTCGGATCTCCCGGCTTCGCGGTTCCGGCACTCGACGCCCTGCATGACGCCGGCCACGAGATCCGGGCCGTCTACACCCAGACGCCGCGCCCGGCCGGGCGCGGACAGCGTCCCGTGGCCTGCCCGGTCCACGTGCGGGCCGACGCACTCGGTCTCGCGGTCCGGAACCCGGTCCGGCTCCGGCGCGACGAGGCGGAGTGGGCGCATTTCGCGGCGCTCGATCTCGACGCCGCGGTGGTCGCGGCCTACGGGCTCATCCTGCCCCGCCCGATGCTGGAGGCGCCGCGACGCGGCTGCCTCAACATCCACGCGAGCCTGCTGCCCCGCTGGCGTGGCGCAGCCCCGATCCAGGCGGCGATCCTGGCGGGCGACGCCGAGACCGGCATCACGATCATGCAGATGGACGAGGGTGTCGACACCGGCCCGGCACTGCTTCGGGAAGCGATCCCGATCGGTCCGCGGGACACCACGCCGATGCTGCAGGCTTCCCTCGCCGCGATCGGGGCCAAGCTGATGCTCCGGGCGCTCGCCGGACCCGTCGCGCCGACCGCCCAGCCGGAGCAGGGCGTCACCACGGCGCCGAAGCTCCTCCGCGAGGACGGGATCGTGGACTGGGCGCGCGACGCCGGGATGATCGACCGCCAGGTCCGCGCGCTGACGCCCTGGCCGGGCACGGTGACGACCCTGGAGGCCCCGGGCGGCGGAGCGCCGGCCCGGCGGCCGCCGGAACCGCTCAAGATCCTGGCCGCGACCGCGGTCGGCGCGCCGCGGATCGCCGTCCCCGGCACCGTGCTGGACGGCGCGCTCACGATCGCCTGCGGCACGGGCGCGCTCCGGCTCGAGCGCGTCCAGCTCGCCGGCCGCCCCGCGCTCGACACCGACGCCTTTCTCCGGGGCCGCCCCGTGCCGCCGGGCACCGTGCTCGGCGCGCCCGCCCGGTGAGCGGCCTGCCGCCGCTCCGTCCCTACGGTCTGGTGCTCGAATACGACGGCACGCCGTTCGTCGGCTGGCAGCGGCAGGCGAACGGCGTGTCGGTCCAGGAGGTGCTCGAGGGCGCCGCGTCCCGTCTCGCGGGCGGCACGACCGTCCGCAGCGTCGCGGCGGGGCGCACCGATGCCGGGGTC
>CAXUBX010000076.1:0-16022 GCA_964249405.1 uncultured Acetobacteraceae bacterium | reverse complement strand
CCCGGCTACGGCCCGAATGCGGTGCTGGCCGCGAGCGACGCCGGCGCACCCTGAACAGGGCGCTCGCTCAGCCGTCCGGGTCGTCCGACGGAGGGCGGTTGGCGATGACAACGTCATGGTGGTCATCCCAGGTGCGGTGCTCGTAACGAACGAGGGCAAGGCCGCTTTTGGCTAGTGCCTGCCGCATCCATGGCTCGTCGGTCAGCGAGATCCCGTAGTGGTCATTACTGAGCGAGATGCCATAGAGATGCTCTTCGCTCGGGTAGTCAGCATAACCGAAGCCGGTTGTCTCGAACTGCCCGATCACCTGCTTGGCGGCCTCGGGGAGCAGACCGTAACCCTTCTCGCGCAGCCGTGGAATGATGCTTGGTCCATGCACTGAAATGACTGCGCGGCCCCATGGCGTGAGATGACGCGCGAGCGCCCGCAGGAAATGCATGGTCTGGCCTGTGGGCAGATGGGTCACGAGCGACCCGACCCAGATTAGGTCATAGCGTTCTCCGAGGACGAGTTCGCGAAAGTCGCGAACCGAGTAGGCCCCCCGGGCGCCGAATTGCGACGCCGAAAAGTCGACGCCTGGCTGGTCGAGGTCACTGACCGTGATCGACGCGTGCGGGAACCGCGCCCGCAGCGCTCGCGTCACGCGACCGAAGCCGCAGGGAAGGTCGAGAATGTTCGTGGGCTCCCGTCCCTCGAGCGCCCGTTCGATCGCGGCCAGTGCCGACTGTCCGACGGAGACGTAATGGGCGTCGTGCACGCCCAGCATCGTGTCGGCCCGGCTGACGGTCAGATCGAGGCCCGACACGTTGAACTCCGGCGGGACGCGGAGCCGACGTGTCGAGGCAACGCCCGGCTCGGCTTCCGATCCGGCTGTCGCGAAATGCCGCGCGCCGACAGGCCGGGGCGCGGGAACCGCCGTCACGATGGCGAAATCGCTGCCGATCGTGCCGTTGCCGATCATCTCGTCCTCCAGATCGAAGAGGCGACGGAGGGCCGCCGCGTCGTCCGGTCGGGCGGGATCGAAGTTCTGCGCGATGCCCCCGAGGCCCATGTGCAGCAGGGTTCCGCCGAAAGGCCGGTCCTCAACGATCTCGAACCGGCCTCGCAGCGCATCGCGCAACTCGGCTGACCGGATCGCCGGCGGCGAGCCGGTGGCGACCATCGCCTCCTTGGTCGGTCGTTCCACGCGCGGCTTCCTGCCCCGGCCAGGCACCTGCGCGAGGCGGTCTGGCAAGGTGTCGAGGTATTCGTTCATGAGGTCGAGCTGCGCGTCGGTCCACTGGAACAGGCTGGGCCCGAAGAATTCGTTGAGATGCAGGATCCCGTCCGGCTTGAGGGCGCGGCGGATCCCGTCCAGCAGGAGCTCGGGCACGTCGACGCTGTGCAGCCAGCTGTGCGTGAGGATGCAGTCGAAATGCGCGTCCGGCCACGCCGCCGGGTCGGGCTCGCCGAGGTGGTAGCGGACGGGCACAAGATTGAGCCGGGCCGCCTGATCGCGGGCCTCGGCGATCGCCGCCTCCGAACGATCGTAGGCGTCGATCTCGCGGACCAGACCCCGGCTGAGGAGATCGCGCTCGAGGCCGCCCGAACCGCAGCCGAGCGTGACACATGCCCCGAGCGGGAAGGAGTAGTCGTGCTCCTTGAGAAACTCGGCCAGGCGTGCGTAAGGGTCGACATGAGGGCGTCCCGACACGGACGCATTGACGCGTTCGCGCACCAACGGGTGCTGCAGCCAGTACCACCCGGCCGCCTCGCTCGCGGCCGGGACGTCGTCCGATCGTTCACGATCGCCCGCATCCCGGGATCCGCTCGTCAGCCAACGGCGAAACCTCGCGGGAATCGGGATCATGTCCTGCCTCAATGCTCGCCTGCCGCCCTGGCCGCGGCCGCCCGGTCTGCCCGACCCTGCCCGCCGCGTCCAGCGGGCTGCCGGGGATGTTCACAGCGCGATGTGTTTATGGGACTTCTCCGCGGACGTGGTAAACCTCGCCCACCTTCCTCCTCCTCGCCGGCGCGCCCGGGGGCTGGGCGTATGGCTGATCGCTTGACGAACGATCGGGCCGACGGCGCCGCAAGCGTTCCGCCCGCGCTGTCGATCATCGTGCCCTGCTTCAACGAGGCGGGCGGCATCGACACCTTCCACGCGCGCCTCGCCGCGGTGATGGCGTCGCTGGCCCTCAGCTGGGAGGTCATCTACGTCAACGACGGAAGCTCGGATCACACGCTCGCGCAGCTCGAGGCGATCGCGCGTGGCAGCCCGCATGTCGGGCTGCTCAATCTCTCCCGGAACTTCGGCAAGGAGATCGCGCTGACCGCCGGCCTCGATCACGCCGGCGCCACCGGAGCTGTTGTGGTGATCGACGCCGACCTGCAGGATCCGCCGGAACTCATACCCGACCTGGTCAGGGTCTGGCGGGAACGCGGGATCGACAACGTTTACGCGCGGCGCCGCCGGCGAGCGGGAGAGGGCTGGATGAGGCGCCGGAGCGCCCAGCTCTTCTATCGCCTCATGCATCGCGTTGGCGGCGATCTGAGGATGCCGCACGACACCGGGGATTTCCGGCTTCTGAGCCGGCGCGCGCTCGATGCGCTGCTCATGCTCCGGGAACAGCATCGCTTCATGAAAGGGATGTTTGCCTGGATAGGGTTCCCGAGCGAGGCGGTCCTCTACGATCGGGATCCGCGTTACACCGGCACGTCCAGCTGGAACCTCTGGCGCCTCTGGAACCTCGCCCTGGAGGGCATCACCGGCTTCACCGTGGTTCCCCTGAAGCTCGCGACCTACCTGGGACTCGCGACCGCCGCCTTTGCGCTGGTCTTCGGTGCGCAACTGGTTCTCCGCACCATCATCTTCGGCAACCCTGTGCACGGCTATCCGAGCATCATGGCCGTGCTGCTTTTCCTCGGTGGCGTGCAGCTGGTCACGCTCGGCATCATCGGCGAGTATCTCGGCCGCGTGTTCAACGAGACGAAAGTCCGGCCGCTTTACGTCGTCGAACGTTTCCACTCGGCCCGACCCGGCGCGGATGCCGCGATGTCCGTCGCGCCCGAGCGACAGCGACGCGAACGAGCGTCGTCACACGATGAGTGAATGGTGGCTGACCCGGTGTCGGGAACGATCGGCGCGAACCACGGGCGGCGTGCTTCCCGGCCGGCACGCCCAGTGAGCCTGCCGGAGCGGACCGGCCGAGCCGCGGCGATCACCGTGACGATCGTCCTGGCTCTCGTCATCGCCTGCTATGCCTCGATCCTCCCGGTCGGCAAGTGGCAGCCGGACGAATACATCCAATTCTACATGCAAGACGTGCATGGCTGGCGCGCTGTCGCCGACCGCGTATTCGGCTGGAGCCCGCGTCCGGTCTCGGAACTGGTACTCTGGGCGTACGGCACCGCCGTCAGGCTGGCGGGGCGCCCGCTCACCACGCCGTTCCTCGCGGCCACATGGCTCGTACTGCTCCTCGGCTTCCTGATCGCCGCAGGACGAAGCCAGCGCCGACCGGCGCTGATCACGGTCGTGCTCGTCGCCGCGTTCCTCCTGCTTGGGAAACCGGGCGAAATGTTCTACTGGCCGGCCGCGACAGCCGCCTATCTGCTCGGCGTCTGCGCGATCGGCATGGCCTGTCTGCTGGCGACCGATCCGAGACCGCGTTCCTGGATTGTCGCGTCGGTGCTCGTGACGGCGGCATGGTGCCTCGAAGTTGGGGCGATTGCGGTCCTGATCGACAGCGGGCTGCTGCTGGGAGCGCGTTTCGCGACCGGCAACCGGGTCCGGATCCGGTGGGGCGTGTGGGCCTCGGCCGTCGCCGCCGCCCTATTCGTCGTCGCCGTCACGGCCCTGCATCGGGGAGGGAGTAGCCAGGACGTGCTGGATCCGGGCAGTCCCACCGCAGGCCGGGTGGTGGCAAGCCTTGAGGCGGCGACGCCGGTTTACTTGCGCGAGCTCTTGTCGGTGCCGCTTGGAAATCCCGCCTGGAACGTCCCGGCCGGGATCGCGCTCAAGCTCCTGCTGCTGGTCGGTTTCCGCCCCGGTTGGCGCCAGGATCTTCCGGACGTCTGGGCCGCGACCGCGATCCGCGGCACGGCGCTCCTGCTCGCCGCGTTTGCCTCGCTGGTGCTCGCCTATCGCCAGTTCGGCGTCGATTGTTGCGAACGCCAGCAGACGTTCCGGACCGCGCTGACCGTGCTGGCTCTCTACGCGTTCGCGCAAGCCTGGCCGACCCGGCGGGCGCCGATCTGGCAACCCGTACTACTCGGTCTGCCACTCCTCCTGATCTTCGTGGTCCGCGCGCCGGACATCGAGCATGATCGCGGCCTGCTGTCCACGACCGAGGCGGATCGGGCGGCGGTCTGGCTGTCCGGACGCTCGCCGGGTCCCGCGATGACCTGGGTGAACGCGCCCGTCCCTCGGATCGCGAACGGCAATTGGAAACTGGACCAGGGAACCTATCGCCGCACCTCGAAGGCGTCGCCCGGCAAACTCGACTGGCGCGAATGGGGCATCCTGGCCTTCTTCGACAAGGAGATCCTGACCGTCGTCGACGGTCCGGGAGCACGCTCCTCGAGCGGCGGCAGGGCCGTCAGCGGGCATGCGGCCCGGACCTGACCGGTCGTCACCGGTCAGGGTCAGTAAGCCATGTCGTCCGCACGACCCGCAGCGCCCCACCCGCCGAGGCCGCTGACCTCGACTGGTCACGCAACCCCCCGCAATCGTTCGCAGATGGATTGAGCACAGGTCGGCGTCGGCTAAAGCGTCATCTTTCGCGGAAACGAGTCGGCTTGATCGGACGAGCGCCAGTCGGCGCTCGGACGCTGCCCGGTGTCGCCGGCCGCGCCTCGACCTGTCGGTTCACCGCATCAGCGCGTCGATCGGCTCGACAAACAGCGTGCGGCTAGGTTGGCACGACCAGCGCTGCTGTCCTCGTTCCGGCTCGACCGTCAGCCGGAGCGGCCCCTCAAGCCCGGACAGATCGACGATCGCATCGAAGCCGCTCCCGCTCAAGGCGGCATTCCCGAGCGCCTCCGCGACATCGGGACGCCATCGGCGGAGCGTCGACGCCTGCCAGGAATGCCCAGTCGGGTCCGTGAGGCGAAGGACGACATGGTCCGGCACCGCAGGCGGCGCCTTCGAGAGGACGGTCCAGCCGCCGATCCGGACCAGGCCGCCGACCTTGACGGGCCCGGCAGGTCCGGAAACGTCGTCGACGCTGTCAATCGAGCAGGCGTAGGCGCGCTTGACCGGACCGCCGGACGCAGTCCCGACCGACACCGGTGACGGCTTGCTGACCAGGATGCCTCGGAGGTCAGGCTGATCCGGGATGCTGATCGCCCGGAGCTGGAGATCATAGGCGTGACGCCAAGCCCACCACGTGCCGGCTTCTCCGGTGATGGTGATCGACACCGGCCGGTAGGCGGCCGCACGCCGCTCGGGAAGCAAAAGGAGGAGCATTTCGGCCGTGTCGGTGATGCGCGGAGCGAGCAGGAAGCCCGAGCGGCCGAGCGCCGAGAGGAAATGGTAATGCTCGGCCGGCCCCGTCGCGTATCGGATCGTGATGGACAGGATCGGCGGACGGAACAGGAAGGTCGCGAGACGGCCGAGAAGCGTCGGACGAAGATCGAGCGTCGCCCAGGCGAGCCCGGTCGGCGAGGGCGGGATCGGCACCGTCTCGCCGACCGCATGTCGGCCGCTGTCGAAAATCGGGCCGTCCGAGACCGACGCCCGCACGCCCGGACGCCGACGCAACACCGCCATGTCCAGGGAGCTGTCGTAGCCATCCACGTGGAACTCGGTCAGCAGGGCGGGCCAGCTCAGGCCGTCCTCCATCGTCGGCACACGATAACCTTCGGACTCGACCTTGAAGAACACGTTCTGCACGGGCGGTCTTCTGCCGATCCCTTCGAGGTGGTCGAGATCCGCCTTGGCGACCGCGCCGCTGAACGCCGTAAAACTCTGCAGCGCCGGACGAGGCGACCAGTCGAGGCGGTTCGCCAGCAGAATGGTCTGCCCCGAGGAATAGATGTCGGTCGGACCCGTCACGTGCGGCAGCGGAAACGCGGCTCGCCATCCCGCCATCGCGGACCCGTATTGCCAGCGCAGCAGCCCCGGCTTGACGACCCTTTCCCATGCCCCCTCGGCCGCCGACATGAGCCGCTCTCGGCCGGTCCGGTAGGACGGCCATTCATAGCCTTGATAATGCTGACTGACGATCGCGAGCGCGAGACAGCCGGCGCTGAGGGCGAGCGCGAGAGACCCGAAGCGGAGCGCCCCGGACAGCACGACCGGCAGGATCGCGAGCGTGCCGAGCGCAATCAGCACGTGCTCATCATGGCGTACGAACCCCGACTTGAATGCGACGAAGAGGGTGAAGAGGGATCCGAGCAGCAGCAGGATAGCGCCCTTCTCGGAATGACGCGCCCGGTCGCGCCAGAGGCCGACCAGGAGCACCGCCGCGCCGATCAGATAGGCGGCCACATCGGTCCACGGTCCGTCACGGGCGGCCCCTTCGTTATAGCCGGCAATGACAAGCGGCACGGACCCGAGATAAGCGGGGAGATCGCTCAGTCTCTGGCCCACCAGAAGCCAGAAGCCGACGATCGACGCTGCGTAGCTGGCGACCACAAGCAAGGCGAGCCCGGTCCGCCGGCCGAGCTGCAGCGCCACGACCGACAGACCGACCATTGGCAGGGCCTCGGTGCCGAAGGTGAGCTTGACGAAGGTCAACAGGGCGTCGCTGCAGGCAAGAAGAAGCAGCGCCGTGACGCCGAGCGCGTTTCGCGGGATGGCGCCCGGGCGCGCGGCCGGCTGGGCAAGCCCGACCGCCACCCTCAGCAGCAACAACGGCAGGATCACGAACACCGGGTCGTGCAGACCCACCGTCGCCACGACCAGCGGGACAAACGGTGTCGCCCAGAGCCGGCCTCCACGCGCCGCGACACCGAGGCCGGCAGCAAGGGCGAGGGAGACGAGACCGCCGCCTTCCAGGATGAACCGGTCGATCCCGGGAAGGTACTGACCGGTGTAGACGACGCTCCAAGGCCCGAGGGTGAAGATCACGTCACGCCCGTACGCGAGGTGATCGACAGTCGCCTGGTCGAGCGCAACCGGCCAAGCGGCATCCTGCTGCCAGGACGGCATGCCCGGATCGAGCCAGACGACCGCGAGCAGGCACAGCACGAGCAATGCCGCAACCCGGCTTGCCACCCTCGACATCACCTTGCTAAGGAGCCTCCGCGCGCCGGACAGCGGAACAGATCGACCGGAAATCATAAGAGGACCAAGCGGATTATGACGGTGCGGCGGTCACGATGGGCTCGCTTCTGCCGTAAAGCGCCCTCGAAGTCGATCCACCAGCCACCGCGCGTTCCGGATCAACCCTTGCTCGTGCAAGGTGCTCCCGATCGATGAACGTCATCGCAGCACCGGTCAGCACCGCCCATCTCGCGTTCGGACTGGACAGCAGGCTTCCCGACGAGCTGTTCACCGGCGGAGGCGCGGTGCTGTTCCTCAAGGGGTGGTGCTACTCCGTCGACGGGCCGGTGCAGAAACTCGACGTGCTCGCAGGCGACAGGGTTATTCCGGTTCCCAATCACTCCTGGGGACGGACGGACATCTTCTCGAAGCATTGTCCAGCGGATGATCCGAGCGGCAACAGCCTGCTGAGCGGGTTCAGCTGTTTCGTGCCGCTCAAGCCGGTGACGTCCGACTTAGACGTCCCGTTCTCGCTCCGCGCGGTTTTGGAACGAGGCGATACGCTCGAGCGGTTCCTCGGCACGATCAGGGTTCGTTCCGGCCACGGGACCGAACCAGCCACCGTGAGCTGGCCCTCCACCGGGCCGCGGGTCGTGATCTGCATGGCGATCTTCCGGCCACCCATCGAGCTGTTCCTGAAGCAGGTCGCCTCGATCAGGAAACAGACGCACGGCAACTGGATCTGCATCATATCTGACGACAACACCGATAACGAGTATTACGACCGCATTCGCTATCGCGTCCAGGAAGACAGGCGCTTCCTGTTCTTTCAGAATCCGAGAAGGCTGGACTTCTACGACAACTTCCAGCACCTGCTGAGCAGGACGCCACCCGACGCCGACTTCATCGCCCTTTGCGACCAGGACGATGTCTGGCACCCTGACAAGCTGGAGACTCTGATCGCTGCGTTCCGGCCTGGAACGCAGCTCGCCTACAGCGACGCGCGCGTGGTCGACGAGACCGGCGCGGTGAAATCGGAGACGTTCTGGTCGAAGCGGCGGAACAACTACACCGATCTGCCGACGATGATGGTGGCGAACACCATCACCGGTGCTGCCAGCATGATTCGCCCGTCGCTGCTGCCCCACCTGCTGCCGTTCCCGAAGCAGGTCGGACCGGCATTTCACGACCACTGGATGGGGCTGGTCGCCATGCTCCGCGGCGGGATCACCTATGTCGACAGGCCGCTCTACGACTACGTGCAGCATGGCGGCGGGGTTATTGGCCATCACTACAACCGGGGCGCGGGCATCCTCTGGGCGCTCTGGCAGATCCTGAAGGGTGCGCCGTCGCGGGCCCAGATGACTCGGACGGCGGCGGTGCTGCTGAAGCAATCGCTCGACGAATACCAGTTCGTTTCGCAGAAGGTTCTGCTCGCGCGCACCCTTCTGCTCCGCAATCCGGATCTTCCCGCGCGTCGTCGCGCGGCGCTGGAACGCTTCTCCCGGTTCGAGACGTCCGTCGGCGCCCTGCTCGGCGAGCGTTGGCGCGCGTTCTGGTCGCGCAGACCAACGCTCAATCTCGAGGCGCTGCTCCTTCGCTCGGTTGTCGGCTCGCACATGCGCAATCGTGGCTTGCGAGTGAAGAAGGACGTCCTGACGAGCCGGCAATCGGCCAATCCTGGCAGCCACCTGCTGGAGGCCATCGTCGCCGTTCCCGGTGCGGCGCCGACAGGCTCTGCGACCACGGAGACGACCGCCCGGATCCCAGCCCTGGAGTTCGGGACCACCAAATGGATCCACCGCAACATCAGCCCGCTGACGCTGGCCGTCTCGAGCGACCATCCGAAGCGCGTCAACCTGCTCCTGGCGACGATCAATTTCAGCTACGTGTTCGGCGGCTACATCGGAATGTTCAGCCTGGCTTTGCGGCTCAGGCGTGAAGGCTATCGATCGCGGATCATCCTGCACGAGGACACCGACTGGAATTTCGTCGACTGGAAAGCCAAGATCCAGAAATATCCGGGGATCACGACGCTGTTCGACGAGGTCGAAGTGATTTCCCGCTTCGACCGCGCCATCCCGGTCGACGTCAATCCGGACGACCGCTTCGTCGCAACCAACTGCTGGGCGGCCCACATCGCCCATCACACCATCCGGCAGCTCGACAACAAGCGCTTCCTGTTCATGGTGCAGGAATACGAGCCATTCTTCCTTGCGATGAACTCGATCAGCGCCTTGTTCCAGCAGGCCTACGACCTGCCGCAGTTCGCCCTGTTCTCGACCGCACTCCTGCGGGATTTCTTCCGTGGGGAACGGATCGGCATCTACGCGCGGCCGGATGGCGAGCCCGACGCGGCGGTGTTCAGCAACGCGATCCAGGCGTTCCAGCCTACCCGCGACAGGATCGAACGCAAGCAGCGCCGGCTGCTGTTCTACGCCCGTTCCGAGGAACATGCCGCGCGCAACCTTTTCGAGCTGGGGATGATGGCGCTGGCGCGGCTGGTCCGGGATCCACGGGCCGACCTCGCCAACTGGTCATTTCACGGTGTCGGATCTCTCGGCGGTAACCAGCTGGAGCTCGCCGAGGGCGTGCCGATGGAGCTGGTCGCCAAAGTGTCGCTCGAGGAATACATCGAGCTGATGCCGAGCTTCGACGTTGGGCTGTCGCTGATGCTCACACCGCATCCGAGCCTTGTCCCGATCGAGATGGCGGCCGCGGGAATGTGGGTGGTGACCAACACGTTCGCCAACAAGACGGCCGAACGGCTTCAGGCGATCTCCACGAACATCGTCGGCGTCGCGCCGACCGTCGAGGCGATCTGTGAAGGTCTGCTTACGGCGATGGCGAACGCGGACCGGCTCGACGAACGGCTCGCCGGGTCGCACGTGAACTGGCCGACGAGCTGGGACGACGCGTTCGCCCCCGACACCATGGCCCGCTTGCGCGACTTCCTGGGTGAGCCGTGACGAGCCCAGCCTCGGCCGGCGGCGCCGTCTACGATCGGGCCTTCTTCGAGAGCCAGGAAGGAGCCAGCCTCCAGTCGGCCTCACTGGTGCTCGGGAAGGTCGTTCCCCTGCTCCAACCGAAGCGGATCCTCGACGTCGGATGCGGAACCGGGCCCTGGATGCGGGCCGCGCTGGATCTCGGGGCGACCGAGGTGGTCGGCGTCGATGGCGACTACGTCGACCGCAAGGCGTTGCTTGTCGAACCCGACACCTTCGTCGCCGGCGATCTCGCCTCGGTTCCGCTTCGCGACCTGCTTGGTCAGCGGGCCCAACCGGGCTTCGATCTCGTCGTCTGCGTCGAGGTGGCCGAGCATCTGCCCTTCGAGCGCGCACCATCGCTGGTCGAGGAGCTGACATCCCTCGCCGACGCGGTGCTGTTCTCTGCGGCCGTGCCCTTCCAGTTCGGCACGAACCACGTGAACGAGCAATGGCCGGAGTTCTGGTGCATCCTGTTCCGGGCGAACGGCTTCGCCTGCTTCGATTGCCTCCGTGCTGATCTCTGGGCTGCGGACGGCGTCGACTGGTGGTACGCTCAGAACTCGTTCGTGTTCGCGAGAGAAGGCTCGCCGGCCGCTTCGGCCCTCCCGCCAGCAAGCCGGTCGAACGGCAGCGGTCTTTCGCGCGTTCATCCCGAAAATCTACTTGCCAATCTCCTCACGCTGCCCCGTCGCTACCGCCTGGAAGCCTGGGCGGAAGAACCGGGCGACTACCGCACCGTGGTCGCGGCGAACCAGCAAGGCAGCGCAATCCTGCCGCGCCTCGAAGCGCCCGCCCGGGCGGCCGCTAGCCAGGACCCGAACTCGGCGTTCCCGTGGACACGCATCACGATCGACGATCCCGACCGGGAGCGGGAGATCGCGGAACTCTCGCGCCTCGTTGGCGAGACCGGCCAATGGCTGCAGCGGGCGAACACGGCCTTCGATGCGGAGCGCGCGCGGCGCTTCGAGCTCGAAGCGGAAGTCAGCCGGCTCGACGAACTCGAGGACCGGCTTCGCGCGCAGAGTGCGGCGCGGCTTGTCGCCGAGACCAGGCTCGGGGAGCTCGAGGCGCTGGAGGCGGACAGGCGGCGCTGGCACGAGGAGAACGTCGCCCGTGTGGCGACCTCGGCCGTGCTCGAGGAGGGATTAGCCGAGCTGACGGCGGCCCGCGAGAGGCTGGCGTCCGAGGCCGCGTCGCTCGATCAGCGCGCCCGGGCCGTCGACGCGCGGTCGGCGGAGATGGAGGCGGTCCGACGCTCGCGGATCTGGCGGCTCAGCCGGAGGGCACTCCGCATCTCCGGACGTCTTCCGGCGGCACCGGCACCGACGCCGGCGCCGGACCCCGAACCCGAACAGCTCACGCCGGACCTCACCTCGTCGGACCCGCCGTCACCCGAGAAGCTCCCGATCAAGCGCTATGACGAGACGCTCGGCGAGGTGAACTGGTGGACGCTCGCGGGCGCGACGACCCGGCTGAAGCGGCTCGAGGTGTTCGACGTTGCCGACTATCTCCGGCGCAATCCCGACATCGAAGCGGCCGGCGTCGACCCGTTTGCCCACTTCATCCAGTCGGGTGCGCTCGAGGGTCGCGGCCGCGTCGATCCCGAGGACCTGGCCCGCCTCATGGGCTCCGTCGTGCTGTTCGACAATGCCGTCCGGGCGCTGCCCGCCGATGATGACGACGAGAAAGACCTCGCGGGCCTCGTCGCCGATGTCGGCCATGTCGGCATCTTCGTCAGTTCCGAAGGCAACGTCTTCATGGAGGATCTTGCTGAAGACCTCGCGGCGGATCTCCGAAGCGTCGGCGTCCGGGTCGACGTGCTTGACGAGCATGCGGACATCGCGACGAGGCCGCCGGTCTGCCTGTTCGCCGCACCGCACGAGTTCTTCACCCTCGGCCGCGGCACCGACTGGGTCAGGGACGACGTGCTGTCTGAAGGTTTCGTGTTCGGCACGGAACAGCTGCAGACTCCCTGGTTCAACACCGCGCTTCCGTTCACACTGATGGCGCGTGGCATGCTGGACATCTGTTCGCAGACGGCGGATCTCTTCGTGCGGACCGGCATGGCCGCCCTGCACGTGCTGCCGGGTGCGCAGCTCCGGCCCCACAGGCTGACAGGGCGGGATCGGCGCCACCCGCTGTTCGGCGTGCTGCCCCGGGATGCGCAGGCCGACATCGACCCCGGACGTTCTTTCGCATCGCGGCCGATCGACATCTGCTTCTTCGGCAGCGCGAGCCCGAGACGCGACCAGTTCTTCGCTCGCCACGCGCCGTTCTTCTCGGACTACGAGACGTTCAACTACAGCCGGCGACCCGGTCGCGGTCCGATCCGTGGCGACAGCCAGGACGGCAGCCTGACCCGCCTCGCCGGGCATGTCTGTGGCCACAGCAAGATCGCTCTGAACATCCACCGCGAGGAGTTTGGCTACTTCGAATGGCACCGGATGGTTCGGCTCGGCATGTGCACGGGAAGTCTCGTTGTATCCGATCCCTGCCTGCCGCACCCGAGCTTCGTCGCCAACGAGCACTATCTTCAGGAGAACGCCCGACACATCCCTAACCTTCTCGAATGGCTGTTGAAGACCGAGGAAGGCGGACGCGAGGCCGAGCGCATCCGCACCAACGTGAACAGGCTGATCACGGACCGATACAACACGCGACGGACCGCGGCGCAGACGCTCCGATTCTTCTCGCGCCATCGGTCGCGCGAGGAAAGGTGGGTCGAATGACGACGGAGGTTCCAACCGAGATCGTGTTCCAGCACACAGGGAACAGCGCCGCATCGCCCGAACTGGTCACGGTTGCCGTAAGCCTGTTCCACTACGAGCGATTTCTGCCGGACTGCCTTCACTCCGTGTTGCGGCAGCGGCACGAAACGATCGAGCTGATCGTGGTCGATGATCATTCGACGGAGGACGGCTCCATCGACGTGGCGCTGGGTTGGCTGGAGCGGCATGCCGACCGGTTCGCGCGCGCGCTCCTGCTGCGTCATACGCGAAACCAGGGCTTGGCGCAGGCTCGCAACACGGCATTCGCGCATGCGCGCGGAGCGGCGGTGTTCGTAATGGACGCCGACAATGAGATCTACCCGCGCGCGATCGGACGGCTGCATACCGCGATGGAGACTAGCGGGGCAGCCGTCACCTACACGCAGCTCGAGCTGTTCGGCGCGAAACGCACGATTGGCCTCGCCGATATCTGGCAACCGGAATGGCTGCGGCACGGCAACTATGTCGACGCGATGTCCCTGATCTCTCGCCGCGCCTGGCGCGACGTCGGCGGCTACACCCACATCGAAGGCGGCTGGGAGGATTACGATTTCTGGTGCAAACTGATCGAGCAGGGATACCGCGCGGCGTTCGTCCCCGAAATCCTGTGCCGCTACCGCGTCCACCGCACGTCGATGCTGCGGACCGAGTCCGCGCGCTCCTACGATGCCATGTTCGTCGAGATGACGATGCGCCATCCCTGGATGAAGCTTGCGCCGATCGCGCCCGAGGACCGGGCCGGTTAGACCGCCATCCGTGAGAGCCCGAAGGACTCGCGCGTGATCGAGGATGTTTCACGGCGGCTGCGGCGCGGGCAGGACTTCATCGCAGCGCCGCGCGCCCATCCGGTCGAACAGGAGGCCTGCCTCGAGCTGCCGCTGGGTTTCGATGCGGACGTTGAACCGCCGTCGTCCGTCGCGGTGGTGCTGCACGCCTTCCACGTCCACCTGCTGCCAGAACTCCGCGCCTATCTCGACCGGATCCCATTTCCCGCCGACCTCTTCATCAGCACGGATGATGCGGAGAAGCAGGCGAGCGTGGGAGACTGCTTCTCCGACTGGCCAAGCGGTTCCGTGACGGCCGAGATCGTGCCGAATCGCGGGCGTGACGTCGCCGCCAAGCTCGTGGGTTTCGCCGCGGTGCACGACAGCCACGAATACGTGCTCCACGTCCACACCAAGCAATCTCCCCACGACCAGCGGCTTGTGGGCTGGCGCGCCTACCTGCTTGAGACGCTTCTCGGCTCGCCCGAGACAGTACGCGGCGTTTTCGCGGCCTTCGCCGAGGCACCGCGCCTCGGCATGGTGGCGCCGCAGCATATCGACGAGCTGCGCCCCTGGATCCGTTGGAGCCAGAACCACGATCTTGCGGCGACGCTCGCCGCCTCAATGGGATTCCCGCTACCGCCGCAGGCGCCGCTCGACTTCCCGTCCGGCTCGATGTTCTGGGCCCGCAGCGCGGCGTTGCGCCCGCTCCTCGATCTCCGCCTGTCGTTCGACGATTTCCCCGAGGAGCTCGGGCAAACGGACGGCACGCTCGCTCACGCGATCGAACGACTTTATTACCTCGCCTGCGAACAGGCCGGCTTCGACTGGCTGAAGGTCACGGCGCGGGATGGGCTGCACGACGCTGGCGACGTGCGTTCCGTCTCCAGCCGCGAGGAGCTCTTGCGCTTCCTGGTTCGCACGCCGATCCGGCTGTCGCAAAGGCGGGACGAATGGCGCGGGGTGGATGGGCCGCCGCCCGATCACACCCCGCCTCCGAAGACGCGACGGATCCTCCACGTGCTGTGGCGCCGGATCTTGGGTGACGAGATCACGGTCGCACCGGGCCCGCGCGTCGCGATTGCGCTCCGGGGATCGGCCGTGACGGACGACCTCTTTCGCGACGCCGAAGCCGCGCTTCGACGACTGCCGCCCGGCGTCACCGGCCAGGTCCTCGCGGTCGGCACCGCGTCGCCCAACGAGGCGCTTCGACTGGGGTTCGCGACCGGCGCCGATCTCGTCCTGCTGCTGGACAGGGCCGGCCAGATGCATCCCGGGAGCGCGGACGCGATGCTGCGGATGGCGGAGGTCCGTGCGGGACGGGTCCTGCTCGAGGGCCTGTGCATTCCGGAGGCGGCGCCGAAAAGCATCGATCCCGGAAGCTTCGCCGTGCTGTGGGCGGGCGGTCCGTTGCTGGGCGTGACTCGGGACGTTTTCGAGCGAACGGGCGGCTTCGACGCGCGACTCGAGGGGACCGCGGCAGAGCAGGACTTGTCCCGCCGTGCCGCTTCCTCGGGTCGTGCGGCGCTCTGCTGCCCGAGAGCGATCTTCCATCCACTCGACGTCATCGGCCGGTCATGAGGACGGACGGGATCGACGTCGTTCTCCGCATCGATGATCTGTCGGATCTTCCCTGCGCAAGGGCCTGCCTGTTCGCCCTGATCGGCCAGATGCGCTCGGACCGGTTCCGGACGTCGGCGTTCGGACCGCTTCAGATCCACCTGATGACGCAACGGCTTCCGGTGGGCGAGATCGGACGCGTGCGGGAGGCTTGCGCGGACCTGATCGAGCTCGACGAGCGAACCCTCCTGACGCTGCACAACTGGGACTACCGCCAGCCTTTCGACCTGCGGGCGCCGCTGCTGAACTGGGCGCTCGAGATTGGGTGGAGCCGCTACTTCACCGCTGTGCAGGTCAGCGACCAGTGGCAACCCGGCGCCCTCGCCGCCCTGCTCGAGCGGCTCGAGACGACGAGCGCGGCCGCCGCGCTCGGTGGTCTCTGGACCCAGAGGACGCGCTGGTGGGGCGACGTGCTTTTGCCCCTCGGACCCGCGTCGCCGGCGGAGGCCACGCCCGCAGCGGCCTTTCTGGTCGATCGCACCCGGCTCCGAACGGACGATCGTTTCTGCTTCGGCGACCACGCGGGAGAGGAGGTGGTCGAGTTCCTGAACGGGCTACGCGGCCGGCAGGCGGTCGACGAACGCCTGCTGCCCGAACTGCTCTGCGTCCGGCAGGTCTTCCACGACGCCTGACGTCAGGTCACTCCAAGGCGCCCGATCCCGTCCAGCAGCGCGCTCACCACCCCCGGATCGGCGAG
>CAXUBX010000075.1:0-16182 GCA_964249405.1 uncultured Acetobacteraceae bacterium | reverse complement strand
TGATCGCGGTCTTGCCGGTCTGCCGGTCGCCGATGATCAGCTCGCGCTGGCCGCGCCCGATCGGCACCAGGGTGTCGATCGCCTTGATCCCGGTCTGCATCGGCTCGTGGACCGATTTCCGCGGGATGATCCCGGGCGCCTTCACCTCGGCGCGTCGCATCTCGGTGTCGGTGAGCGGCCCCTTGCCGTCGATCGGCTGGCCGAGCCCGTCGACCACGCGCCCGAGCAGGCCGCGACCGACCGGGACGGACAGGATGTCGCCGGTGCGGGTCACGGTGTCGCCCTCGCGGATCCCGCGGTCGTCGCCGAACACCACGACGCCGACATTGTCGGTCTCGAGGTTCAGCGCCATGCCCTTGAGGCCGACGGTGGGGAACTCGACGAGCTCGCCGGCCATCACGTTCTCGAGCCCGAAGACGCGCGCGATGCCGTCGCCGATCGAGAGCACCTGGCCGGTCTCGGCGACCGACGCGTCGGTGTCGAAGGACGCGATCTGCTGCTTCAGGATGTCCGAGATCTCGGCGGGACGGATATCCATCAGGCGGCTTCCTTCATGCGAAAGGCCAGGCGCTGCAGCCGGCTCTTGATGGATGCGTCATAGAGGCGGGCACCGATGCGCAGGATCAGCCCGCCGAGGATATCCGGATCGACATGCTCGACGACGCGGACCTGCGCGTAGCCCGCTTCGGCGAGGCGTGCCTGGAGCTGGGCGCGCTGCAGATCGGCGAGCCCGTGCGCGGTGGTGACGTTCGCGGTGACGACGCCTCGCCGCTCGGCGACCAGCGCGGCGTAGGCGGCGACGATCCCGCGCAGCGTCGAAAGCCGGCGGTTGGCGGCGACCACGCCGACGGTGCGGCGGACGAGCTCGCCGAAGCCCTGTTCCGCGAGCAGCGCGTCGAGGCCGCGGCGGGCCTCGTCGCGGCGGACCAGCCGGTCGCGGAGCAGGCGCTGCAGCGGGTCAGACCCGTCGATCAACCCGCCGAGCGCCGCCATCTGTTCGGTCACCGGGTCGACCTCGCGCCGCTCGGATGCGAGATCGTACAGGGCCCCGGCGTAGCGGCGCGCAAGCGTTCCCGCGCCCTGGCTCGTCCGGTCGGGTCCGGTCGTCGCGGAAACCTCTTCTGCCAACGTCTCGATCCCGGGGTTCGAAGCTGCGCGGCCTCTACCATGCAGGTCCCCTGAAGGCCAGCGGTTCAGCCCGGACCCGCCGGGTCGACGAGACGGTAGCCGACGCCGGGATCGGTGCGGAGCAGCGCCGCCGCTTCGGGTCCGAGCTTCTGTCGCAGCTGCCCGACATAGACGCGGAGATACTGCACGTCCTCGGCATGCGCCGGTCCCCAGACCGCGGTCAGGATCTGGCGGTGGGTGAGCGCGCGCCCGGCGTTCCGCGCGAGGAAGGCGAGCAGTTCCCACTCGAGCGGGCTGAGCGCGACCGGACCCGACGCGGTGCGCACCTCGCGCGTCACGCGGTCGATCGCGAGGCCGGGCCATTCGACCGAGCGGGCCTCCTCCCCGGCACGGCCGCGATGGTGACGGAGCGCGGCCCGGAGCCGGGCCAGCAGCTCGCCGACCCCGAACGGCTTCTCGACGTAGTCGTCGGCGCCGCCGTCGAGCGCCGCGATCTTGTCGGCCTCCCGGTCGCGGGCCGAGAGCACGATCACCGGGACGTCGCTGAAGCGGCGGAGCGAGGCGAGGACCTCGTGGCCGTCGCGGTCGGGCAGTCCGAGGTCGAGCAGCACGGCGTCCGGCGCGCGCGAAGCGGCGAGCCGGAGCCCTTCCGCGCCCGTCTCGGCCCGCTCGACCGCGTAGGAGGAGGCTTCGAGCGCCGGCTTGAGGAAGCGGTGGATCTGCTTCTCGTCGTCGATCACCAGGATCAGCCCGGCGGCGGCCGACTGTCTCATGGTGCGGCGGCGAGGGGCAGCCGGACCGTCATCACCGTGCCGGGCAGGCCGTCCGCCGGGGCCGCAGGGTTCGGCGACCGCGCCTCGATCGTGCCGCCCTGCGCCTCGACCAGGCCGCGGGCGATCGCGAGGCCCAGTCCGGTCCCTGGCGCGACCCGGTCGGTCCGGCTCGCCCGGAACCAGCTCTCGAAGAGGCGCGGCAGGTCGCCGGGCGAGACGCCGACCCCGTTGTCGGCCACCGAGATCGCCACCTGGTCCCCCTCGCGCCTGACGCCGACCGAGACCGGCGCGTTCTCCGGCGAGTAGCGTTGCGCGTTGTCGAGCAGGTTGAACAGCGCCTGTTCCAGGAGCGACGCGTCGGCGCTGACCGCGAGTTCGAGCCCGTCGCGTCCGGTCGAGACCAGGGGCGCGCCGGGCAGCAGCGCGATCGCCGCCTCGATCACGCCGCCGACCGGGACGCTCGCCAGATGCGGGGTGATCTGACCGCCCTCGATCCGGGTGAGCTCGGCGATGTTGGCGATGAAGCGGGCCATCCGGCCGACATCGTCCTCGAGGCTCGCGAGGAGGTCGTCGCGTGCGGCGGGCGCGAGCTCGTTCCAGAGCGCGCGGAGCGTGCCGGCCGCGCCCTGGATGCCGGCGAGCGGCGTGCGGAGGTCATGGCCGAGAGAGGCGAGCAGCGCGGTCCGGAGCCGCTCGGCCTCCTCCAGGGCTTCGGTGCGCGCGGCGCGGGCCATCAGGCGAACCCGCTCCAGCGCCGCTCCGGCCTGGTCGGCGAGCGCTTCCATGACCTGCAGCAGCGGTCCGTCGGGCGGCTCGGGCGAGGCCGCGTCGGCGGCAGCGGCGACGCCGATCACGCCCCGGCGCTCGCCGCCGGCGCCGAACGGGAAGAATCGCCAGGCGGTCGCCGGCAGGGTCGCGGTGCCCCGACCGGTCGCCTCGCCATGGCTCCAGGCCCACTGCCCCGCCGCGAACGCGCCTTCGTCGAGCGCGGTGCCATCCGGCGCCGCGGCTCCCGTCGCGAGCCCGCCGCCATCGCCCGGGACCAGCACCACCGCCCGGCCGCCCGGCCGCCCGTCCAGGCTCGCCGCCTCGACGGCGATCGCGCGCAGCAGCTCCGCCTCGACGCTCGCCGCCCCGAAGCGGCGGCTGAACGCGCCGATCCGGCGGAGGCCCTGGATGCGTGCGGCGGCCGTCCTCGCTTCCGCCCGCACCCGGCCCGCGAGGCTGCCGGTCAGCACGGCGACGGCCCCGAACACGACGGCGGTCACCACGTCGCGGGAACTGTCGATCGTCACCTGGTAGAAGGGCGGCACGAAGCAGAAATCCCAGGCGAGCACCGCGGCGACGGCCGCGAGCAGCGCCGGCATGGTGCCGCTGGCGAGCGCCGTCCCGATCACCGGGACCAGGTAGATCATGTCGGCGGCCTCGGTCGGCACGGCCTGGCGGAACGCGACCCCGAGCGCCGTGACGAGTGCCACCGCCGCCAGCGGCAGCGTCCAGGCGGCGATCTCGCGCCCGCCGACGCGACGAGGCGGCCGGGGGGCCGACGGGGCGGGGACCAGCGCGCGGGGCACGACGTGGATGCCGAACTCGGGCGCACGCTCGACCAGCGCGGTCGCGAGCGTCCGCTTCCAGGGCCGCGCCGAACCGCGGCCGAGCACGATCTGCGTCGCGTTGCGCGCCCGCGCCTCGCCGAGAACCGTCGCCACGATCGGCCCGGCGACGGCGACCGTCTCGATCTCGGCGTCGAGCCGGGCCGCCAACGCCAGCGCCGCGCGCGCGGGGAGCGGCGCGTCGCGGGCCGCCACCGGGCGCTCGACATGAAGCGCGATCCAGGGCGCGTGCAGCGCGTCGGCCAGCCGCTTGGCGTAGCGGACGACCGCGGCCCCTCCGCGGCCCGGCCCCACCAGCGCCAGGACGCGCTCGGTCGCGGGGAACGGGCCTGCGACGAGGCTTCGACGCATCCAGTCGCGCACGTCCCGGTCGACCCGGCTGGCCGCGGTCCGGAGCGCGATCTCGCGCAGCGCCGCGAGGTTGCCTTCGCGGAAGAAGCCTTCGAGCGCCCGCGATGCCGTATCGGCGCGGTAGACGTGACCCTCCCGGAGCCGGGCACGCAGCTCCGCCGGCGGCAGGTCGACCAGCTCGATGTCGTCCGCCATCGCCAGGATGCGGTCCGGCAGGGTCTCGGCGACGCGGACGCCGGTGATCCGGACGATGTCGTCGTTCAGGCTCTCGAGATGCTGCACGTTGAGCGTCGCCGAGACCGAGATGCCGGCGGCGAGCAGCTCGACGACATCCTCCCAGCGCTTCGCGTGGCGGAGACCCGGCGCGTTCGTGTGCGCGAGCTCGTCCACCAGCAGCAGGCCCGGCCGTCGCGCGAGCGCCGCATCGAGATCGAGCTCGGGCAGCATCCGGCCGCGATACGACACCATGAGAGGCGGCAGGATCGGCAGGTCGTCGATCTGGGCTTCGGTCTCGGCGCGGCCGTGCGTCTCGATCACGCCGCCCACCACGTCCTCGCCCGCCGCGCGGCGGCGCCTCGCCTCGGACAGCATCTCCCAGGTCTTGCCGACCCCGGGGGCGGCGCCGAGGAACAGCTTGAGACGCCCCCGGCCGCCGGAGGCGAGGTCGGCGAGCAGGACGTCCGGGTCGGGGCGGCGGTCCGTCACGGTGGCAGCATAGCCGATCCGCCGC
This sequence comes from uncultured Acetobacteraceae bacterium, assembly GCA_964249405.1. GTDB lineage: Bacteria > Pseudomonadota > Alphaproteobacteria > Acetobacterales > Acetobacteraceae > CAXTPV01. The sequence goes on along the minus strand of CAXUBX010000075.1, from coordinate 11,587 downwards.
CGTTCCGGATGACAGGATAACTTGCAAGGCAGCCTGTTGAACGGTAGGACGGTCCGGTGCCGGGCGACGACAACGAGGTCGAGGATCTTCTCCGGGCGCTCGGGCAGCTCATCCGCCGGGTGCGTCAGGAGGCCGGCGACGGCGCGCTGACCTGGTCGCAGGGGGCGGCGCTGTCGCGGCTCGCCCGTGAAGGATCGATGACGACCGCGGAGCTCGCACGCGCCGAACAGGTTAAGCCGCAGTCGATGGGCGCGACCCTCGCGGCGCTCGAGGGCGAGGCGCTGGTCGAACGCCATCCGCACCCGACCGACGGTCGACAGGTGCTGTTCGCCGCGACGCCGCGGGGCGCCGAGATGCAGGCCCGGAGCCGGCGGAGGAAGCGGGAATGGCTCGCGGCGGCGATGGCGCGCCTCGATCCCGCCGAGCGGCAGACGCTGGTCTCGTCGCTCGCGGTGCTCATGCGGCTCGGCGCGGGCTGACGGCGCCGGAGAACCTCGGACAACCAGGAAGGCGACGACGAATGCCCGTGACCACGCTTGATCCCGCGACCGCCCTCGTCGTGATCGATCTCCAGAAAGGGATCGTCGGGCGACCGACGGCGCATCCCGCCGGCGAGGTCGTGACCCGCGTCCGCGCGCTCGCCGACGCGTTCCGCCTCCGGGGCCTGCCGGTGGTGCTGGTCAACGTCACCGGCGGCGCACCCGGTCGCTCGGAGCAGGCGATGCGGTCGGAGGGCATGCCGGCCGACTGGGCGGACCTCGTCCCCGAACTCGGCCGGGCGCCGTCCGACATCCTCGTCACCAAGCAGCGTTGGGGGGCCTTCACCGGCACCAAGCTCGAGCACGAGCTCCGGTCGCGCGGGGTCACGCAGATCGTGATGACGGGCGTCGCGACCAGCGTCGGCGTCGAGTCCACCGCGCGGCACGCGCATGAGCTCGGCTTCAACGTGTCGTTCGCGACCGACGCGATGACGGACATGAATGCCGACGCCCACGCGAACAGTCTCGCCCGGATCTTCCCGCGGCTCGGCGAGACGGGAACCGCGGCGGAGATCCTGGCCCTCCTGCCGGCCGCGGGAGGTCAGGGCTCTTGACCACGGCGGCGACCGGGATGTTCCGGTCGCTCGCGATCTTCAACTACCGGCTCTGGGCGGCGGGTGCGGTCGTCTCGAACGTCGGGACCTGGATGCAGCGGACCGCCCAGGACTGGCTCGTGCTCACGGTGCTCACGCATCACGACGCGACCGCGCTCGGCGTCACGACGGCGCTGCAGTTCGCCCCGCTGGTGGTCCTGCTGCCCTGGACCGGGCTCGCGGCCGACCGTCTCGACCGCCGTCATCTGCTGATGGCGACCCAGGCCGCGATGGGCCTGCTGGCGCTCGGCCTCGGTGTTCTCGTGCTGACCGGTCTCGCGCGGCTGTGGGAGGTGTACGGCATTGCCGCCCTGCTCGGATCGGCGGCCGCATTCGACGTGCCGGCAAGGCAATCCTTCGTCTCGGAGCTCGTCGGCGAGCGCGAACTGTCGAACGCGGTCGGGCTCAACTCGACGTCGTTCAACGCGGCCCGGATGATCGGACCGGCCATCGCCGGACTGATGATCGCCTCGATCGGCACCGGGCCGGTGTTCCTGATCAACGCGGCCTCGTATGTCGCGGTGCTGGCGGCGCTCGGCGCGATCCGGGTGGGCGAGCTCCGGCGCGAACCGGGCCTGTCCCGCGAACGGCCGCGCATGCTCGATGGCGCCCGGGCGGTCCGCGCGAGCCCCGAACTCGCCGCGATTTTCCTGATGATGGTGGCGATCGGGACGTTCGGGCTTAATTTCGCGATCTTCATCTCGACGATGTCGGTCGGCGTCTTCCATTTCGGCTCGGGCGGCTACGGGTTCCTGACCTCGATGCTGGCCGTCGGATCGGTCGCCGGCGCGCTTCTCGCGGCGCGTCGCGAGCGTCCGTCGATCGGGCTCCTCGCCGCGAGCGCGCTGGCCTTCGCGACCGGGTGCGTGCTCGCGGCGGCGTCGCCCGGCCCCCGCCTGTTCGGCTGCGCCCTGGTCCTGGTCGGGCTCGCGGCGCAGACCTTCACGACGTCGAGCCTGTCGCTGGTCCAGCTCGCGACGCCGCCGGCGCTCCGCGGCCGGGTGGTGGCGCTGCTGCTCGCGATCGCGCTCGGGGGCACGCCGGTCGGTGCGCCGGTCACCGGGTTCGTCGCCGACCGGTTCGGCCCGAGATGGAGCCTGGCGCTCGCGGCGGCCGCGGGCCTCGCGGCGGCGATCACGGGAGGGCTCTTCCGCGCGGCGGATGCGAGGCGACGGGCGGCCGGCATCACGGAAGCGGGTGCCGGAGTGCGACGTTGAGGGCCAGCACGTCGACCCGGGGCTCGCCGAACACGCCGAGCGAACGACCCTCGACGTGCGACGAGACGAGCGCGCGAAGCCGGTCCGGCGCGAGGTGACGTGACGCGGCGATCCGCGGGATCTGCAGCATGGCGTCGGCGACCGAGATGTCGGGATCGAGGCCGCTCGCGGACGTCGTCACCATGTCGGCCGGCACCCGGCCCCGATCACCGCCCCCGGCGCGGATGGCGTTCACCGAGGCCCGTACCCGGTCGACGAGCGCCTTGCTGGTCGGCGCCAGGTTGGAACCGCCCGAGCTGTCCGCGTCGTCGGGCCGCGGCACCGTCTTGCCGGAGGCATCGGTGTCGGTGGTGGCGCTCGGCCGCCCGTGGAAGTCGCCCGGCTGCTTCCAGTCCTGGCCGATCAGGACCGAGCCCACCTCCCGCCCATCGACCGTGACGAGGGATCCGTTCGCGCGATGCGGCACGATCGCGGTCGCGAGCCCGGTCGCGAGCAACGGCAGCGCGATCCCGGTCAGCAGCGTGAACAGCGCGATCAACGTCAGCGCCGGGCGGAGTGTCGAGGTGATCATCGTGCGAGACCCAGGGCTGAGAGGATGAGGTCGATGGCCTTGATCCCGGCGAACGGCGCGACCAGGCCGCCGACGCCGTAGATCAGGAGGTTGCGGCGGAGCAGGGCGGCGGCTCCCATCGGCTTGAACGACACGCCGCGCAGCGCGAGCGGAACCAGCGCCACGATGATCAGCGCGTTGAAGATCACCGCCGACAGGATGGCGCTCCGCGGCGTCGCGAGATGCATGATGTTGAGCGAGGCGAGCTCCGGATAGGTCGCGACGAAAATCGCGGGCAGGATCGCGAAGTATTTCGAGACGTCGTTGGCGATCGAGAACGTGGTCAGCGAACCACGGGTGATCAGCAGCTGCTTGCCGATCTCGACGATCTCGATCAGCTTGGTCGGGTCGCTGTCGAGATCGACCATGTTGCCCGCTTCGCGCGCGGCCTGGGTGCCGGTCTGCATGGCGACGCCGACATCGGCCTGGGCCAGCGCCGGTGCGTCGTTGGTGCCGTCGCCGCACATCGCGACCAGCCGGCCTTCCGCCTGCACCTTCCGGATATAGGCCAGCTTGTCCTCGGGCTTGGCTTCGGCGATGAAGTCGTCGACGCCGCTCTCGGCGGCGATCGCGGCGGCCGTCGTGCGGTTGTCTCCGGTCACCATCACGGTACGGATGCCCATGCGGCGGAGCGCGTCGAAGCGCTCGCGGATCGCCGGCTTGACCACGTCCTTGAGTTCGATCGCGCCGAGGATCCGGCCGTCGACGCTGACCGCGAGCGGCGTCGCGCCGGTGCGCGCGATCCGGTCGACCGCCTCCGTCAGCACGGCCGGCGCGTCCGCGCCGGCCGCGGCGGCGATGCTCGCGACCGCACCCTTGCGCCAGGCATGGCCGTCGGCGTCGAGGCCGGACACTCGCGTGTTGGCGCTGAACGGGACGATCGTCGAACCGGCGGGCGGAGTGGTCGCGACGCCGTGCCGCTCGCGAACGAAGGCGAGGATGGAGCGTCCCTCGGGTGTCTCGTCGCCGAGGCTCGCGAGTGCGGAGGCTTCCGCGAGCTCGCGCTCCGGGACCCCTCCGAGCGGATGGATCGCCGAGCACGCACGATTGCCGAAGGTGATGGTGCCGGTCTTGTCGAGAAGCAGCGTGTCCACGTCGCCGGCCGCCTCGACGGCGCGGCCGGACGTCGCGACCACGTTGAACTGGACCAGACGGTCCATGCCGGCAATCCCGATCGCCGACAGCAACCCGCCGATCGTGGTCGGGATCAGGGTGACCAGGAGGGCCGCGAGCACCGGCACGCTCAGGATCGTGCCGCTGTAGTGCGCGAGCCCGACCAGCGTCACCACGGCGATCAGGAAGATGATCGTGAGGCCGGCGAGCAGGATGTCGAGCGCGATCTCGTTCGGCGTCTTCCGCCGCTGCGCGCCCTCGACCAGCGCGATCATGCGATCGATGAAGGTGGAGCCGGGCGACGCGGTGATGCGGACGACCAGCCAGTCGCTGATCACCTCCGTACCGCCGGTGAGCGCGGACCGGTCGCCGCCGGCCTCCCGGATCACGGGGGCGCTCTCCCCCGTCACGGCGCTCTCGTTGACGGACGCGACGCCCTCGATCGCTTCGCCGTCGCTCGGCACGAGATCGCCCGCCTCGACCAGCACGAACTCGCCCTCGCGGAGCTCCGAGGCCGGCAGCGGCCGCCAGATCGCACGGTCGTCCGGACGCACCAGGACCTTGGCGGTCGTCTCGTTGCGGTTGCGACGCAGGCTTTCGGCGCGCGCCCGTCCACGGCCCTCCGCGACCGCCTCGGCGAAGGTCGCGAACAGCACGGTGAGCCAGAGGATGAAGGCGACCGCGACCGCGAACGACGCGGTCCGGCCGCGGACCACGTCCTCGATCGCGAGCACCGTCACCAGCATCGCCATGATCTCGGTGACGAAGATCACGGGGTTGCGGATCAGCCGCCGCGGGTTGAGCTTGAGGAAAGCGTCGCGGGCGGCGCGCCCGGTCATCGGCGCGCTGAACAGCGCGCGCGTCTCGGCCTCTGGTTTCGCGAGCATGTCGGTCGTCCTGGAAGATCTGGCCTAGAAGGTCTTGCCCGCGAGGAGCGCACCGTGCTCCGCGAGCGGGCCGAGGGAGAGAGCGGGCAGGAACTGCAGACCGCCAAGGATCAGGATCGTCCCGATCAGCAGTCCGATGAACAGGGGTCCGTGGGTCGGGAACGTCCCCGCACTCGCGCCGAGTTTCGGCTTGGCCGCGATCGAGCCGGCGAGTGCCAGCACGGGGATCAGGAAGCCGAAACGGCCGAGGATCATCGAGATCCCGAGACCCCAGTCGAGCAGCGGCGTGTCGGCGGACAGGCCGGCGAAGGCGCTGCCGTTGTTCCCGGTCGCCGATGTCCAGGCGTAGAGCATCTCCGTCAGCCCGTGCGGTCCGGCATTGGCGAGCGACCCGAGACCGCTCGCGTCGTTGAGCGCGATCGCGGTGCCTCCGAGGATCGAGAGCGGCAGGATCAGCACCGCCAGCATCGCGAGCTTGACCTCGCGGGATTCCAGCTTCTTGCCGAGATACTCCGGCGTCCGCCCCACCATGAGGCCGGCCACGAACATCGCGAGCACCGCGAAGACGAGGATCCCGTAGAGGCCCGAGCCGACGCCGCCGGGAACGATCTCGCCGAGCAGGATCATGAACAACGGGATCCCGCCCCCGAGCGGCAGCAGGCTGTCGTGCATCGAGATCACCGCGCCGTCCGAGGTCGCGGTCGTGGTGACCGTGAAGATCGCGGAGAGCGGCGTGCCGAACCGCATCTCCTTGCCTTCCATGTTGCCCTGCGACGGATCGACGCCGAGCGCGGTCAGCAGCGGGTTGCCGTGCGCCTCGATGACGTATTCGAAGCCGATCGCGGCCACCATGATGATCGCCATCACGGACGCGAGCGCGACCCCCTGGCGCCGGTCGCCGACGATGTGGCCGAAGGCGAAGGCGAGCCCGAACGGGATCACGATCTCGGACCAGGTCTCCAGCACGTCGGTGAGCGGCGTCGGGTTCTCGAACGGGTGGGCGGAGTTCGCATTGAAGAAGCCGCCGCCGTTCGTGCCGAGCATCTTGATCGCCTCCTGGAAGGCGACGGGACCGCGGGCGATGAGCTGGTGGGCACCTTCGAGGGTCGTCACGTCGGCGGTCGGTGCCAGGGTCTGCGGCACGCCGCCGGCAATGAGCAGCACGGTCATCGCGCCGGCGATCGGCAGCAGCACGTAGAGCGCGATCCGGACGAGATCGGCCCAGAAGTTACCGAGGCCCCGGAGATGGCCGGCGGAGAAGGCGCGCGCGACCGCGGCGGCGGCGGCGATCCCGGTCGCCGCAGAAAGATAGTTGTGGACCGTGAGACCCCACATCTGGCTGCCGTAGGACAGCGCCTGCTCGCCCGCGTAGGCCTGCCAGTTCGTGTTCGTCACGAACGACATCGCCGTGTTGAAGGCGAGGCGGGGCGACATCCCGGCGACGTGCGCCGGATTGAGCGGCAGATAAGACTGGAGGCGCAGCATCGCGTAGAGCAGCGCGAAATGCGCCGCGTTCACGACGAGGAGTGCCGACGCGTATTCCCGCCAGCCCATCGAGCGGGCCGGATCGATGCCGGCGGCACCGAAGAAGCCGCGCTCGACCGGGGCGAGCCAGGCGACGCGCCCGCCGAGCACGGCGGCGAGATAGCGGCCGAGCGGGATGGCGCAGACGAGCACGAGCGCCAGGATGATCGCGATCTCGGCCCAGCCGGTCACGGTGGTGGTGCCGGAGATGGCGCCGTGCGAGGCGGACATCGTCATGTCAGACATCTTCCGGGCGGATCAGCGCCCACACGAGATAGACGAGCAGCGCGACCGACACGGCGGCGCCGAGCGCGAGATCGAGCACGGCGCGCTCAGATCCGCTCGCAGAGCGCGGCGTAGGCGGCCATGAGCATCACGCCACCGGCACCGAGCACGAGGGCCAACAGGTCGAACATCGGGGTCGTCTCCGTTCGCGACGCCCTGTCCTAGGCCCGCGCGGCATAAGCGTTCGATGCGGAAAGCGACCCTCGGCATAAGGGCCGCGTAAAGCCGGCCGACCCGCTTTGAGGCGACGGCTTCCGGCCCCATCTCGCGACGACGAAAACGGAGGCTTCGTCATGACCGACATCGATGCGCGCGGATCGGGCTCTTTCACGATCGGCGGCGATGCGACCGTCACCCGTCTCGGCTTCGGCGCCATGCGGATCACCGGCGACGGGGTCTGGGGCGAACCGCGCGACCGCCTGGAGGCGATCCGGGTCCTCCGGCGCGTCCCGGAACTCGGGATCGACTTCATCGACACCGCCGACAGCTACGGCCCGTTCGTGAGCGAGGACCTGATCGCCGAGGCACTGCATCCCTACCGCGGCATGCTGGTCGCCACCAAGGGTGGCCTGACGCGCCACGGCCCGAACAGATGGCCGCCGGTCGGACGTCCGGAATACCTTCGCCAGTGCGTGCTGATGAGCCTCCGACGGCTCCGGGCGGAACGGATCGACCTCTGGCAGCTCCACCGGATCGACCCGAAGGTGCCGCAGGACGAGCAGTTCGACGCGATCGCCGCCATGCGCCGGGAAGGCCTGATCCGACACGCGGGCCTGAGCAACGTCGGCGTCGCCGAGATCGAGGCGGCCGCGCGGTTCTTCCCCGTCACGACCGTGCAGAACCGCTACAACCTCACCGATCGCGCGGACGAAGCGGTGATCGAGCACTGCGAGCGCGCGGGGATCGGGTTCATCCCGTGGTATCCGCTCGCCGCCGGCACGCTCGCGAGACCGGGCGGCCCGGTCGACAGGATCGCCGGGGCGCACGGCGCGACCGCGAGCCAGGTGGCGCTCGCCTGGGTTCTCCGCCGCAGTCCCGTCATGCTGCCGATCCCCGGCACCGGCCGCGTCGCCCACCTGGAGGAGAACACCGCCGCCGCCTCGCTCGCGCTGACCGACGAGGAGTTCGCCAGCCTGGATCGCCCGACGTCGTGACGAGCCTTGAGGCTCCGCCTCAAACTCCGCTGGGCGCGGCGCGCCCAGACCCGCATTCGATTAGAATTGGGGTCCAGGCGCCCAGCGCCTGGTGGGGTGCGGGGTGAAACCCCGCTTTTCCATCCACTGTGCCTGCGGCGCCGAAGTCCTTCACCCTGCTGGACTAGGTCACTGCCGACGGCCCTGGGCGTCCAGCTCGTAGAGCCTCGCCAGCGGAGAGCGCTCGCCGAACGGATCCTCGAGCGGCTGGTCGCGGACGACCGCGTCGGCCGCCCGGCCCCAGGCCGCGAACGAGCTGGTCGGGTGATTGCTGCGCGCGACGTCCGGCCAGGTCCGGAACAGCTCGGCGATGCGGCCCATGTCGCGGGTGGGCGTCCGGAGCGGATCGAATGGCGGCATCGTGTCGCGCACGGTCCCGTGCCATGACGCCGGGATCGCGGGCTGGCCCCAGCGGGCCGGGTCGGTCAGATCCTGCGACTGCGCCGGCATGACCAGCGTGCCGTCCGGCGTCACGACGTCGCAGAGCGCCTCGATCACGGCGGCGGCGCCACCCGACACCCAGCCGAGTGCCCGGAGCGAACTGTGGACGATGAGCGGCGCGCCCGGCCTGAGCCCCAGGCCTCGAAGATCCCGGGCCAGGCTGTCGACCGTCCGTGCCGACGGGGTCGAACGGACGACGTCGGCCTCGGCCATCGGCTCAGTCCGCCGCCATCTCCGCGAGGGTCGGATAGGAGGTGTAGCCTTCCGCGCCGCCGCCATACATCGTCGCGCGGTCGAGCTCGTTGAGTGTCGCGCCCCGGCGGAGCCGCTCCGGCAGATCCGGGTTGGCGATGAACTTGACGCCGAAGCCGATCGCGTCCGCCTCGCCGCGTTCCAGCGCCGCCTCGGACTGCTCGATCGTGTAGCGCTCGTTGGCGATGAAGGCGCCCCCGAAGGCGCGCTTGATCGCCGGTCCGAGACTGTCGCCGGCGACATGTTCGCGCGCGAACAGGAACGCGATCCCGCGCCGGCCGAGCTCGCGCGCGACATGGCCGAATGTCGCCTCCGAGTCGCTGTCGCCCATGGAATGCGCGTCGCCGCGCGGCGCGAGATGCATGCCGACGCGCGCCGGGCCCCAGACCCCGATCGCGGCGTCGGCCACTTCCAGCATCAGCCGGGCGCGGTTCTCGACCGGGCCGCCATACGCGTCCGTCCGCCTGTTGGTGCTGTCCTGGAGGAACTGGTCGAGCAGGTAGCCATTGGCGCCGTGGATCTCGACACCGTCGAAGCCGGCCCGCTCGGCGTTCTCCGCGCCACGCCGGAAATCCGCCACCACGCCCGGGATCTCCTCGGTGCCGAGTGCGCGCGGCACCGGATAGGCGCGCTCCGGCCGCAGCAGCGAGACGTGACCACTGGCGGCGATGGCGCTCGGAGCCACCGGAAGCGCACCGCCGAGCAGCGACGGGTCGGAAATCCGCCCGACATGCCAGAGCTGCAGCAGGATCCGGCCACCCTTCGCGTGCACCGCGTCGGTGATCGCGCGCCAGCCCTCGACCTGCTGGTCCGACCAGATCCCGGGCGTCCGCTCGTAGCCGACACCGGACGGGGAAACGCAGGTCGCCTCGGTGAGGATCAGGCCGGCGGACGCGCGCTCGGCGTAGTAGTCGCGCATGAGCGGGGTCGGCACGCGACCGTCGGCGGTCGCGCGCGCCCGCGTCAGCGGCGCCATCACGATGCGGTTCGGCAGATCGAACGCACCGATGCGGATCGGATCGAACAGCGTAGGCATCGTCGCCTCAGATTTCGTGGAAGGCATCGCGCTTTCGGAACGGCTCGCCTTGCAAGTCACCGATCCTGCCTGGTCGGTGTTGCGGCAGCGAGCATCCGTCCACGGCGCTCAGCGCCGCAGCGCCGCGACCATGGTCGAGCCGAGCGCCGCCGGCTCGTCCGCGACATGGATCCCGGCCGCCCGCATCGCTGCCATCTTGGCGTCCGCGGTGTCGCGGCCGCCGGAGATCACCGCGCCCGCATGGCCCATCCGGCGGCCTTTGGGCGCGGTCGCGCCGGCGATGAAGCCGACCACCGTCTTCCGCGTCCCCTCGCGGGCGATGAACTCGGCGGCGTCGATCTCCGACTGGCCGCCGATCTCGCCGATCATGATGATGCTCTCCGTCTCCGGATCGCCGAGGAACATCTCGAGCACCTCGATGAAGTCGGTGCCCTTCACCGGATCGCCGCCGATGCCGACGCAGGTCGATTGGCCGAGCCCGACCGCCGTGGTCTGCGCCACCGCCTCGTAGGTCAGCGTCCCCGAACGCGACACGATGCCCACCGTGCCGCGACGGTGGATGTGCCCCGGCATGATGCCGATCTTGCAGGCGCCGGGCGTGATCACCCCGGGGCAATTAGGACCGATCAGTCGCGACCGCGAGCCGTCGAGCGCGCGCTTCACCCGCACCATGTCGAGCACGGGGATGCCCTCGGTGATGCAGACGATCAGCGGGACCTCCGCGTCGATCGCCTCGAGGATGCTGTCGGCGGCGAACGGTGGCGGCACGTAGATGGCCGACGCCGTGGCACCGGTCTCGGCGACCGCCTCGGCCACCGTGTCGAACACCGGCAGTTCCATGTGGATCTGTCCGCCCTTGCCGGGCGTCACGCCGCCGACGACCTTGGTGCCGTAGGCGATCGCCTGCTCGGAGTGGAACGTGCCCTGGGCGCCGGTGAAGCCCTGGGTGATGACGCGCGTGTCGGCGTCGACGAGAACGGCCATTACGCGGCTTCCTTCACGGCCTTGGTCACCTTGGCGGCGGCGTCGGCGAGGTTGTCGGCGGGAATGATCGCGAGGCCGCTTTCCGCCATCAGCGTCTTGCCGAGCTCGACGTTGGTGCCTTCGAGCCGGACCACCAGAGGGACCTTCACGGAGAGCTCGCGCGCGGCCGCGATCACCCCCTCGGCCACCACGTCGCAGCGCATGATGCCGCCGAAGATGTTGACCAGGATCCCCTTCACGTTCGGGTCCGACAGAATGATCTTGAACGCCGCCGTCACCCGTTCGCGCGTCGCGCCGCCGCCGACATCGAGGAAGTTGGCCGGTTCGGCGCCGTAGAGCTTGATGATGTCCATCGTCGCCATCGCGAGACCGGCGCCGTTGACCATGCAGCCGATGTTGCCGTCGAGAGCCACGTAGGAGAGCGAGTGACGCGCCGCCTCGAGCTCCTTCGGGTCCTCCTCCGCCTCGTCGCGGAGCGCCTCCAGGTTCGGGTGCCGGTAGAGCGCGTTGTCGTCGAACGAGACCTTGGCATCGAGCGCCACGATCTCGCCGCCGCCGGTGACGACCAGCGGGTTGATCTCGACGATGGCGCAGTCGAGCGAGACGAACGCCTCGTACATCGCGCCGAGGAACTTGCCGAACGTCGCGACCTGCTTGCCCTTGAGGCCGAGCCCCGCGGCGAGCTTCCTTGCGTGGAACGACGAGACGCCGGTCGCGGGGTCGATCGCGGCCCGGAGGATCTTCTCCGGCCGGTGCTCGGCGACCTCCTCGATCTCCATCCCGCCCTCGGTCGAGGCCATCACCAGCACCCGCGAGGTGGCGCGATCGACGAGGAGCGAGAGGTAGAGTTCGCGGGCAATGTCGCAGCCGGCCTCGACGTAGAGGCGCTGGACGACCCGGCCGGCCGGCCCGG
>CAXUBX010000074.1:0-16513 GCA_964249405.1 uncultured Acetobacteraceae bacterium | reverse complement strand
ACGACAACAGCTTCGTCCACAAGGGCGACGCGCTGTTCGCGATCGACCCGTCCCGCTATCGGCTGGCGCTCGCGGGCGCCGAGGCCAGCCTCGAAAGCGCGAAGCAGCAGCTGTCGCTGCGGCAGAGCGACGTGCGGCGCCGGCAGGGTCTGTCGGGCATCGTGTCGGCCGAGGAGGAGGAGCAGTTCCGGAACTCCTCCGCGGTCGCCGAGGCCTCCGTCGACAGCGCCGCCGCGTCCCGCGACACCGCGTCGCTCAATCTCCAGCGCACCGTGCTCTACGCGCCGGTGAACGGCTACGTCACCAATCTCCTGCTCCGGGTCGGCGACTACGTGGCGCCGGGCGCGTCGCGGCTCGCGATCATCGACGCCGACAGCTTCTGGATCTACGCCTATTTCGAGGAGACGAAGATCGCCCGCGTGCATGTCGGGGATCCGGCGGAGATCCGGCTGATGGGCTACCGCGCGCCGCTCGGCGGCCATGTCGAGAGCATCGCGCGCGGCATCAACGACCAGAACGGCTCTCCCGACCGGCAGGGTCTGCAGGACGTGAACCCGGTGTTCACCTGGGTCCGCCTCGCGCAACGGATCCCCGTGCGGATCCGGATCGACCACGTGCCGCCCGGGATCATGCTGGCGGCCGGCATGACCGCGTCCGTCGCGGTGGGTGGGGATGCGATCCGCGCGCACGGACGGCTCACCACCTGGCTGCAGGACCACCTCTGACTTGCGGCGCGCGCGCGCCGTCCTGGTCCTGCCGCTGCTCGCGGCGGGATCGTGCACCGTGGGGCCGGCCTACGACCCGGATCACCCGCCGGCGCCGGCCTTCTTCGGCGATCGACCGCCGACGGAGGCCGCGCTCGAGCGGACCGCGGCCTCGCTCCGCACCTGGTGGGCGGCATTCAGCGACCCGACGCTCGACGCGCTGGTCGCAGAGGCGATCCGCGGCAATCTCGACCTGCGGCGCGCGACCGAGCGGATCGCCGAGGCCCGCGCCGACGAGCGCGAGGCGGAAGCCTCGTTCTATCCGCAGCTCTCGGGCGCCGCGTCGTTCGGCGAGCAGCACTATCCGATCAATCTCGAATATCCGCCGCTGCCGGACGACACCTCCACCTTCAACAAGCAGTGGCAGCTCGGCTTCACGGCTTCCTGGGAGATCGACGTGTTCGGGCGGGTGCGCCGGGAGGTGGAGGTCTCGGAACGCGCCGTCGACGTCTCGATCGAGGATCGTCGCGGCGTCCTGGTGAGCCTGCTGGCCGATGTCGCGGACAGCTACGCGACGCTGCGCGCGAGCCAGGACCGGCTCGCGATCGCCGAGCGCAACGTCCACGCGACCGCCGACGCGTTCGCGCTCGTGAGCCGCCTGTTCCGGCAGGGGCTCGGCACCAGTCTCCAGGTCGCCCAGCAGCAGGCCGAGCTCGAGAGCGAGCAGGCGACGTTGCCGCCGCTCCGGGCCGCCGTGGACGACGCGGCGCACGCGCTCGGCGTGCTGACCGGACAGCTGCCGGAGCGCGACGTGGCGACGCTCGAACGGCCGGGACCGCTGCCGCGGATCCCGCCGATGCCCGCGACCCTGCCGTCCTCGGTGATCGCGAACCGCCCCGACATCAGGACGGCGGAGCGGCAATACGCGATGGCGGTGGCGCGGGTCGGCGTCGCGGTCGCCGATCTCTACCCGCAGTTCACCATCCCGCTGACGCTGGAGCCGACCGCGAGCGAGGTGCGGCAGGTGTTCAGCGGAGCCAATCTCCTGTGGCAGGCGACGCTCTCGGCGACGGCGCCGATCTACGAGGGCGGCCGCCTCCGCGCCCAGGTGCGCGCCGCGCGGGCCCAGGCCGAGGAGGCGCGCCTCGCCTACGAGCAGACCGTGCTCGACGCCTTCCGCGAGGTGGAGGACGGCCTCACCGCCTACGCGACCGACCGCGAGCGGAGCCGCGCGCTGGCCCGCGCGGCGTCGGACAGCGCGCTCGCGCTGCAGCGCTCCGACGTGCTCTACGCCCACGGGCTGATCGGCTTCCTCGACGTGCTCACGGCGGAGCGCACCGTGTTCGCGGCGGACGACGCGGCGGCGGTGAGCGATCTCGCGCTCCTGGAGGACGCGGTCGGGCTCTACCGCGCCTTCGGCGCCGGCTGGCAGGGTGCCGATCTCGGTCCGCCCCTGCCGGTCACGGCGCCGGAGGAGCGGGTGCTCGCCGCCCGCGCGGCGTTCCGCTGACGGGCGGCGGCGGGGCGTCGTCGAACGGCGCGAACCGCGAAGCATCCCACGCCTGTCCGGGATGGCTCGGTTCCTATCGTGCGGTGAACCACACGAACGACACGCGCGCGAGAAGCGGCCAGCGGTCCCGACCGACCGGCGCGATCGGTCAGTAGTAGCCCTTCCTGATCAGGGGCTCGATCTTGTCGAGCAACGCCTTGTCGTCGGTGCCGGCGGCCGTGTTCACGTTCATGCCTTCGATGCCGAATTTCTTCGTGAGCACGCCCATGCTTTATCTTTCGTTGCACGGTTCCGCGACGACCAGAAGTGACCGTGGGCGGGACGGTCAATCAGGGTGCGGCGACGGAGCCGAACGCCCCGCAGAATCTATCACCGCCGGCCATGCGGGGCGCTGCCCCGCACCCCGCCAAACGCTGGGCGTTTGGATCCCGATACTCAGACGAATGGAGGTCCAGGAGCCCCAGGCTCCTGGTGGGGTCCGGGGCAACGCCCCGATCTCGACGCGTTCTTCAGCAGCCTGCCAGACCAGCCCCGGAGCGCTCCATGCCTTGCTCCTGTGGCAATGCTCGCTGTCCTGATCCATGGATTTCTGTCGCGGGTCTCCGAGCACGGCCTGCAATGCTAACCGGCGTCGTGCCGGTCGAGCCTCCCCGCGTCGCCGACCGCCCGGCTCCGCTCGTAGGCGGCCTCGTGGACGGCGATCTCCAGCTCGAGCGCATGCCGGAACAGCGCCGAGAGCCGGCGCTGTCCCGCCGCGTCGAGCGCCGATCCTTCGCGATCGATCTCGTCCCGCAACCAGCGCACCCTGTCGATGAACGCGGCACCGGTGTGCAGCGCGACCCAGCCAGCCAGCACCTTCTCCCGGCTCGGAGCGCGGTCGGCGCGGGCGCACCATGTCGCATACATCCATTGGGCGGCCAGCATGATCGCGATGATCTCGGCGTAGTGCCCACGCTCGGCCACCCCGACCATCCCGTCCCTGAACGCCAGCACGGCGAGCGGCGGCGGCCCGCCTGGCGGCTCGATCCCGAGCGTCGCGAAGCAGGTCCGGAACCACGCGAGCTGGCCCTCGGACAGCGCGTGGAGCGTCCGCACCAGGTGACGGCGCTGCGGCAGCCCCGGGGCCTTGAGCAGCGCGTGCCCGTGGATGAGCAAGGCCGTCTCGACGAAGCCGTGCTCGATCACGAAGTAGCGCCGGAGCACGTCGGGCGCGAGCCGGTCCTGCTCCACGTCCCGGACGAAGCGATGCGCCTGCATCGCATCCCAGACATCGGCGCTCTCGGCGCGGAGCCGTTCGGCGAAATCCATGCCGGTCAGCCCGTCGGGCGCCGGTGCGGTCCGATCCGGGACCCCGTCGCCGCGACGACATTCCGCCGCACCGAGCTGCCGGACTTGCGCAGGGTGGATCTCCCGTAAACGTTTACTCTTGGGCCGGAGCGAAGCCGTCCGTCGGTCCGAAGTCAAGCCTCCGAAGGGCTTCAGCCCGGTGTCAGCGTCCTGATCGCGCCCACGCGGGCCACCAGCGCGTTCCGCGCCGCGGCGGCGTCGCGGGCGAGCGCCCAGAGCGCGCCGAGCTGCGAGGGTCTCCGCAGCAGGGATCCGGCGACGCGGCCGATCGCGATGCCGCCGCCGGGTCCGAGCGCGATCAGGGCGGCCGGCGGCAGCGCGTGCCCGGCCGGATCGCAGACGGCGCGAAGCACCGCGAAGGGCCGTGCCTCCGCGAGGGCCGCGCGCGCGACGACACCGCTCTCCATGTCGAGCGCCGCACAGCCATGGATCTCGTACAGCATGCGCTTCTCGTCGACACCGGAGACCGTGCGCTCGCTGTGCAGAAGGTCGTGCGGCGTCGCGCCGCCGAGCGCGTCCGACAGCCGCGGATCGGTCCGGAACACCGACCGGTCCGCGACCACCGTCCGCGGCACCAGGATGGTTCCCGCGTCCAGCCCCGGCGCGAGCCCGGCCGCGACCCCGAAGCTCACCAGGCCGTCGGCACCGCGGGCGAGAAGGCGCTCGGCGGCCCGTCGTGCACCCTCCGGGGTGCCGCCGGCCACCGCCACCTCGACGTTCCCCGGCAGGCGGCGGGCGATCCGCGCTTCCGCGACGAGACCGACGACGATGCCGATCATTCCGCTGGGATCATTCCGGCCTGGTCATCGCTGGCCGCTCAGGCCGCCCCGGTCATGTCGGCCGGGTCATGTCGGGCGCGGGATCGGGACGCTCCGGCGGTCAGAAGCCATGCAGGGGAGCGGCGCTGTTCGACCGCCGGAGATTGCGGTAGCGCGACAGCGCGAGGAGAGGGAAGAACAACCGGTAGCCGTGGTAGCGGAGGTAGAACACCTTCGGGAATCCGACGGCGTTGAACGGCTGCTCCGTCCATTCGCCTTCCGGGTCCTGGGTGCGGGTGAGATAGGCGACCCCGCGCGCGACGATGTCGGACCGCGCCTCGCCCACCGACATCAGCCCGAGCAGCGCCCAGGCGGTCTGCGACGGCAGGCTCTCGTCGTGCTCGCCGGGCGCGGCACCCTCGTAGCTCTCGCAGGATTCGCCCCAGCCGCCGTCGGGATGCTGACGCGCCTTGAGCCAGGCGATGCCGCGACGGATCGCGGGATCGTCGTGCGGCACGCCGGCCGCATTGAACGCGCTGAGCACCGACCAGGTGCCGTAGATGTAGTTGGTGCCCCAGCGCCCGAACCACGATCCGTTCGCTTCCTGCTCGCCCTTGAGATAGGCGACGCCCCGCTCGATCACGGCCCGGTCCTCGCGGTGGCCGAGCTGGGCCAGGAACGACACGCAGCGCGCGCTGACGTCGGCGGTCGGCGGGTCGAGCAGCGCGCCGTGATCGGCGAACGGGATGTGGTTCAGGAATTCCTTGTCGTTGTCGACGTCGAACGATCCCCAGCCGCCGTTCCGGCTCTGCATCCCGATGATCCAGGCGCGCGCCCGCTCCACCGCGTCCATGTGCGCCGGATCGCCCTGCCGGTGCATGAGCATGCCGACGACGGCGGTGTCGTCGACGTCGGGGTAGTGGTCGTTCGCGTACTGGAACGCCCAGCCTCCGGGCGCGAGGCCCGGCGCGCCGACCGACCAGTCGCCCTCGACGTCGGTGATCTGCTTGTCGCGCAGCCAGTCGCAGGCAGGGCCGACGCCGGCGTCGCCGATCGTCTCGTCCGGCGATCCGTCGCGGCTTTCCGCCATCGCGTAGCCGGCGAGCCCGGTGTCCCAGATCGGCGACACGCAGGGCTGGCAGTACGCCTCGTCCTCACCGTCCACGATCAGCTTCTGGATCGCCGCCCACGCAATCGCCGCCCGCGGGTCGTCGAGGCCGATCCCGAGGGCCTGGTGCATCATCACCACGTTGGCCATCGCGGGATAGATCGCGCCGAGGCCGGAGGTGCCGTTGAGACGCTCGTCGATGAAGGCGGTCGCCGCAGCGATCGCGCGACGGCGGAGTGCCGCCGGCGTCAGCCGCTCGGCCGGCCGCAGCACCACGTCGAGGGCCTTGAAGACGTAGCCCCACCAGGACCGGTAGGGACCGCGGATCCAGTCGCGGATCCGCGCCGGCTCGCGCCGGAACAGTTCGTCGATCCGGATCCCGCGCGGATTGATCGCGCGCGGTCGGAGCGCCGACAGCACGATCATCGGCGCCAGCACCGTGCGCGACCAGTACGACACCCGCCACATGTTGAAGAAGAACGTGCGCGGCAGCAGCATGATCTCGACCGGCATGACCGGGATCGCGCGCCATGGCACCTGGCCGTAGAGGGCGAGCTGGAAGCGGGTGAAGACGTTCGCCCGCTCGGCGCCACCGGCGGCCAGGATCGCGGCACGGGCCCGCCGCATGTGCGCCGCATCGACATCGTCGCCGATCGCCTTGAGCGCGAAATAGGCTTTCACGCTCGCCGAGAGATCGAACTTGCCGCCGTGATAGAGCGGCCAGCCGCCGTGCGTGCCCTGGATCCGGCGCAGATAGCGTCCGATCCTCGCCTCGAGCGCCGGATCGATCCGGTCGGTGAAATGCTCGAGCAGCACGTATTCGGCAGGAATCGTCGCGTCGGCCTCCAGCTCGAAGACCCAGTGGCCGTCCGGCATCTGGCGCCGCCCGAGGGCGGTGCTGGCGCGCGAGATCGCGCCCGACAGGGCCTCGTCGCCCAGCAGCACGTCCTTCGAGAGGTCCGGGGCGCCCATGCGGTCCTGTTCGCCGACCTCGATCAACTCGCGCCCCCGCCCTTGTCCGCGCGCCGGAAGGCCCGCTCGAGAACAGCCTCGGCCGCCGTCCGCCCGGACTTGATGGCACCTTCGATGGTGGCCGGCAATCCGGTGGCGGTCCAATCGCCCGCCAGCGCCACGTTCGGCGGACCGTTCCGGACGCCGGGACGACGCGTCCCGGCTTCGGGAGTTGCCTCGAAGGTCGCGCGCTTCTCGCGAACCACCCGGAACGGCGGCATTTCGGCAACGCTTCGCGGCAGACCGAGCGCCGCCACCGCTTCCGCCCAGGCCCGGGTCGCGATCTCCTCGGTTCCGAGCGCCTCGTGACGGTTGGCGGCGCTCACCGTCACCGACACCACCCCCGGCTTGGCGAAGACCCATTCCGAGAACGCCCCGCCGGTGAGACCGACGGAGCCGGCCCGCCGGATCGCGGGGGCGCGCGGAACCGCATCGGTGCGGAAATGGATGTTCAGGATGGCCTCGAACCGGTCCGGCACCGGAAGCTCCGGCAGCAGCGCGGATGCGACCGGCGCCGGAACGGCGAGCACCACGGCGTCCTCGTGCCCGATCGGGATCGCGCCGTCGGGACCCGCCAGCGACGCCACGCGCCCGCCTTCCACCCCGAGGGCCGAGATCCGCGAGGCGAGCCGGACCGTGGCACCCCGCGCGGCGAGGGCGGCGACCGCGGGGTCGACGAAGGTCTCGGAGAGGCCTTCGGCGGGGAAGCACGGAACGCAGGCCGCGCCGCCGCGCGCGAGGCTGTCGCGGAACACGGCCCCGAGCAGGGCGGCGCTGCCCCGTTCCGGCATCGTGTTCAGGATCGCGATCGCCAGCGGATCGAGCAGCCGGTCCGCGAGCGCGCCGCGACCGACCGCATCGCGCACGGTGGCGGCGGCCGGCGCGCGGGCGAGACGGAGCAGCGACGCGTAGTCGCCGAGCCGCGTGCCCGGCACCCGCGTCCGCGGCAGGAACAGCCACCACGGGAGGCGTCCCGGGCTCAGCAGGAGGCGCCAGCGCTCTCCCGTGCCGGCATCGAAGAAATGGAATTCGGGCCGGCCGGGACCGGCCATCGTGCCCTCGGTCCCGAGCCGGCGGAGGTAGCGGAACACCTCCCGGTTGCCGGAGAGCAGCAGGTGGTTCCCGTTGTCGATCCGGCAGCCGAGCGCCCGGTCATGGTAGGAGCGGCAACGCCCGCCGCAGGCCGGACCGGCCTCGTGCAGCGTGACCGCGAGGCCGGCATCGGCGAGCGTCAGCGCCGCGGCGAGGCCGGCGAGACCGCCGCCGACGACATGGGTCCTCATCGTCCGAGGAGAGCAACCATCGCCAGCCGAAGCTTCGCCGCACGGTCGAGGGACACGCGGGTCCGCCACGCGTCCCCTTCGAAGCCGCGCCGCTCGAGACGCGCCAGGATCGCGGCATAGGTCGCGCCCATCAGGCGCGCCGGCCGCATCGCGCGGCGGCGGCAACCCGCCATCGCGGTCCTGGCGGCGGCGAAATGGAGATGCGCCTCGCGCGCCATCCGGGCCGCGACGCGCGGCAGCGCCGGGCTCGCCAGCGCCGCCTCCGGATCACCGGTCGGCACGCCGTCGGCCTCCAGCCATTCCCGCGGCAGATAGAGCCGGCCGCGGGCGCGGTCCTCGTCGAGGTCGCGGAGGATGTTGGTGATCTGCAGCGCCCGGCCGAGATGGAAGGCGACGCGGTCCGCCTCGGCCGAGCCGTCGCCGAAGGCACGCACCGACAGCCGTCCCACGGCGGCGGCGACCCGATCGCAGTAGAGATCGAGCGCCGCGAGGGTCGGCGCCACGATCCTGGTCTCGGCGTCGCTCCGCATCCCCTCGATCACCGCCTCGAAGTCCGCCTGGCGGAGCTGGTAGCGCCGGATCGCGGCGAGCAGCACCCGGTCGATGCCGTCGGCGGTCCGGCCGGCGTAGAGGGCCTCGATCCGGGCGCGCCAGGCGTCGAGCGCCTGCAGCCGGCCGACGAGCGGCTCCGCTTCGTCGTCGGCGACGTCGTCCACCAGCCGGCAGAAGGCGTAGATCGCGTGCATCGCCGCCCGACGGTCGCGCGGCAGGATCCGCATTCCCGCCGTGAACGACGTTCCCGCGCGCCGTACCACGAGATCGACCGCCTCGATGTCGGCCGGCGCGCAGCCGAGCGCGCCCGGGCCGACCGCGGCGGCGACCGGGGGGGCATCCGTCGCCGCCAACCGGCCGAGGCCGGCGGCAGGGGCGCCGCCGCCGCTCACGAGCGGCGTCCCGGAACGAACCGGAGCGCGGCCAGCACGCTCGACGCCACGTCGCCTCGAGCGTGCGTCACGCGGCCGGCGATCGGGTCCTCCCGGCGGAGCCGGCGGGCGAGACGGTGGGCGAGGTTCACGATGACGGCGCTCTCCAGTCGCATCCGCCGGTCGCGCACCAGCGCCGGCAGGCGGCTCGCCTCCCGGTTGAGACGATCCACCCCATCGAGCACGCGTCCGAAGACGCGCGCAAGCGCCGGCGAGGCGGCGGGCCGGAGCACCTCCTCGGGCCCGATCCCCGCGTCGGCGAGGAAGTCGAGCGGCAGATAGGACCGGTCGAGCAGGCGGAGATCCGCCGCGCAGTCCTGGAGATGGTTCAGGATCTGCAGCGAGGTGCAGAGCGCATCCGACGGTCCGGACGTCGCCGCCGCCTCGCCGTGCAGGGTCAGCAGGAAGCGACCGACCGGGTTCGCCGACCAGCGGCAGTAGCCGAGCAGCGCCTCCCAGTCCGCGGTCCGCAGGACGCGCGCATCCTGGCGGAACGCGACCAGCAGGTCGGTCGCCAGCGCGGGATCGAGACCGGTCTCGGCGAAGGAGCGGCGGAGCGGGATCGCGCTCGTGGAATGCGCGGTCGGGTCGCCGCGCAGCGCCGCCTCCATCGCGTCGAGGCGCGCGATCTTCTCCTCCGGCGCGAGGTCGGGGCTGTCGCTCACGTCGTCGGCGGCGCGGACGAAGTCGTAATAGGCGTGGACGTGCGGCCGGAGCCGTCGCGCGATCAGCAGCGAGCCAACCGGGAAGTTCTCGTCGCGCCGGCCCTTGCCCGGACGGAGATCGGCATCGACGCCGGCGGTCCAGCCGTCGGGCGGGGTCATTCGCGGGCGCTCATCGGCGCGGCCTCGTCCGGCGCATAGGCGCGGTTCCGCCACCGGACGCCGCGGCCCCGATGGTGGTCGAGCGCCGAGCCGACCGTCGCCGCCATGTAGAACAGCGCGACGAGCGGCAGCAGCAGGCACCAGGCGGGCGCGAGGCCGAAACGGCGGAGCGTCGGCAGGTAGCAGCCGAGCGAGAGCGCGAGCGCGGCGACCCCGGCCGCACGGGCGGCCCCGTGTGCCGCCACCGCCGCCGCCGGCGGCACCAGCCAGACCACCGCGAGGCCGGCCAGCGTGCCGGCGAGCGCGAGCGGCGAGAAGCCGAGCTGCACGTAGGCGGTGCGCGCCACCATCCGCCACACGTCGGCGACCGCGGGATAGGGCCGGAGGCTGTTCGCGTCGCGCGCGTGGCCGAGCCAGATCCGGCCGCCGTCCCGCTTGATCGCGCGCGCGAGGGCGACGTCGTCGATCAGCGCGCCGCGGATCGCGGCGATCCCGCCGATCCGGCGGAGCGCCGCCGCGCGGACGAGCATCACGCCGCCGGCCGCCGCCGCGACCCGGCTCCCTTCCCGCGAGGCCGCGCGGAACGGGTAGAGGAGCTGGAAGAAGAACACGAAGGCCGGCACCAGCGCCCGCTCGGCCGGGCTCGCGCAGCGGAGCGCGACCATCTCGGAGGCGAGATCGCGGCGCTCGGCGACCGCGTGCGAGACCAAGCTCCCGACATGGGACCGGCCGTGCACGATGTCGGCGTCGGTGAGCAGCACGAAGCCCTCCGACCGCTCGGCCCAGGGCGCGGCCTCGCGGAGCCCCTGGCCGATCGCCCAGAGCTTGCCGCTCCAGCCGCGCGGACGGCCGGCGCCCTCGATCACCGTGAGCCGCGCATCCCCGATCCCGCGCGCGATCGCGCCCGTCCCGTCCGTCGACCCGTCGTCCACGAGCCAGATCCGGAGCCGGCCGCGATAGTCCTGCGCGAGCAGCGAGCGGAGCGCCGCCTCGACCGCCGCCGCCTCGTTCCGCGCCGGCACCACCACGCCGACCGGCGGTCCGTCGGCCTCCGCCACCGCCGGCGCGAACGGCCCGTCGCGCCAGAACGCCTCGCGCCCGACGCCGCCATGGACGAGCACCAGGAACAGCCAGACCGCGAGCGAGAGCGCCGCGAGTGCCAGCAGGATCATGGAAGCGGCGACGCCCCGGCGGCGCGGAACCATTCGACCGCGTCGCGCACGGCGTCCTGCGCCGGGCGAGGGTCGTAGCCGAGCACGCGCCTCGCCTTGGCCGACGAGAAGAACATCTTCTTCCGCGACATCGCGAGCGTCTCGCGGGTGAGGCGCGGCGTGGTGCCGAAGCGGCGCGCCACCATCTCCATCGCGACCGCGACCGGATAGAGCGACTGGCGCGGCAGCTTGACGAACGGGGCGCGGACGCCGGCGAGGCCGGCCGTCATCCGGAACAGCGCGCCGAGCGTCATGTCGTCGCCGCCGAGGATGTAGCGCTCGCCGGGCTCGCCCCGCTCGAAGGCCAGCAGGTGGCCGCGCGCGACGTCGTCGACGTGGACGATGTTGAGCCCGGTCTCGACATAGGCCGGCATCCGTCCCGCCGCCGCGTCGCGGATCATCACCCCGGTCGGCGTCGGCTTCACGTCGCGCGGCCCGACGGGCGTCGACGGGTTCACGACCACCACGGGGAATCCGGTCTCCCGCGCGAATTCCAGCACCGCCCGCTCGGCCTCGTATTTGGACTGCTTGTAGGCGCCGATGATCAGCCGCGGATCGACCGGCGTCTCCTCGTCGGCGACCCGGCCGTCGGTGAACACGCCGAGGGCGGCGACCGACGAGCAGTAGACGGCGCGCTCGACGCCGGCCTGCCTCGCCAGGCTGAGCAGCGTCACCGTGCCGTCCACGTTGGCGCGGCGCATCGCGTCCGGGTCGGGCACCCAGAGCCGGTAGTCGGCGGCGACGTGGAACAGCGCGCCGCACCCGGCGAGCGCCGGCACGAGCGTATCGGGGCGCGCGAGGTCGCCCTCCACCAGCTCCGCGTCGAGGCCGGCGACGTTGCGCCGGTCGCTGCCCCGCCGGACCAGCAGCCGGAGCGTATGGCCCGCGCCGAGCAGGACGCGGGCGACGGCGGATCCGACGAAGCCGGTCGCGCCCGTCACGAGAACGGGTCTGGGCATGGAGCGGTCCTATACCGAACTTCCCCCGTTCCGGTGTAGAGGCGACCGGCCATGACCGTCCCGAGCCGCCTCGCGCCCCGCGCCGACATCCTCGCCCTCGACGCCTATGTCGGTGGCGCCTCGACGCTCGCCGGCGCCAACCGCGTGGTGAAGCTCTCCTCGAACGAGGGCGCCTTCGGGCCGCCGCCCGCCGCGGTCCGGGCCCACGAGGCGGCATCGCGCTCGATCCATCGCTACCCGGACGGCGGCAGCGTCTCGCTCCGCCTCGCGATCGGGCGCGCGCACGGGCTCGATCCGGCGCGGATCGTCTGCGACACCGGATCGGACCCGATCTTCACCCTGCTGGCGCTCGCCTATGGCGGCCCCGGGACCGAGCTCGTGATGAGCGAGCACGGGTTCGCGATCTACGCGATCGCCGCCCGCAAGGCCGGCGGCGCGGTGGTCCGGGCGCCCGAACGCGATCTCGCGACCGACTGCGATGCGATCCTCGCCCGCGTCTCGCCCCGGACCCGCCTGGTGATGATCGCCAACCCCAACAACCCGACCGGCAGCATGGTCCCCGCGAGCGAGCTCGCGCGCCTCCGCCAGGCGCTCCCGCCGGACATCCTGCTGGTGATCGACGCCGCCTACGCGGAATACGTGGACGACCCCGCCTACGAGCCCGGGGCCACGCTGGTGGACGCGTCCGGCAACACCGTGATGACGCGGACCTTCAGCAAGGCCTACGGCATGGGCGGGGCACGGCTCGGCTGGGCCTACGGGCCGGCCGACGTGATCGACGTGCTGAACCGGATCCGCGAGCCGTTCGGCGTCCCGCTCGCGACCCAGGCGGCCGCCGAGGCGGCGCTCGCCGAACCGGGCTGGATCGAGCGGGTGCGCGCGCACAACACCCGGGCGCGGGCGCGGCTGACCGACGCGCTGCGGTCGTCCGGCATCCGCGTCCACCAGAGCCACGCCAATTTCGTGCTCGCCGATTTCGGCAGCCCCGCGCGCGCGCGCGCCGCCGACGCCCATTTCCGGACGCGCGGGATCATCGTCCGGCACGTCGCGAGCTACGGCCTGCCGCACTGCCTCCGGATCACGGTCGGCACCGACGAGGAGGTGGACCTGGTCGCGGACGCCGCGGCGCGCCTTCCGACCGATGGCTGAGCGCCTGTTCGGCCGGCTCGCGATCCTCGGCGCCGGCCTGATCGGCGGCTCGCTCGCGCGCCGCGCCCGGGGCACGTTCGCGGGCGAGGTCGCGATCCACGACACCGACCCCGCCGTCCGGGATCGCGTCCGCGAGCTCGGCTTCGCCGACGTCGTCGCCGACCGCGCGGCCGACGCGGTCGGCGGCGCCGAGGCCGTGGTGCTCGCCGTCCCGGTCGGCGCCTTCGCGGACGCCGCGCGCGCGGTGGCGCCCCACCTCGCGCCGGGCACGATCGTCACCGATGTCGGCTCGACCAAGCGCTCGGTGGTGCGCGACGTCGGACCTCTCCTGCCGCCCGGCACCCCGTTCGTCCCGGCCCACCCGATGGCGGGCACCGAGTTCTCCGGTCCCGACAGCGGGTTCGCGACCCTGTTCGAGGACCGCTGGTGCCTGATCGTGCCGCCCGACGGCACCGACGAGGACGCGATCGACCGGATCGAGCGGATGTGGCGGGCCTGCGGCTCGATGACCGAGCGCATGACGCCCGCCCACCACGACCGGGTGGTCGCCGCGGTCAGCCACCTGCCGCACCTGATCGCGTTCACGATCTGCGGCACCGCCGAGGCGCTTGCCTCCGAGAGCGGCGAGGACGTGCTGAAGTTCGCCGCCTCCGGGTTCCGGGACTTCACCCGGATCGCCGCCTCCGACCCGGTGATGTGGCGCGACGTGTTCCTCAACAATCGCGACGCGCTGCTCGACATGCTCGACCGCTTCGAGACCGACGCGCGCCGGATGGCCGACGCGATCCGGGCCGGCGACGGGGCGTTCGTCGCCGAACGCGTCGAGCACGGCCGCGCGATCCGGCGCCGGTTGATCGAGATCCGGCAGGCCTGACCGCGCGAGGAAGACCTTTGGGGCGCTGCCCCAAGCCCCGCTGGGGCCGCGGGCCCCAGACCCCTTGTGGTGGCTAGGGGCGGAGCGCCCGATGGGCTAGCATACCGGAAGTTCGAAAACGAGCGACGACGAGAGTTCTGGGAGAACGTTGATGAAGGCGGCGATCCTGCGCAGCGTCGGCCAGCCCCTGACCGTGGAGGAGGTCGAGATCGACCGTCCCGGGCCGCGCGAGGTGCTGATCCGCACCGTGGCGGTCGGCGTCTGCCATTCCGACCTGCACTATATCGAGGGCTCCTACCCGTACCAGCTGCCCTCGGTGCTCGGTCACGAGGCGGCGGGGATCGTCGAGCGGGTCGGCGCCGACGTGCGCGGGATCGCGCCGGGCGACCACGTCGTGACCTGCCTGTCCGCGTTCTGCGGCCACTGCGAGCACTGCCTGACCGGTCACATGTCGCTCTGCCTGAGCCCGGAGCTCCAGCGGGGCGAGACCGAGACGCCGCGGCTCAGCCAGCGCGGCGAGGCGATCGCCCAGTATCTGAACCTGTCGGCCTTCGCCGAGCAGATGCTGGTGCACGAGCACGCCTGCACGCCGATCCGTCGCGACATGCCGCTCGATCGTGCCGCGGTGATCGGCTGCGCCGTCACCACCGGGGTCGGCGCCGTCATCCATACCGCCGCGATCCGTCCGGGCGAGACGGTGGCGGTGATCGGCTGCGGCGGCGTCGGGCTGGCCGCGATCAACGGGGCTGCCATCGCGGGCGCCGGCCGGATCATCGCGATCGATCGCGAGCCCGCCAAGCTCGAACTCGCCGCCGTGTTCGGCGCGACCGACGCGATCGACGCCGCCGGCGGCAAGGTTCCCGAGCGGGTCCGCGAGCTGACCGGCGGCGGCGTGCACCACAGCCTGGAAGCCATCGGTCTCAAGGCGACCACCGAGGACGCATTCCGCATGCTGCGCCGGGGCGGCACCGCGACCGTGATCGGCATGATCCCTGTCGGCGTCAAGATCGAACTGAACGGGTGGGAGTTCCTGGCCGAGAAGCGGATCCAGGGTTCGCTGATGGGATCCAACCGGTTCCCTCTGGATATCCCGCGCTACGTCGACTTCTACATGCAGGGACGGCTGAAGCTCGATGCGCTGGTCTCCAACCGTCTGCCTCTGGAGCGCATCAACGACGCGTTCGAGGAGATGAAGCGCGGCACCGTCGCCCGCTCCGTGATCACCTTCGACGCCTGAGAGGGTCCCGACCCCTCCCGGCGTCCGCTCAGGGCGCGAAGTTTCCGGGCGCGCCGATATAGGTGTTCCCGCTCCGATAGGCGGCGGGCGGCGGCGCCGATCCGGCGGCGCCACAGGCCGTGATCAGCAGCGCGCAGACCAGAAGCAGGGCCGCCGTCGGCAGCCTCCTCGTCACGACAGGCATCGGCACAGGCTCCGTCTCGCGGCAGGCTGATCTCGTGTCGGTAGAGCACGTTCATCGGCTCGAGCCTAGCCGATCATGCTCTCGTGTCCCCGGATCTGACACGCGCTGGCGCAGCGATTCGGTCGCGTTTGCGATGCGTCCTGCCGGAGTTGGGCGGGGTCGACGATGGGCATGGCACGTCGCGCGTTGGTGTGAGCGAGGCGGATCGGGGCAAGCTGTCGTCTCTCGCGGCGCGGCGGAACACGGCGCAGGCTCTGGCGCTTCGGTGTCACCGCAGCCCAGTCGCGCCCGCGGCAGTGACGAGACAACCCGACGAGCAGCGTGCTCCGTAACCTTGTGCGACGCACAACAACGATGCGTTCCCGCAAGTCGCGAGCGTGCTGCACATTCCCGATCCACATCGTCGCAAAAGACGACGCCTCGAAGGCCCTCGAAGCGATCAACAAGCGTATGCAGGCTTTCACGCGCCCTGCACGCGATCTCCAGGCGACATTTGCCCGGTTCTCACAAGCCGAGGGCATTCCTGCCATCGCCCGTAATGTCGATGCGCTCCGTTCTTCCGCTTTCGCCGCGACCGAGTCGCTCACGAAGATCGTCACCCCGCTCGGAGCGATTACCGGGGCGGCCAGTGTCGCCGGGCTATACAAGCTGACGTCGGCAGCGGCCGCATGGGGGCAGCAGCTCAAGTTCAGCGCCCAGCGGATTGGGATCGGTGCCGACCAACTGCAGAGCTTTCAGGGAGCCGCACGCCTTGCCGGTTCCTCGGCCGGGGCGATGACTTCGGGGCTTACGTCCCTCGAGGACACGATGACGGACGCGCTTGGCGGCCGGAACAACGCCGCGATGACGTGGTTGACCGCTCTGCACGTGAACATCCGCAAGACAGCGTTGACGGCCAAGAGTGCGGCGGACGTGTTCCGCAGCTGCGCGAGCGCCTGCACGCAATCACCAATCCGTCGCTTCAAGTCAAGGCCGCCATGGTGCTCTTAGGCGGCGCGGCCGAGGATCTGCTGCCGGTGATCCGGATGAGCAACCGGGAATACGCCCAGTATCAGCAATGGACCCAGCGCTGCGGCGTGGTGAATGGCCAGGCTGTCGTGGCGGCCCGGCAGCTCTCGATGTCGCAGACGCGGGTCGAATTGGTGACCGGAGGCCTGACCGACTCGATCGCGGCGTCGCTCGCGCCCGTGCTGACGCCAATGTTGGGCTCCTTCGCGGATTGGGTCGGCGCAAACCGACAGATCATCGCGGGCAGGGTTGATGAGTATGTGAAGCGGCTAGCCGGGTGGCTCAAGGGAATTGACTGGAACAAGATCGAGCAAGGGTTCGAGCGCTTTGGGTCCGAGGTCGATCACGTCGCGCAGATGTTCG